>CAZXQZ010000171.1:0-2229 GCA_964642445.1 uncultured Anaerolineae bacterium
CCGCCTTCGGAGCGGCGAATTCCAGCCATAATGCCGGAAGTCATTCTTTTACGATGCCTAAGCCTCGATTCACTGGAGCTATTTGCAGCGAGCACCTACTCCCTACTCCCCATATTTGACGCGTGGTCGGGGCGCGTTATAGTTGTGGTTATGTTCTCGCGAGTCTCATCCGATTTTGCAGGTGGTCCCAACCGGCTCAGCCAGGCGGTGGCGCGGCGGCGGGCGGCGGGGTTGCCCATTTTCGACTTGATCGATGGCAACCCGACGCGACAGGGTTTGTTGTATCCGGTGGCCGTCGTGCAGCAGGTGTTGCACGACGTGGCGGCGACGGCCGCGGTTTACCAGCCTGACCCGAAGGGGCAGCTGACGGCACGGGTGGCAATCTGCGACTACTACCGGTTTCACGGTCTCCACTTCGATGCCGGGCACGTCATTCTGACGCCAGGCACCAGCCAGTCGTACTGGTACCTGTTCCAGCTCCTGGCTGATCCCGGGCAGGAGATCCTGGTGCCGCAGCCATCGTACCCGCTGTTCGACTACATCGCTGCGCTGTGCCACGTCACCCTGCGGCCCTATCCACTCGATCCAACCCAGGCCTGGGGGATCGACCTGGAACGCCTGGCGGCTGCGATCACGCCCGCGACACGCGCCATCGTGTTGATCTCGCCGCACAATCCCACCGGCCAGGTGGCCACACCGGCCGAGGTCACCGCCCTGGCCCAACTGGCCGCGGCCCATGCCCTGCCGATCATCGCCGACGAGGTGTTTAGCGAGTTTGTGTTCGATGGCGCACCCCTGGCGCGCCCGGCACAAACGGATGCCCCCCTGGTGTTTACGTTGAACGGGTTTTCGAAGCTGTTGGCGCTGCCGGGGATGAAATTGGGCTGGATTGCCGTCAGCGGGCAGGCGGCCCTGGTACAGAAAGCGGTGTTGGCGCTCGAAACGATGGCCGACACCTTCCTGGCGACGTCAGAACCGGGCCAGCTGGCGGCACCCGCTTTGCTGGCCCGGCGTGAGCCGTTTTTGACCACGTATCGCACTGCGGTGGCGCACCGGGCAGCACTGGCGCAGCAGCTCCTGGCCGGCAGCCCGCGTTTCTCCTACGTTCCGGCGCGCGGCGGATTCTACCTGGCCCTCGACGTCGGCCGGATCACCACGAACGACGAGCACCTGGCGCTCGATCTCCTGCTGGAAACCGGCATCCTCCTGCACCCCGGCTGGTTCTACGACACACCGACACCCCACCTGGTGCTATCATTCCTGCCCCAGGAAGACGCGCTGGCCCGCGATCTCCCCCGCCTACGCGCCTTCCTGGAAGCGTATTGAACCCTACTCCCTACCTCGGCTGCGGCCCCACCGTAATCAGCTTCTGCGCCCGCGCCGTGCCCCCGGGACCGTAGGCCTCCAGCGTGTAGGTAACCTGTCCCGGTTGCTGTGGGCAGTCCTGGTAACTGGCGTTGACCGGCGCGCCGTCCCACAGGGCGATGTTGCGTCCCACGAGCTTGACCAGGAACACGTTGCCGGACACGTTCCAACTTAGCGTGACACACTGCCCCAGCGGCATCTGGAAGTCGGGTTGGGCATTGAAGTAGTCGATCACCGGCGCACCCGAGACCGGGATGACGTCGATGCGCAGCTGGCGAATCTCCACCGAGCCGTCCAGCCGCTCGACCCGCATTTCGTAGACGGTGGTGGTTTGTGGACACACCTGGCGCTCACCCTGGCCGGCGACACCGTTGGATTCCCATGGCTCACCCTGGGCGTAGACGAACACGGCGCGCACGTTGTTGACGTTCCAGCGCAGCGTCGTGCACTCACCCTGGTTGATCGTCGTGCGGTCGGCCCAGAATTGGATGTCGGGTGCGGGTGTTTGGGTGGGGAACGGTGTCGGTGTGGCCGGTGACGGTACCCTGATGCCCACCCAGACCTTCTCGCCAAACGCCACACCCTGTGCGTTCGTCATCTGCCAGAAGCCCTGGTAGGTGCCAGGCTGTACCGGCGCCACCAGGTTGACCGAGATGTCGTACGTGCTGCCCGGTGCGACGGCCCGCGTCACAGCCACCGGCTGGCCGCCCATCTGGGCGAGCGGGGAGTTACCGCTGACGTAGACCAGGCGGAAGGCGGTGGTCCAGTCACACGTACCGCTGTTGCGGATGCGCCAGCTCTTCGTGAAACTCTGACCCGGCTGCATGACCGGCGGCGCCGTCATGTTCTTGTCGTCCAGGTTCA
>CAZXQZ010000171.1:2329-9941 GCA_964642445.1 uncultured Anaerolineae bacterium
CCAAACTGCTGGCGGTTGGTGCCGCGCCCGATCAGTTTGGCCGCACCCGCCCGCACGAACTCTTCGGCCGGCAGGATGTCCATGGCGACCACCTGCACGCGGTCCTGTTCGAGGTCACTGACGGCCTGTTCGACCTTGCCGTACACGCGCAGATTTTCAGCCGGCATGCTGCCCGTTTCCACCAGGTTGGCTGTGATCCAGCTCTCGTAGACCGAGCCACGCTCAACGCCGACGACGTAATTGGCCAAATCCTCGGCTGCTGTCAGATTGGGGAGGTCGGAATCGGCCTTGGCGATAGCTGCGTCCTCGCCGACGTAGTAGGTGTTGGAGAAGTCCACGACCTCGCGGCGCGCCGGGGTAATCGTCAAGGCCGAGATCACCGCATCGGCCTGTCCCAACTGCAGGGCGCCTGGCAAGCCATCGAAGGCAAAGTCATTGAATTCGATCTCAACGCCGAGCTTTTTGCCGATCTCACGCATCAGCGCAATGTCGAAACCGTCCATCAGGAAGTTTTCGTTGTAGAATTCGAACGGTGCGTAGTCGGCCGATGTGGCGACGACCAGCTTGCCCGTTTTTTGCACGCGCTCCCAGGTGGTCTGTTCCGGCGTGGTGGGTGTCGTCCCTCCGGTGGCCGGCTCGGTGGCGGCCGGTGAGGGTTCGCCGGCAGGCGTTTCGGCGGGTGGCTGCGTGATCACCGGTGGCGGTGTTGGTGTGGGCGTTTGTGCACAGGCCGCCAGGAGCAGCGCGGCCAGGACAACCAGGATCGTGATGTGCAGGATGCGTCGTTGAGTCATCTTTCTCCTCCAAAGCTTCGGTAAGGGGGCGGTACTATGCCACATTCTAACGGATGCCCGAATCAACGGCAAATTATTGGACGGCCAGTGGTCCCAGCAGCACACGATCCGCACCTTCAGCGCCGGCGGTTGCGAGCAACGGCAGCCGGTCGAAGGACGGCCAGGGATAAAGCCCCACTTCGACCTGGTACAGGCCGGGCGCAGCGGCGGCGTCCACCGTGAAAGAATGGGTATCGGTGATGATCATGCCCGGCCGCCACGCCGACGCGGCAACGGCCGGCGCGCCATCGTGGCCACCCCGCGTCTGGTACTCCCCGTCCAACAGGTGGGCGAATGTCGTATAGTCACGCGTCACCGGGCCACGCGTCTCCCAGTACAGCGTAACGGTCAGCGGCTGCCCGGGCTGCAACTGGCGCGTGGAGAAGCTGTACCCGGCCAGCGTGACGTTGTCCTGGAAATCGACCGCGATCGGATTCGGCACCTGGCCCGGTAGGGGTTCGATCGTTACCGTCCCAAAACGCAGGGCATCGTCGGTGACCTGCATGTCGGCCGGCAAATTTGTACCGGTTGCGGGCAGACGTTGACCCTGGCGCGCATCGTAGAGCCCCACGGCCCACCGGGCCAGGTTGGGCGTGTAGGCCAGATCAGGGATGTGCACGCGGTACGACTCGCTGCGCTGCTGGCCGGGCTGCCATTGGCTGGTGGGCAGCAGGCCACCGCCCGGCATGGTGTCGGCCTGGGCCACGACCAGCCCGGCATCGTCGATCAGCTGCACGAACACGGAGTAGTCGACCGGCCCCGGCTGCAGCGCCTGCCAGGTGACGGTGATGTTGGCGGTGCTTCCGGGCGTCACCCTGTCGGGTGCGGCGGCCACACCGCGCAGGCCGAACTGCTCGCCGAGGGTTACCTGCACTGGCTGCAGGCCGGACGCGGCCACGGCCGGTGGCGGCTGGTAGGCGGGTTGGATGACGAGCCAGGGCGTCAGCAGGCTGAGCGTGAGCAGGCTGCCCACGGCAATGCGGTTGAGCCAGGCCACACCGTGGGGCGGCCGCCAGGCGCGCAGGCCCAGGGCGACCAGCAGCGCAATCGTTGCCAGGGCCGGGAAAAAATAGCGTCCCTGGGCGGCGGGTGCGCTGCGCATGAAATTGAGCCAGGAAACCACCAGCAGGACCAGCCACAGGATCAGCAGGCCGCCGGCCAGCCAGCGCCAATCAGGACGCGCACGGCTGCGCCACGCACGCCAGGCCGCAAGTACCAGGCCAGCACCCAAAACCAGCGCCAGACCGCGCAGCAGGGCATAGACCCAGCCGGGATAGGGCACATTCAACCAGCCGAACAACCCCCAAAACGACTGTTCGAGACTGCCCAGCTCACCCAGGATGGTCTGCCAGGTCGCCGGCACGACGCGCAGCAGGATGTTGGCCTGCCACAGGTTCCAGGCCAGCGGGTCCCCGTACAGCTGCACGTTGCGCACGTACCACCAGGCGCCGATCAGCAGCGTGGGCAGCCCGATCCACAGGGCGCCGTGCAGCACCACCTGCCAGCGGCGTGCCCGCCACGCCGTCGCCAGCAGCGCCAGGCCTACGACCACCCCCAACGCCAGGGCGCTCAGTTTGCTGAGCACGGCCAGACCCAGCAGGCTGCCCAACAAGATGAAGGACCCAGCGGGCCGCCACCAGCGGCGTGCGGCATGACCCACGTCCGCCGGCGGTCGTGCCAGCAGCACGACGACCCGCCACAGCACGAGGGTGGCCAGGGCGTTGACCGCATTGTCGTTGCTGGCCGATGCGCTGATGAAAACGAACTGCGGGATGAAGGCCACCAGGGTGGTACCCAGCAGGGCCAGGGTCTCGTCCAGCAGCAGGGCAAGGATGCGGTAGGTGCCCCACAGCGTGACGCAGCCCAGGCCAATCGATAGGAGCCGGGCCAGGTGCAGGGCCAGGATCGAACCCGACCAGGGCCAGTTCTCGGTGGCGTGATGGACCAGGTAGTTGATGTTACCGCCGGTGTCGGCGCGGCCGATGGCGCGGTGTGGATTGGCGCGGGCGTAGATCTCGGGAAAATCACCTTGATCGATCCACGCCGTCAGCGCGGCCGCGGCCAGGTAGTAGGCGGGCGGCTGCACACCCTGCTGGCGCCAGAGGGCCTGGGTATTGGGTGTCGAGACCGGCAGACCCTGTCCGCTGGCCAGGTGCTGCACGAAGGCAAAGTGCCAGATCTCGTCGGGTGTTTCGAATGCCGGCACGACGATGCTGGTCACTGCGGCCACCAGGGCAAAACTAACGATCAGTAGAACCAGTTTCCAGTTGGGACGGTGGGACATGGATTGCCGGCACCTGGGTGGTGCTCATGGGTGGTGATGGCCGCCAGATGAAGAGATAATACAGCCAGCTGGCCACGTAGCGTGGCCAGACGCGACTGACACGAAAGCGCGATTCGCCGTTGGCGCGAACGTACTCGTGGGTCGGGACCTCGGCCAGGCGGTAGCCGCGACGCACCGTTTTGATCACCATCTCCTGTTCGATCGACGTGATGTTTTCGTGCAGGTCCAGGTCACGCGCCACGTCGCGACGAATGGCGCGGAATCCATTCTGGCAGTCGGTCAGGCGCACGTTTTGCGTGTAGTTGATGCTCAGCGTAATGATCTGGCTGCCGAAGAGGCGCACGAACTGCTGCCAGGTGGCGTGCAGCTCGTCGCTGCCGCCCAGCATGCGCGAGCCGGAGACGTGATCGGCCACGCCATCGACGATCGGTTTGACCAGGGCGGGGATGTCGCGCGGGTCGTGCGAGCCATCGGCGTCGACGAAAACCAGGATGTCCCCCTGGGCGGCCTCGATAGCCAGGCGGATGGCGGCCCCTTTGCCCTGGCCATCGTCCAGGATCACGCGTGCCCCGCCGGCGATGGCCAGCTCGCGCGTGCCATCGGTGCTGTGACCGTCGACCACCAGCAGCTCGTCGGCGTAGGGGGCCGCGGCGGCGAGCACCGGTCGCAGGTTGTCGACCTCATTGCGGGTGGGGATGATGACGCTGATCGTGTGACGGGTGCCGTCAGGGCTGGTCCGTGCGATCTCGGTTGGGCGGCTGGGGTTTGTAACCCAGGCTGGCGGGTGAATGGTCAAAGCGGCTCCGCGAGGGATGTAAGAACCACCAGGGCACAAAGGCACCAAGTTTTTATGTCTTTGACTTGATGATTCATTGGCTATGGTACTTCTGGCTCAGGTAATCGTGATTATAACGGACACCGCATGCTGCGTCAACAAATGACACCACCGCTGCACGCTGGACCTCACTTTTTCGTCGATAATTCGCCAAATACAGAGTGCTATGGTAAATTATGCTGAGCATAGCCTCAGGAGTACGCCGTACTATGAATCTGGACGATATCGTTACTGCAATTCGTCATAACCAGATACGGATCACAGATCACGCTGATGAAGAGGCACTGGCCGATCGATTAACCTTCGACGAGATTTTCACGAGCGTGTTTCAGGGCGAGATTATTGAGGGATTATCCCAACGACAAACCGTGCCCCAGCTGTTTGGTGTTCGGGGAGACCTTCGCCAAACAGCCGGTTCACAGTGTGTGGGCATACAACCCCGAAAACCGATGGGCTGTTCTGATCACAGTGTACCGTCCTGATCCAAGGCGATGGATTGAGTGGCGAAGAAGGAGACCTAAAGATGCTACCATTTAGAGAGTGCCCAGTTTGTGGTGGCGAAATCGTCAGCAAGCAGGTGGAGAAATTGTTGCGCGGCGGCGTGAACACAGCCGTAGTGGCAGTGCAAGCGGAGGTGTGCCTGCACTGCGGGGAACGTTTGTACTCGAAAGAGACTGTCAGTCTTTTCGAGCAGATTCGCGCAAAACTGGCTCGCCAGGATATAACCGAATTTCGTCCCCTCGGTCAATCGTTTCAAGTCGTACCGCTGCAGTCATAGAATGAGACAGTAACCACACTCCTGCAACGGCGGCGGGACGCACGATCTCCGCATCCCGCCGCCGTGCCAGCCGTGATTACGGGCTGAGCCATCCCCATTCGTTTGCCGCGGCAATGACATCGAGAATATCGATCGTCCCGTTACCGGTCAAATCGAGCGTGAGCGGGCAGAGCGGCGTACCCGCGGGCTGTTCCCAGCAGCCGGCGACGGTTTGCACGTCGGCGACGTCGACGTCCCCGTCGCACAGTTCCGGCGCGCCGTGGTTGGCATTGGGATGGACGTCGGCGAAGTAACATGCCACGACGGCGGGGGTGTTCGTGGGTGTGGGCGTCGCCGTTGGGGTATCCGTTGGCGTGTATGTGGCCGTGGGAGTATGTGTCGGCGTGTACGTTGGCGTCGGCGTACGTGTCGGCGTGGGGGTGTTGGTCGGTGTATGCGTCGGCGTGGGCGTCGGCCCGCCGGCGACGACGGCACTCGCCATGAGGACCGGCGCGGCGCCGGGTACGTTTTTGTTGTGTTCCCACAGCTGCCACAGCGTCGTGCCCCAGGCCTTGAGCTGCGTGAAGAAGGGATCGTTTTGGATGACGTACGCGTTGGGGGGCAGGGTCATGACGGTGCCGTTGATCTCGTCGCGCAGAAACTCGACGTACTCGCGGCTGGTGGTCTGGTAGAACAGCTTGATCTCGATCGTATCGGCGCCCGTGGGCAGTGCCACGGTGACGTCGTCGTAACCGCCGGCGTACTCGGCGGCGGTGAAGTAATCGGGTGCCGCGACACCATCCCACACCGGCTGCGACAGGCGGGTGGCGGCTTCGGCGATGCGGAAGCCCTTGGGTGGGATGCGGTTGTCTTTGTAGCGACCGTCGGCGAGCACAAAATGCAGGCTCTTCTCTTCGCCGGTTAGCGTACTGCTGGGGTGCATCTCGTACACCAGCTCGTCGACGTGCTGCTCGTTGGCGGCCAGGGGCGGGCTGCTGGGATGGTCGAGGCCCTTCAGCGTGCCGGCAGTCGTATCGTAGGGGTTGATTTCGCGTAACAAAACACCGCCGGCGTAGGCCTTGACGTTGACGAACATGCGACGCCCTTCGGGGAAGCCCGAAATCAGCTTGTGCCCGGTCTGGTTTTGGATGCGGAAGTTGAGCTGACCGCTGCCGGTGTTGTAGCTGGCGTTCTGCACGGCGGCGGCGCGCAGCAGGTTTTGAGCGGCCCGATCGGCGCCGGCCAGAAGGGCGACCGGATCGATGCCTTCACCGGCGGTGAGATCGAGGGTCAGCACGGCCGGCCCTTGGTTGAGCAGCTGGCGGTTGGTGGCGTCGTAGTTGGGTGAGCCGGTGACCGTGCTGGCCAGGACGCGCGAGACCCAGACGTTGCCCCCGGTCATGTCGTGTTGCGGGAGGCCGCTCTGTGGGTGTTCGACGCTTTCGGTTGGGCGGATGGGTGCGTCGGGTTTGTCGCAGCCGCGGCCGACCACGTCGCGCAGGTGGCAGTCCTGGCACTTGGCGATCGCGTTATTGGGGTAGGAGGTCGTGAACTGCGACGGGTCGAAGGGACCGATACCGGGTGCGCCGCCCTGCTGGCCGTAGGCCGAGAGCATGAACTCGGAGAAAGTGCGTTCGACGTGGTAGTACGAGCCGGCGAAGTTCAGTTCACTGGGCAGTTTCTGCGTCGGGTCGGCGTTCAGGTTGGCCAGGACCGGGTTCGACACGTCGTGGCAGGTGGAGCAGAAGTATTTACTCTTGTGGTAGCGGCTGTAGGCCTGTTGGTGCCGGGCAACGGCATCGGCGAAGGACGCACGTTTGGCCGAATCGGTGGTGATGAAGTATTGGCCGCTGCTGTTTTCGATATAGTTCGGGTTGACGGGCTGGCTGTTTTGGAAGAACGGCTGCCCGTTGAAGTGGGTGATCGCGGTGGTGAGTGCGGCGTCCTGGGTACGGACGGCGTTGGCCGCCGCCTGTGACGGCGTGGTGCTGGCGTTGGTTTCGTCCCAGTAGTTGAGCCAATCGTTACCTTCGCGGGTGCCGGCGTGGGTGGTTTCGAAGAACGGGTTCCACTGGCGGTGGCAGAAGTCGCACTGCACGCCGTCGTAATCGGCACCGGTCATCAGCGAGGCATTGGGCGGATCGGAGCGGCCTTCGAGCCAGCCGGCGGGGAAGTGACAGCGTTCGCACAGGTCGGCGGCGTTGGGCGTGCCGATGGCCCACACCGAGTCCTGGGCGGCGACCGTCATGGCTGACCAGAAGATGAAGTCGCGCGCCGCCTGGGCCATCATCGAGCCTTTCCAGTTGAAGCCGGGCTCGACGGGTTGGTCGTAACCGCTGTGGCAGTTGAGGCAGCGGTTGGGGGCTTCGAGGGCGACCAGGCCGGGCTGCGTGCCGGGCATACGCAGCAGCGGGTCATTGACGATCGGTCCTGCTTGTTGGGCGAGGGCTGTGTATGCGCCGGCAGCCGCAACGAGCAGAATCGCGCACAGCCACAGGATGAGACGCACCGCGGAAGTGTTCATGAGCATCCCCTTTGAGCCTGGCGAAGGATACCGTCTCGTGAATTGCGAAGGATCCCAGCCATTATGCAGAAAGGCATTGGGGTGCAAGCCTTTCGGTGTGGTTTTGAATGTCCATAGCATACCGATTGTGACGCTGTTCACGTATGACGCGCATCATACCGGATTGCGGCCGGCTTGGCGGGCACTGCGTCGTGCGGCCTGTCCTGGCCTGGTTACGCAAAATTGGTGACATAGCTTACAAAAGTGTAAGCCATCTGGGCCAAAATGCTATTGACAAGAACTTTCTTAACGTGATAGACTGAACTCGTATAGAATACCTGGCCACACCGGCACCGGGTCGCACGTGTTTGTTGTCTGACGCGATAACGCATCGATACGT
>CAZXQZ010000172.1:0-9815 GCA_964642445.1 uncultured Anaerolineae bacterium
GGACCGATCAGGTTGGCCTGGACGACGTTGCCTGTCGTGGTCTCTCCCGCCAGACGCACACCGACCAGCGGATTGCCGCTGATGAGGTTGCCTTGCTGGACACGCCCAATCTGCTGCTGCTGACCCTGTTCGATCCGAATACCGTAGGCCTGTGCACCCCCCGTGATGGCGACGTTGCCATTGGCCGCCGGGCCAATCGTGTTTCCCACGATCACGTTGTCATGTGCATTGTCGGTGACGTAGACACCGGTCGACAAATTGCCGCTGATGATGTTGCGCGCACCGCTGGTCAAAGGGCCCGTCGATTGGTACACCACGTCGCCGATGACGTTGCGGCTGGCACCACCACCCAACCACACCCCGACCGGCTGGCTGTGATTGGCGAGCGTCGCGCTGCCATTGGCGGCTGGCCCGATCACATTGCCCACCAACGTATTGGACATCGTGCCCGTTCCGGTGAGTACCACGCCAGCGGTCAGGTTGCCGCTGAGTACGTTGCGCCCTTCGGCCGAGGTACTCCCGATCCGGTTGTCGTGCGCACCCTCGCGCAGCTGGATGGCATACGGCTGGCCGGGCCGCGCCTGGGTACCGCTGATGTTGGTACCAATGAAGTTGCCCGCAACTTCGTTGCCGGCCCCGCCGCTGATGACGACCGCCCCACCGCCAAAGCTAAAAATGGCCAGTCCGCGAATCTGGTTGTTGTCGCTGTCGATTTCGAAGGCGGCAAACGGCTGCTGGTTACCGTCGAGCGCCACGGTGAGCACGGTGTCGCTGGGAACGGTGATGGGTCGTGTATTGACCTGGGCACCGGGTGCTGTGAAACCATCCAACAGCACACCACCGGTGGGGTCGGCCAGCACTGGCAGCGGCGTAGTCGGCGAAATGACGCCGGTGATGGCAAATGCAATCGCATTGCTGCCCGTGCAGGCGTTGGCCGTCTGCATGGCCGCCCGCAGGGTACAGACATTCCCATCGGTGGCGCACGTACAATCGCTGCCGTCGACGTCCGCGGCGTCTCCCAGGTCGGTGACGATCAGCGCTGGAATGTTCGTGGGCACCGCCAGGCTGAACTCGCCCGTGTTGCCGGCCGCATCGGTGGCTGTGGCCACCAGCAAGGCGCCCTCGGCGGGCATCGACACCGGGTTGAACCGCCGCGTCACGGTGCCACCGGCATCTGTGCTGTTGTACGTCAGCTGGCCGAGCCAGGCCGTGCCCGCCGCGACCTGGCCCGCAACAGCCCCTGGCTCGGCCTGGTAGATGTCAATCGTCAAAGGGAAATCAGCGCTGGTCACCGTGCTGTCGACGCGCACACGCACCTGGACCTGGTCGATCAACGGGGTGATGTCGCTGATTGCGGGCCGGTTCTGGCGGCGGTTGGGGCCTTCGTCCAGGTCTCCGGGATCGTTGCTGCTGATGCCATCGCCGCCCAGGTCGATGCCCGGAGCCAGGCTGCCGGAACCGTTGCCCGCCAGGTCATTGCCCTGGATGCGGTTGTAGCGCGTGTTGTCGTCCTGCACGATCACGGCGGTCGATGCGTTGTGCGCAATCGTATTGCTTGCGTCAGCAACCAGGGGGTTGCCGACGCGGTTGTTGCTGGTGCCGCCGCTGATGTGAACCCCAACGGGCTGTGTACTGCCGGCCAGCGGCCCGCCGTTTTCCGCAGGGCCGATCCGGTTGCCCTCCACACGATTGCCGCCGGTGCCCGTGCCGGTCAGACGGACACCATAGGCCAGGTTGCCGCTGACCAGGTTGGCGCGTACGATGTTGTCTTTGCTGGCCGTACTGATCCAGACACCGCTGGCCTGCGTGCTGCCCACGACCGGGCTGTTGCCGTCGGCTGCCGGGCCGATGGTATTGCCCTCGACCAGGCTGCCACCGCTGCTGTCACCCAGTACGACACCAGCTACAGTGTTGCCGGATATCACGTTGTGCAAGATGCGGCTGTCGTAGGCCACGTTGACGGCACTCACACCATAGAGCTGCGGGCCACCGGGCAGGGTTGTGTTCCCGGTGGGTGCCAGCCCGATGAAATTACCCTGTACGGTGTTGGTCAAGGTCAGGTTGCCCTCGATACGTACCGCGGCGTAGGTGTTTCCACTGATCACGTTGCGGTCAGCGGCGGCAGCACCTCCAATCATATTCTGCCTGGCAAGCGCTCGCACCTGGACGCCGAAGCGCTGGTACGGTGAGCCCGTCAGCGTCAGCGGATCGAAGCCAATCAGGTTGCCCGCAATGATGTTGCTGCGACCGCCATCGATCAGGATGCCGCTGTAGAACGGTGCCACGGCGTCGTTGTCGAAGCCAAAAATGGCCAGACCCCGCACCTGGTTGTTGGGACTGGTTACATGCAGACCGTGGAACGGCTGGTTGGCACCATACAGCGCCACGGCAATCAGCGAGTTGACGGACTGCGTGATTGGGGCTGAATTGGGCAGGGCGCCAGGTGCCGTATAGCCATCGATGGTCGTGCCACCCGTCGCGTCGGACAGCGCCGGCAGGGCCGAGAGAGGGGTGATGGTGCCAGACACGGCGAAGTGAATGGTATCGGGGCCAGGGCAGGCGTTGGCAGTCTGCAAGGCCGCACGCAGCGTACACGTGTTATTGGCTGTGGCGCAGGTGCAGTCGTTGCCTGTCAGATCAGCTTCGTCGCTGAGCGCATCGACGACGAAGGCAACGCGCGGGGCATCGACATTTGGAACCCGACCCGGCAGGACAGGCAGTAGCAGGATGAGCAGAAACAGGGCACGTAGGATGGACATCGTTTTGCCTCACCAATCAGCTAAGGGCTGGCAGAAGAATAAGTTACCATGATTTCCACGGAGGTCTTCTTTGGCAGGTCCTGAGATAAGCAGCCTGATTATAGCGGTCCCGGTAGACAGTCGCAAAGAAGTTGGGGTGACTTCTGGTTGCGCCAGATCGAATCAGATGCTAAACTTATCCTTGCGCGGTGGCGGTTGCACAGTTGCCATCTTTCCAAAAAGATGGCAACTGTGCAACCGCCACCGCCAACCCTGAGCGTTGCGCTGGGCGGATGTTCAGCGTCTTGCTCGATCACAAGCTCGTTGAAGAGGTCGGCATGGCCTCACGCGACGGTCGCGAAAAGGGAACGACTTGCATGTCGAACGCCGCACCCCGTGTGCCCTGGATAGCGCTCGTTTTGCTGGCCCTGGCCAGCTGGGGCGCCCTCATTTACCTGGTGATGACCTATGCCGCCACGACGTGGGCGATGATGGTCTTTTTCCCCTTGTGGTTCCTGGCCGTTTTCAGCCTGTCGCTGCTGCTGCTGTGGTTGGTGTATGCGCGCATGGTGCGCTGGTACCCTGGCCGGCCGCGGGCTGTACTGCGCCAGGCGGTGGAGATTGCCGCGTTTTTCAGCCTGGTGGCGCTGCTGCAGATGCTCTTTGGCCTGGATCTGGCGGTACTGTTGGCGATGGCTGCGCTTTTTGGACTCATGGAGGCGTTCTTTTTGCAGCGTGGGCGGCGGGGGACCTGATCCGGCTTGGCAGGGGCGCTCAATGATGGTACAATCGTCCGTTGATACGGTGATGGATCGAGTCGGGTGAGGAAGTGGGGCCGATGGTTGGAGAGGGTAAGAGGAGCGGGTTTAGTTCTAGGAGGGGTTCGAGTACGAGTACGAGTACGAGTACGAGTACGAGTACGAGTAGGAGTGGGAGTAGGCGTGGGAGTAGGCGTGGGAGTACGAGTAGGGGAGTACTAGCATAAAATGGACGCGAATCGATTGGTGATGCAGGATGGCGCGGGCGGTGTGCTGCCGGAGTTGGCTGATAAGCCGGTTTACGTCAATCAGATGTTTGCGGCGATTGCGGATCGTTATGATGTGATGAACCGCATCATGACCGGCGGGCAAGACCAGCGCTGGCGTCGGATGGTTGTCGAAGCCTGTAACCTGCCGCGCGCCGGGCATTTGCTTGACGTGGCCACCGGTACGGGTGACATCGGCTTCGAGGCCATGCGCCTGCGGCCTGACGTGTTGGTGACCGGTGTCGATTTTACACACCAAATGCTGCGTATCGGGCAGGACAAAGCCTACCGCGACGGTTTGATCGATGTCCACGGCTCGCGTCTGCGTTTTGCCGATAGTGATGCCCTGAGCCTGCCGTTCGAGGATGATACCTTCGATGCTGCGGTTTCGGGGTTCATGATGCGCAACGTGATCAACATTCCCCGTGCCTTTGCCGAGCAACGGCGCGTCGTGCGCCCTGGTGGGCGGGTGGTGTGCCTGGAAATCACGCGCCCCAGCCTGCCACTCTGGCGCGAGCTGTTTCGTTTTTATTTCTTCCGGGTTGTACCCTGGATTGGCAGCCTGGTGAGCGGCCAGCGCCAGGCCTACACCTACCTGCCGCAGTCGACGGTGGCTTTTCCGCGACCGGCGGCGCTGGCGGGGATCATGGAGTCGATCGGCCTGCGCCAGGTGACGTACCGGACCCTGATGCTGGATACGGTCGCGCTGCACGTGGGCACGGTGTAGAGGTGGCTGGCGTGAACGGTCGGCGGATCATCATCGGCATGAGTGGGGCGAGCGGGCAGATCTACGGCATTCGCCTGCTGGAAATTCTGCGCGCCGCACCTGATGTCGAGACACACCTGGTGATGTCACCCGCGGCGCGCATGACCATTGCCCAGGAGACCGACTGGGACCCGCGCGACGTGGACCGTCTGGCCGATGTCGTGTACCGGCCCGGCGATGTCGGGGCGGCGATTGCCAGCGGCTCCTTCCAGACGGCCGGTATGATCGTGGCGCCGTGCAGCGTCAAGTCACTCTCGGCGATTGCCCACTCGTACGATGCCGACCTGTTGACCCGCGCCGCTGACGTCCAGCTGAAAGAGGGACGCCCCGTGATCCTGCTGGTCCGGGAAGCGCCGCTGCACCTGGGACACCTGCGCCTGATGGTCCAGGCCGCCGAAATGGGCTGTGTGATCTTTCCCCCCGTGCCAGCTTTTTACGCACGCCCGGAGACCGTCGACGATATCGTCGATGGCACCGTGGGGCGTGTGTTGGCCCGCATCGGGCTGGAAAACGACCTGTATTACCACTGGCGCGGCATGCGCGCCGCGGTCACCGCCCGCGCGCATGCTGAGGATACCGGCGCGCCGGCGCACGCGGCCGGGGAGGCACCATGATCGGGGATTCATTTCGGCAGCGTGTGGACGAGCTGCTCCAGTGCCATACGACCTTGACCCTGGCCACCTGGACGCCGGAAGGCCCCCAGGCGGCACCCCTGTTTTTTGCGCATACCTGGCTCGACCAGGATGCCGACGAGGAGCAGCTGCTGCTTTATTTCATCTCCAACCCCGAATCGGACCATGCGCAGGCCATGCAGCAGCAGCCGGCGGTCGCGGTGGCGATCTACCAGGACGGCCAGGATTGGCAGATGATTCGTGGCTTGCAGTTGGAGGGCATGGCGCGCGCCGTACGTGACGACGCCGAGCACCAGCAGGCGCTGACCGCCTACGGCACGAAATATCCATTCGTGGCCCCCGGGTTGATGCAGCGCGACGGTGGGCCGATCGAACTGGCAGGACCGCTGGCGCGCAGCCGCTTTTACGTCATCGAGATCGATTGGATTCGCCTGATCGACAACACCCGCGGCTTTGGTTATCGTGAGGAGATGACGTTTTGAACCGCGCCACTGAGCAGCCCGACAGCATCTGGGACAAAGCGGCTGATCGGGGGGTTCCTTCCCTGGTCTGGCGCTTTGGCCAGGACCGGCGCCTTGACATGATTCGCCAGTGGGCACCCCTCGAAGGTGCCTACGTCCTGGTGGATGGGTGCGGCATCGGTACGTACGTGCAAAAACTGCAGGCTCTGGCCAGTACGGTCGTGGGGGTCGATATCGAGTTCGAACGGGTGCAGGCAGGCGCCGCGCAATCACCCACGCTCCACGTCGGCGCCTGTGAGGATTTGCCCTACCCGGCCGGCACGTTCGACGTCGTTCTGTCGCATGAGGTTCTCGAGCACGTGACCGACGATCGCCAGGCGGCCGCCGAAATGATCCGTGTCCTGCGCCCCACCGGCCGGGCCGTGGTTTTTGTGCCCAACCGCCTGTATCCTTTCGAGACGCACGGGCACTACTGGCGCGGCGAGTACCACTTTGGCAATACGCCGCTGATCAACTGGCTGCCGGACGGGCTGCGCAACCGGTTGGCCCCGCACGTGCGGGCCTACACGACCCGTGGACTGCACGCCCTGTTTGCCGATCTGCCAGTGAAATTTGTGATGCACACCCAGATTTATCCTGGCTATGACAACTTGACGGCACGCCGGCCACAGATCGGCGGGCTGGCCCGCCGGGTCACATACGCGATGGAACGATCTGCGCTGCGCGTGTTTGGCCTGTCTCATTTCCTGGTGGTCGAGAAGTTGGCATGACCGCAGGTGCCAGGAACCACGCGCCCACATCAACCGTTCTATTCATGCACGGTGGATCGGCTTTGCCGCCGCGCGTTGGTGCTGACACACGATCCTATTTTGTCCGGATTAGATGACTTATGACGAACCGTTCGCAACAAATCCTGCTCTGGCGGCAGCGTCGTGCCCGCCGCACCCGCCTCAAGCCCAAATGGCTGCGCTGGACACTGCAGGCACTCCTGGCCGTTCTTCTCGTGGCTGTGTTGGGCACGGTCGGGGTAGCCCTGACCAGCGCCGCCGCGGCCGCCGGCGTCTACGTCTATTTTACACAGAACCTGCCCGATGCCGCGGCCATCGAAACCGAACAGGAAGACTTCGAGACGGTCAAGATCTACGACCGCACCGGGCAGCACTTGCTGTACGAATCGATCGATCCGCGACCGTTTCGTGGTGACCGCACCTACCTGCCGCTCAGCGAGATGTCACCATGGTTGGTCAAGGCCACCGTAGGTTTGGAGGACCGCAGCTTCTACGAGAATCCGGGCGTCAACTTCCGCGGCCTGGCGCGCGCCTTCCTCTCCAATCTGCAGGGTGAAGGGGTGCAGGGTGGCAGCTCGATCACCCAGCAGCTGGTCAAGAATGTGCTCATTCCACCGGAAGAGCGCATGGTACGCAGCTACACGCGTAAGTTCAAAGAAGCGCTGATGGCCATCGAAGTGACCCGGCGTTATCCCAAAGACCAGATTCTGGAATGGTACCTCAACTATAACTTCTACGGCAATGCGGCGCATGGGGTCGAAGCCGCGGCCCAGGTCTATTTCGACAAATCGGCGCGCGACGTTACCCTGGCCGAAGCCGCCATGCTCGCCGCGCTGCCGCAGTATCCCGGCCTTAACCCTTTCCAGGCACCCGAAGATGCCTACCGGCGCCAACGCAAGGTGCTCGATGCCATGGCCGAGGCCGGTTACATCACCAAGGCGGAAGCCGAGGAGGCTAAGGCCTACCCCGACTGGAAGCCGCTCGCGATTCGCGAAAGCATCGCCGAACGGTTCACCTACCTGGATGCACCGCACTTTGCGCTGTACGTACTCGACGAGCTGCAGCAGCGTTACAATACAACCGAAGACCCGTACTACATCTGGCGCAACGGCTTGCAGGTCTATACGACGCTCGACCTGGACTTGCAGAAGAAAGCCGAGGCGGTGGCGCGGGCCCAGGTCGACACGGTGCGCGAAAAGAACAACGTGCATAACGCCAGCGTGGTCGTGACCCGTCCCAGCACGGGCGAAATCCTGGCCATGGTGGGCAGCCTCGATTACAACGATCAAGAGATCGATGGCCAGGTCAACGTGGCTGTTTCCAACCGCCAGCCAGGCTCATCATTCAAGCTGTTTACCTACCTGACGGCGCTGCAGGAGGGCTACACCCCGGCGACGATGATCCTGGACGTACCCATCGTCTTCCCCGATGCCGAAGCACCGTACGCACCGGAAAACTACGACCGCACATTCCATGGACCGCAGTCGATGCGCGAGTCGCTGGCGCGCTCGTATAACATCCCGGCTGTCTGGATGCTGAGCAAGGTTGGCGTCAAAAATGTGATCGATACCGCCCACAAGATGGGTATCACGACGCTGCGTGACGATTATTACGGCCTGGCCCTGACCCTGGGCGGCGGTGAAGTGAAGCTGCTGGACATGGTCTATGCGTTTGGCACGCTGGGCAACAACGGTGTCATGGCTGGCCAGCCGGTGCCCGACGATCGGCGCGTCGAAGGTTTTCGCACGCTCGATCCGGTCAAGATTTTGCAGGTGCGCGACAAAGCGGGCAAAATCATCTACGAGTACAACCAGCCCACCCTGGAGCAGGTAGTAGACCCACCGGTGGCCTACGTGATGTCCAACATGCTGTCGGACGCCGCGGCGCGCTGGGCAGCCTTTGGCCGGCCCAATGACCTGGAGATCCCCGACCGTCAGGTGGCGGCCAAAACCGGCACGACGAACAACTGGCGTGATAACTGGACGGTCGGTTACACGCCACAGATTGCCGTTGGTGTGTGGGCTGGCAATACCGATAATACGCCGATGGAAAAGATCAGCGGCCTGACCGGGGCCGCCCCGATCTTCAATGCGGTGATGCAGTACGCCCTGCGCGACCTGCCCAAGGTGACCTTCCCGGTGCCACCAGGAATCGAGAAGGAGACGGTCTGTTATCCGTCGGGCCTGCTGCCGACGACTGACTGTCAGCAGAAGCGCAGCGAGATCTTCATTGCCGGGACCAAACCCACCACCTACGATACGGTGTGGCGTGCGTTCGATGTGAACCGCGAAACCGGCAAACTGGCAACGCCCAATACGCCGCCCGAACTGGTGGAACGCCGTGTCTACGAGACCCTGCCGGCAGAAGCAGCCGACTGGATAGCCGAAAGCGGGCTGCCGCAGCCACCCAGTGAATACGATACGGCCTACGGTGCGGGTCCCATCGACGAAGAGGTGGCCATCACCGCACCGACACCCTACAGTTACACCCACGGTCTGGTCCAGATCTTTGGGAATGCACGATCCGGTGATTTCCGCAACTATCGCGTCGAATTTGGCGAAGGGCTCAACCCCGGTGCGTGGACCCAGATCGGGCCCGAGCATGGGGACCAGAAGCAGCAGGACATCCTGGAAACTTGGGATACGACCGGGCTCGACGGTCTGTATACCGTGCGTCTCGCGGTCACCGAGGGGAGCGGCAACGTGCGCACGGCAGCCGTACAGGTCACGGCCGACAATGCACCACCGGCCATCGCCATCGAACATCCCCGTGAGGGCAAGGTCTATGTGATGGAAGACGACGAGTGGATCAGCATCACGGCCGATGCGCGCGATAACTGGTCGATGGATCGTGTCGATTTTTACCTGGACGGCAACAAGGTGGCCAGCAGCACCGTCGCACCGTATAATGGGAAATGGACGATCGTGATGCGTAACCCGAAGGCCAACGAGACCGATCCCGAATACACGGAAGAACACGAGATCTATGTGGAAGCGTTCGATTCGGCTGGCAATATGGCGAAATCGGACACGATCAAGGTCAAGGTGAAGTCCAAGGGCAAGCAGCCCTGAGTTGACGAATTGTGGTATCGTGTCGATAATTTGGTCCAGACATCAATCGGCCCCAGTATCGTCGCTGGTGTACGCCGGTGCGTGATGAGGGGTTATGACGTTTAGGTCCGCAGCCGCAATCGATGGTTGGCGTGGAGCGGCAGCATGCGGTGGCATGGTGCTGTGGATCGTCCTGCTCCTGGCCTGGCTGACCAACCAGCCGGTTTCTGGCTTGTCCTTTGTGCTGGCCGTGCTGATCCTGGCGACCATCCCTGTGCTGGTGTACGTTGGCTTTCGCACGTTGAGCAGCCTGCTCATGGAGTATTGGGTCGATCGCGATGGTGTGACCGTGGTGT
>CAZXQZ010000173.1:0-9801 GCA_964642445.1 uncultured Anaerolineae bacterium
CCCCGAGTACATGCCACCCGGTAATGGCCGCACAAAAGAAAAAGGGGTGGATGCCGGCTGATTGCAGCCGGCATCCACCCCTTATGGGTGACTGATCTTGGGCCTAAAAACTGCCTAGCTCCTCACGCGCTTCTTCGCTCAACATGCTGGGATTCCAGAACGGCGTCCACACCAGGTTGATGTTGACCTCTTCCAATTCCGGGAAGGCCTGGTGGACGTAGCGCTGCGCATCGCCCAGGATCATCGGACCGACCGGGCAGCCGGGGCTGGTCAGGGTCATCGTGATCGTCGCCAGTTTGTCTTCGACTTCGATATCGTAGACGAGACCCAGATCGACCACGTTCAACATGAGCTCCGGATCTTTGACCGTGGCCCGCATCACTTCACGAATCTCATCGGGTGTTGGCATCGTTACCTCCTGTAATCCACCGGCGGTCTCTAGATCGACTCAACCAGTACGTCATCGCCGGTGACCTGAACGTCATAGGTTGGTACCGGCTCGAACGCCGGCATTTTGGTCGCCGCACCGGTGCGCACGTCGAAACGCGCACCGTGCCGCGGACACTCGATTTCACTACCGCTGAGGTCGCCCTCGACCAGGTTTCCCCCATCGTGCGTACACACATCCTCGATGGCGTAGAAGGCCCCGTCGACGTTGAAGATGGCAACCGGAATCCCGTCGATCTCCACCAGTTTTTTGCCGCCGACTGGGATGTCGTCTCGGGCTGCCACGCGTACGAACCGCTTCATGCGTTATGCCTCTTCTTTTGTGCTATTCATCATCGCTGTGCAAACCCCACACGCCGGCTTTGAGCACCTTGAGCGGCAGCAGTGCACATTTCATCCGAACTGGCCCAATCTCGATGCCAAGCAGGTCGAGAATATCATCTTTCGTCCACTGCTTCAGCTCATCCAACGGTCGCCCAATGATCTCGTCCATCATCATCGACGCAGAGGCCTGGCTGATGGCGCAGCCCTTGCCGTGAAAGGCGGCATCGACCACTACGTCGTCCTCGATCCGCAGGTCGATCGTGATTTCGTCTCCGCAGAACGGGTTGGTATCGTGATAACTGATCGTAGGCTCGTCCAGTTGTCCGTGATGGTGTGGATGCCGGTAGTGGGCAAGGATCTCCGAGCGGTAGAGGTCGTCCATCGAGTGCTTCCTCCTGGCTATGCCAGCCCAAACACGCTGCGCGCCCGGTCCAACACCTCGACCAGGCGATCGACTTCCGCTGGCGTGTTGTAGACATAAAAGCTGGCGCGGGCCGTGGCCGCCAGGCCGTAGCGGTCGTGCAGGGGCTGTGCGCAGTGATGCCCGGCCCGAATGGCAATGCCTTCACTGTCCAGGATAGCTGCCAGGTCGTGCGGGTGGATGTCGCCCAGGGTGAAGGCCACTACCCCACCGCGTTGATCGGCGTTGGGCCCGATGATGTGCAGGCCTTCGACCTGCGCCATCTGGTCCATGGCGTACGTCACCAGGGCATGCTCGTGCGCCTGCACGGCGGGCATACCCAGCTCCTCCAGGAAAGCCACCGCAGCGCCCAGGCCAATCGCTTCCGCAATGGCGGGTGTGCCGGCTTCGAATTTCCAGGGCAGCACGTTCCAGCGCGAGCCGCTCAAGCGTACCTCGCGGATCATCTCGCCACCACCCATGAACGGCGGCATTGCCTCCAACAGCTCGCGCCGGCCGTACAGCACGCCGATTCCGGTCGGGCCGCACATCTTGTGACCGGAGAAGGCCAGAAAGTCGACGTCAAGCGCCTGCACGTCGACCGGGAGGTGCGGCACACTTTGCGCGGCATCGACCACAGTTACCGCCCCGACGGCATGCGCAGCCTGGACCAGCTCTGCCACCGGGTTGATGGTGCCCAGGACGTTGGACATGGCCGTAAAGGCGAACAGTTTGGTGTGCGGGGTCAGCAGGTCAGGCAGAAGGTCGAGGCGCAGCTGGCCGTAATCATCGACGGGCACGTAACGCAGTGTGGCACCCGTGCGCTGACAGGCCAGCTGCCAGGGCACGATGTTGGAGTGGTGCTCCATCTCAGTAATCAGGACTTCGTCGCCTGGTACCAGGTTCGCACTGCTCCAGCTGTACGCCAGCAGGTTGATGGCTTCGGTCGTATTGCGTGTCCAGATGACCTGTTTAGCGCTGGGGGCATTGATGAAACGCGCCACCCGCCCGCGTGCTGCCTCGAATGCAGCCGTGGCGTCTTCGCTCAGCGTATAAACGCCGCGATGCACATTGGCGTGCTCGTTGGCATAGTAGTGCTGCAGGCGCTCGATGACGATGTCAGGTTTCTGGGCGCTGGCGGTGCTGTCCAGGTAGACGAGCGGCTTACCATGAATGGTGCGCTGCAGGATTGGGAAACGGGCGCGTACCGCCGTGACATCGAGCGACTGCACGGTGACTGTCATGGTCCTTCTACCTCGTCGAGCGGCACGAACCCTTCCGAGCGGTGTTCGGGTAGGGTGACGCCGTAGGCCGCGGCCATACGCTGCCGCCGCAGCTCGCGCACGGCATTTTGCGCCGTGGTCAGGCCGAGTGTGGCACAGCGCAGGCGGGTCGCTGCAATCTCGCGACCCAACAGGTCGATGATGACGTTGCTGTCGGTATTTTCGATGTCGGCGAGCGTCTTGCCG
This sequence comes from uncultured Anaerolineae bacterium, assembly GCA_964642445.1. Taxonomy (GTDB): domain Bacteria; phylum Chloroflexota; class Anaerolineae; order SSC4; family Amarolineaceae; genus SSC4. Next base: position 2,641 of record CAZXQZ010000173.1, read on the forward strand.
GCGAACATCTCCATGACCATCGATGCCGCCGCCTGGCTGATGGTGCAGCCATCGCCCTCGAAGCTCAACCCCGTGACCTGTTCACTTCCGTTGGTCTGTACATAGACGGTCACGATGTCGCCACAGCCTGGGTTTCCCCCCTGCATGACCACATCGGCCGGGTCGGTAACGCCGTAGCCGCGCGGCGTTTCGTAATGATCCAGGATGAAATCGATTTTGGCTTGTCGGTCCACTACATTTCCTGCCCGCCGGTTATGATGCGCCAGGCTGCCCCAGCGCGACGTCGATTGTACTGCGTTTCAAACAAATCCGCAAGGTGTACGCGCCAGCCGTCAACGAATCCCAGGCACGAATGAACGAATCATGCCTCACGCGTTTAGCGCTCGATCGGTACGTTGACCAGGTTCCCCCACTCGGTCCACGAGCCATCGTAATTACGCACGTTGGGATAACCGAGCAGGTAGGTGAGCACAAACCAGGTGTGCGACGAACGTTCGCCGATGCGGCAGTAGGCGACGACGTTGTCATCGGGGTGCAGGCCCTGTTCGGTCTCGTAGATCGCGCGCAGCTCGCTGGCCGGCTTGAAGGTGCCGTCGGCATTGGCGGCGCGTGCCCAGGGGATGTTGCGCGCACCGGGGATATGTCCCCCGCGCAGAGCACCCTCCTGCGGGTAGTTGGGCATGTGCAGCAGCTCACCGCTGAACTCGCCCGGCGAACGCACGTCGACGAGCGGGCGCTGATCGCGGATGTGCTCCAGGACCTGGTCGCGCGTGGCACGGATCTTGTAGTCGGCGCGCGCGGGCGCTTTGTAGGTGGTGGCCGGGTACGACGGCACGTCACGATCCATGGGACGCCCCTCGGCTTCCCACCGGGCACGGCCACCGTCCATGACGCGGGCGTTGGTGTGCCCAAACAACTGGAAGACCCAAAACGCATAGGTGGCCCACCAGTTATTCTTGTCACCGTAGAAGACGACCAGGGTGTCGTTGCCGATGCCGTGTTCGGACATCAGCGCCTCGAATTTTTTGCGATCCAGGTAGTCGCGCCGGACCGGGTCGTTCAGATCTTTCTGCCAATCGATCTGCACCGCACCAGGGATGTGTTTGATGTCGTACATCAGAATGTCTTCGTTCGATTCGACCAACCGCACGTTGGGGTCGTGCAGGTGGTCGGCGACCCACTGGGTCGATACCAGCACCTCTGGATGGGCGTAGGTGTCACTGGACATGGTCATTGGTACCCCTTTTGTTTATGAATGTGTCTCTGCCGCTGCGGAGTCTGCACCCCCAGGTGCAGACTCCGCAGCGGCAGCAAGGTCTCCGCACCTGGGGGTGCGGACTCCGCAGGTGAACGCACAGTGCACACACACCAAAAAAAGTTCTCTGTGCACTGTGCGTTCTCTGTGGTTAACCTACACACCAATCCGCCGGCCGATTGCGGCCTCCAGTTTTTCGCGCACCCCCTCCAGCGGGATGCGGGTCAGCACTTCCTCGAAGAAGCCGGATACGATCATGTGCTCGGCCTGTTCCTTGTGCAGACCGCGGCTCATCAGGTAAAACAGGTACTCCTCTTCCACCTGCGCCACGGTCACGCCGTGGGTGCAGCGCACGTCGTCAGCCGAAATCTCGAGGCCCGGCACCGAGTCGGCACGCGCATCCTTGCTCAGGATCAGGTTCTGGTTCTTCTGGTACGCATTGGTTTTCTGCGCGTGCGGCTCGACGCGGATCATGCCGCGCCACACGGCCCGTGCCCGGTCACGCAGAGCGCCCTTGTACAGCAGGTCGCTAACCGTATTGGGCGCCACGTGGCGCTGCAAGGTGTCGAGGTCGATGTGCTGGCGCTGCGTGGCAAAGAGCACACCCAACATCTCACTAAACGCGCCGGGACCGTTGAGGTCGGCGCGCTGGAAGGTCTTGGTCACCCGGCTGCCCAGCTGGCTGGTCACCCAGCGCACCTGGGCATCGCGGCCCACCACCGCCCGCTCGCGCGAGAAGTTCCAGACATTGCTGCCCCAGCTCTGCAGGCTGATGTAGTTCACCCGCGCACCGGGCCGCACGATCAGCTCGACGATACCGCTGTGGAAGTCCTGGCCCGTGCGCTCGTTGAGCGAAACCATCTCCTCCAGGTAGGTCACTTCGCTGCCCTCTTCGGCCACAACGATGGTGTGCGAGAAATTGCCGACACCCGCTTCGTCCTGGGTAATCAGGGCCTGCAGCGGCTCGTCGACAACCACGCCGCGCGGGATGTAGAGAAAGGTGCCGTTGTTCCACAGCGCGGCGTGCAGCGCGGCGAACTTGTCGTCATTGGGCAGCGGCACCGCCTCGGTCATGAAGTATTTCTGCACCAGGTCCGGGTGCTGGCGCACCGCAGTAGTGAGATCGGTGAAGATTACACCGCGCGCCGCCAGGTCGGGCCGCAGGCTGGCGTACATCAGGTCGGCATCGCGGTGTACGATGGCACCTGCGTTGCTGCTGAGCGTCGCCAGCTCTTCCTGGACCGCCGGTGGCAGATCGGTCTGTTTCTCCACGCGCACGTCACGCGGCGCAACCAGGGGGCGTACAGTGTCCAGCTTCAGGCCGGCCAGGCGCGTGCGACGCCACGTCTCTTCCTGGCCGGTGGGCATGGGCAGCTCTTCGAAGAAGCGCCAGGCCAGCCGGCGCTGGTCGAGCATCCACGCCGGCTCAGCGCGTAGGGCCGAAAGCGCCTCGACCGCCGTCTGCGACAGCGTCTCAGGTACTACCAGTTCTTGGGTCATCATGATCGGCCTCACCCAATCGATCCTTCCATCTGCAGCTGGATGAGGCGGTTCATCTCGACCGCGTATTCCATCGGCAGCTCCTTGACCATCGGCTCGATAAAACCGGCAACGATCATCGACGAGGCTTCGTCTTCGCTGAGGCCGCGGCTCATCAGGTAAAACAGCTGCTCCTCGCCGATTTTGCTCACCGACGCCTCGTGGCCAACCTTGACGTCGTCCTCGTCGATCTCGATGTACGGGTAGGTGTCCGACCGTGAATCTTCGTCGAGCAGCAGGGCGTCACAGACGACGTTGGATTTGGAGCCGTGCGCACCCTTGGCCACCTTGAGCAGCCCGCGATAGGAGGCGCGGCCGCCGTTTTTGCTGATCGACTTGGAGATGATCTGGCTGGTAGTGTTGGGCGCCCCGTGCACGACCTTACCGCCGGCGTCCTGGTGTTGGCCGCGGCCGGCAAAGGCAATCGACAGAATCTCGCCGTGGGCGCGCGGACCCATCATGTAAACCGCCGGGTATTTCATCGTGACCTTGGAATTGTGCACGATGAACCCCTGCGATACGAAGTTGCCGGTGCCTTCCACCTCGATGTCCCAGGTGGGCACACCGTACGGCGTCGGTTCGGACACCTGCACGTCGGCAATCTCGACACTGGTGGGCAGCACGATGTTCGAGCGTCCCACGTGGCGGTGGTGCGGCCGTTTGACCGGCGGGCAGGCTTCGGCGGCCTGGCGCAGGTGCGGGCTGACGTGGTCGAACAAACGGGCATCCAGCGGCATGACCAGGCGGTACGCGCCGTGCGCCACGCATTCGATACCCTGGATGGTGACGGTCCGCGCATCGTCGAACTCGGTCTGGAGGCGCGAGGTGATGCCGAGTGTCACCAGCAGCGATGCCAGGTCCTCCAGCAAGGCGCGGTTGACCGACTTCAGCACAAAGCTGCGCGGCGGCTGCACGTGGCCATCGGCGTCCAGGTAGCCGGCCACGAAGGCCAGGCGCTGCGACTCGGGCAGCGACCACACCCACGCCGGTACGCGTTTGCTGTCGGCCTTACCGGTGAAGCCGTTGACCTGCAAAAATTCCACCAGCTCTTTGCTGCTCCACGACAGGTGCAGACCATCGGCCCGTTCGGTCGGCTCGGCCTCGATGACCGCGGCCATCGTCTGTGTCAGACGTTCACGCGCGCGGTCGTTGGCCGGTGTCGAGAAACCAACCTTGCCCCAGCGCATGACACCCGGTGTTTGCGCCGGCTTGACCTCGACGTTGCCGTCGCCGACCCAATAACCGAACAACCACATGATGTCATCGGTCGTGGTGTCCATAGAGGCGAGGCGTGAGTCACGCGTACGTTCCATGGTCAGGTCATCCGCATACTGGTTGTTCGATGCAAAGCGTGTCACCAGTTCGGGCATCTGCAGCCGGTAGGGCCGGCCGTACGGCAGTGAGGTGGCCGGGATGATCGCCTCGTTCAGGTGATCCGCACGCACGTAGGCCAGGTTGTAACGACCGGCCTTTTTGGCTGCGCTGGGATCGTAAACGTACGAATAGAACGGGTGATTGGCCGTGACGTTGAGCTGGCGCTCGCCGACGCGTACGGTGTGCACGGGCTGGTAACCGGAGAATTGTTTGCCGGCGACGCGCCGGAAACAGAGCTGCCCCGCCTGCTCGTCGTACGACAGGACCTCGTCACCCACCTCGAGCGCTTCGATCGCCTTGATCCCCCCTGGTGTCGTGACCGTCGAACCTTCGGCCAGGCAGCCCAGGTTGCCGTCGATCCATTCCATGCGGGCGTCTTCGTACGCCATGGCGCGTTTGGTCACCAGGTTATAGACGTTGTTCGACCAGTTCTGGATGGTGGTGTAGCGGCAGTGGCCGCCCTTTTTGACAATGATCTCGACCACGGCGCTGTGCAGGCTGTCGCTGGAATAGACCGGTGCCGTGCAGCCTTCGACGTAGTGCACGTTGGCCCCTTCTTCGACGATGATCAGCGTGCGCTCGAACTGACCCATGTTCTGGGCGTTGATGCGGAAGTAGGCCTGCAGCGGGATGTCCAGGTTGACACCCTTGGGCACGTAGACGAACGAGCCACCCGACCAGACGGCGCTGTTGAGCGCGGCGAACTTGTTGTCGGTGGGCGGAATGACGGTGCCAAAGTACTCTTTGAAGACGTGCTCGTACTCGCGCAGACCGCTGTCGGTGTCCAGGAAGATCACACCCAGCTTCTGCCACTCCTCGCGCAGCGAGTGGTAGATCACCTCGGACTCGTACTGCGCACCCACGCCCGCCAGGAATTTACGCTCCGCATCCGGGATGCCCAGGCGATCGAAGGTGTTCTTCATCTCGGTGGGCACTTCTTCCCAGCTGCGGCCCTGTTTGTCGACCGGCTTGACGTAGTAATAGATGTTCTCGAAGTCGATCTCACTCAGGTCGGCACCCCAGTTGGGCATCGGCTTCGAGAGGAAAATGTCCATCGACCGGTGGCGGAACTCGCGCATCCAGTCGGGTTCATTCTTCATGTCCGACATCTGGTCGATGAGTTCGTGGGTCAGGCCGCGGCCCGATTTGAATACGTACTTCTCCGGGTCGGAGAAGCCGTACTGGTAGTCTTGTTTGACCTCTGCAAGGACTGCACGATCACTTTCGGTCGCCATCGTTTATCTCCCGTCAATCGTGATGTGTTACGTAGAGGGCAACTTCTTCGCCATACTGCTCGCGCACCCAATCGTAGCCACGCGCTTCCAGTTCGAGAGCCAGCTCAGGGCCGCCCGACAGCACGATCCGGCCATCGAAAAAGACGTGGACGAAATCAGGGCGAATGTAGTTGAGCAGGCGCTGGTAGTGCGTGATCACCAGGGCACCCATCTCCGGGCCGATCAGTTTGTTTACACCCTCGGCCACCGTACGCAGGGCGTCGATGTCGAGGCCCGAATCGGTCTCATCGAGGACGGCGATTTTCGGGCTGAGCATGGCCATCTGCAAGATCTCGACACGTTTCTTTTCGCCGCCCGAAAAACCTTCGTTCAGATAGCGGTTGGCGAAAGACGGATCGACGCCGAGTTTGGCCATCTTCTCGCGCATTTCCTTGCGGAACTCTTTCATGGGCATCAGGTCAGAGCCGACAACCTTGGCGCTGTGGCCGTTCCCATTTTCTTCTTTGGATGCCTGATCGCGATAGCCGCGCACGTTGCTGACCGCAGTACGCAGGAAGTTGGCCAGGCTGACACCGGGGATCGCCGTGGGGTACTGGAAGGCCAGGAAGATGCCGGCCTTGGCACGCTCGTCGGCTTCCATCTCCAACAGGCTGACGCCGTCGAGCAAGACGTCACCCTCGGTGATGACGTAGTGCGGATGGCCCATGATCGCATAGGCCAGGGTACTCTTGCCCGAGCCGTTAGGCCCCATCAGGGCATGCGTCTCGCCCTGTCGCACCGTCAAGTTGACGCCCTTGAGGATTTCTTTGTCCTGCACCGTAACATGCAGGTCTTTGATGACCAGTTCCGAAGCCATAAGTGAGACTCCAATCCCTTTCCGCATTTTGTTTCGTTTACGATGATTGTACGTGCAGCTGCAGCGCAGCCTTGCGTGGGAGAACATTAAAATGACAGCCGTGATGGCCGTCCATCATACACTGTGTGAGTTCGACATCAGCCGCCAGCACCTGTGACATCATCGTCTGTTCCATTTCGCAGATTTCGCGGTGCTCCTGCGCCAGCTCGTGATAGGGGCAGTTGTACTCCTTGAGCACATAACCACCGTCGACGACCTGCCAATCCGCCAGGATGCCGCGCGCGCCCAACGACTGGGTCAGGTCGCGCACACGGTCGGCAAGGGCACTGCCCGGCACCTGTCCGCCGTAGCGCTGTGCCACGCGGTCGCTCACCCGGTTCAACATCTGCGTGACCTGCGCCGGCCCCACTTCAGCGATCAGCTCTTCGTACAGGGAGAGGACCACTTCATCGCAGTAGCAGGCGAACAGCTCGCGTGCTTTGCCCGTCAACAAATAGACGTAGTGCGGGCGACCGACCCCTTCGCGCACCAGGCGTGTGCTCACCAGACCCTCGGCCATCAGGCTGGTCAGCTGTTGGCGGACCGCAGTTTTGGTGACCCCCATGTGCTCTTCGATATCTTTGATGCGCAGGGGACCGTGCCGCTGCAGGATCTCGATCACGTTGCCGGCGGGGGTGTCCTGGATGCTTTTGATCAACGCCACGTATGGGCTCCTTTCGCCAAAGCTGATGGGCCGGATTGTATCTGGTTTAGGCAATTTTGTCAAATCTATGTGTCAAAATTATCCAAATGATAACCCGGCTGGCGCATTTTCTTTAATCAGGGGATGCGGTATAATGGGGGAGTCGGAGTAGGGAGTAGGGAGTAGGGAGTAGGGAGTAGGGAGTACGGAGTACGGAGTA
>CAZXQZ010000174.1:0-9767 GCA_964642445.1 uncultured Anaerolineae bacterium
CTGCCCACGATCGACGACTACTACGAGCCCTGGACCTACGACTACGAGGAGTTGTTCAATGCGCCCGAAGGGGAAGACCAGCCAACGGCGCGGGCCATCTCGCTGATCACCGGCAAACCCATGGAGATCGAAGCCGGGCCAAACTGGGACGACGACTACGGCGGCTCCCCCGTCTACGCGGCCAACGACCCCAACCTGGAGGCCCTGACGGAGGAAGAGCGCGAGCAGCTGGCCGAGATGGAGCGGGTGGTCTTCTTTTACCTGCCGCGCATCTGCAATCACTGTCTCAACCCCGGCTGTGTGGCCGCCTGCCCGGCCGGCGCAGTCTACAAACGCGGCGAAGACGGCATCGTCCTGCTCAGCCAGGAGAAGTGCCGCGCCTGGCGCATGTGCATCTCTGGCTGCCCCTACAAAAAGACCTACTTCAACTGGTCCACCGGCAAGTCCGAGAAGTGTATCCTCTGTTACCCCCGCCTGGAGAGCGGCCAGGCACCGGCCTGCTTCCACTCCTGCGTAGGCCGCATTCGTTACCTGGGTGTGCTGCTCTACGACGCCGACCAGATCAAAACGGCGGCTTCGGTGGCCGATGCCGACCTGGTCGAAGCGCAGCGTGCCATGATCCAGGACCCCTTCGACCCGGCGGTCATCGCCGCGGCGCGGGCTAACGGCATTGCGGAGGCGATGCTGCAGGCCGCGCAGAACTCACCGGTCTACAAGTTCGTCAAACAATGGAAATTGGCCCTGCCGCTGCATCCCAACTACCGGACGCTGCCCATGCTCTTTTACGTGCCGCCCATGCTGCCGGTGCTGGCCAAGATCAAGGACGGCATCTATGACAACGCCGATGCGGCAAGTGTCAGCCTGGCGCCGCTGCTCAGCTCGCTCGAACAGGCGCGCATGCCCCTGCGCTACATGGCCAGCCTCTTTTCCGCCGGCAACGCGGAGATCGTAGCGGCGGTCTACCGCAAGCTGATTGCCGTACGCATCGCCCTGCGCGGGCAAAAGGTGCACGATGTGACCGAAGCCGAGGTGCAAGAGGCGCTGCGAACCGGCGCCACCAACCTGGAAGAGGTAGAGGCCATCTACCGGCTGACGGCGCGCCCCACCTTCGAAGAACGTTTTGTGATCCCACCGCTGGCCCGGGAGACGGCAATCGAAGGCACCTCGGACCCATTCAAGCAGAAACGGGAGGGCGGTTTTGGCTTCCGCCAGGCACCCGTACGCGGAGCATGACGATGAACCAGGCACACGAACGTCCGCTCTTTGCGTTGTTTTCTGAGCTGCTGGGTTATCCCAATCAGCGGTTGGCAACGGCCGCGGGCGAAGCGGCGGTCCTGGCTGAACCGCTCAGCCCCCCGGCCGCGGCCGGCCTGCGCCAGTTTCAAGCCTTCGCTGGCGAGACGCCGCTGACGCGCGTAGAGGAAATCTACACCGGCGTGTTCGAGCTGGACGCGGCCTGTCATCCCTACGTCGGTTACCACCTGTTCGGTGAGTCGTACAAACGCAGCGCCTTCATCCTGGGCCTCAAGGATCGTTACCGGCCCTATGCGCTGACCTACGGCGTCGAACTGCCCGATCACCTGGCCGTGATCCTGGCCTATCTGGCCGTCAACCGGGACCCGTGTGAGGCCGAGGTCCTGCTCACCGAAGCACTGCAGCCGGCACTGCACAAGATGTTGGCCAGCAAAGAAGAAGAGCCGCCCGACCCGGCCATCCCGCCACCACCGCCGCGGGGTGGTCCGTATCGTACGGTGCTGGAGGCGCTTAGTTCGATTTTGGAGTTTGGATTTTAGATTTTGGATTGGAGTTTCGATTTTGGAGTTTGGATTGGGAGTTTCGATTTTGGAGGTGAGGATTATGTTCGATACGGTGTTGTTTGTGGTCTTTCCCTATGTTGCGGTGATCGTCGCCGTTGTCATGGGCATTTACCGCTACCGCAGCAGCCGGTTTTCGTATTCCAGTTTCTCTTCGCAGTTCCTGGAAAACCGTCAGCTGTTTTGGGGCTCGGTGCCCTGGCACTACGGCATCATCCTGATTCTGTCGGCACACGTACTGGCATTTTTGGCCCCCACCTTGTGGGGTGATCTGCTCTCGGACCGCATTCGCCTGTACGTGCTGGAGATCACCGGGCTGGCCATGGCGTTGATGACGGTGGTTGGACTGACCCTGCTGATCGTGCGGCGCTTGCGCAGCCCGCGGGTGAAGATCGTGACCACACGTGCCGACTGGCTGCTCCTGATCGTGCTGCTGACCCAGGTGGCGATCGGTTTCTGGATTGCGCTGGTCTACCGCTGGGGCTCAGGTTGGTATCTGCATACGGCGGTGCCGTGGCTGCAGTCGCTGGTGGTGCTCAACCCGCAGACGCAGTACGTCACGGCGCTGCCCTGGCTGGTGCAGCTGCACATGCTGTTGGGGTTCTTCATCATCCTGCTCTTCCCCTTCACGCGCCTGGTGCACGTGGTCACCTACCCAATCACCTACCTGTGGCGGCCGCTGCAAGTGGTCATCTGGAACCGGCGGGTGACGCAGAAACCAGAAGATGTGGCGAGGCGGCCGTAAACCGTGGTCGCCAAACCCGCGCCCGGCCGGCATTGCGGCCGGGACACCCTGCGTGTGCAGGAGCACTGACATGATGTTGCGCAGCCGCCTGGCGGAGACGGTGGCCGGTCTCTACCCCGGTTACTTTGCCCTGGTGATGGCCACGGGCATCGTCTCGATTGCGGCGTTTTTGTTGGGCATGCCGATCGTGGCCTGGGGACTGCTGCTGGTCAACGTCGCGGCCTACCTCGTCCTGTGCCTGCTGCTGCTGGGACGGTTGTTCCTCTTTTGGCCGCACCTGCTGGCGGACTTGCAGAGCCACGCACGGGGGCCGGGGTTTTTCACGGTGATTGCCGGCAGCTGCGTGCTCGGCGCCCAGCTGCTGCTGCTGACCAGCAACCGGTCGGTGGCCTGGGTATTGTGGGGCCTCAGCATCGGCCTGTGGGTGTTCGTGATGTACGCCTTCTTCACGGCGGTCATCATCCGCGAACACAAACCCAACCTGGAGGAGGGTATCAACGGCGCCTGGCTGATCGCCACCGTGGCGACGCAGTCGGTTTCGATCCTGGGTGTACTGCTGCTGGTCGGCCTGGAGGACCCGCCCGCCGGCGCGTTCTTCTTCTGTCTGTGTATGTACCTGCTTGGCTGCATGCTCTATCTCAGCATCATCACCCTGATCTTTTACCGATTTACGTTTCTGAAACTCAACAGCGCCGATCTCACGCCACCCTATTGGATCAGCATGGGTGCAGTGGCGATTACCACACTGGCCGGTGCGACCCTGATTTTGCATGCCGATCGCTGGTGGCTGCTAGGGGATCTGTTGCCCTTTCTGCAAGGTTTTACGCTCTTTTTTTGGGTCGCGGGGTCGTGGTGGATTCCGCTGCTGTTACTGCTCGGCTTCTGGCGGCACGTGATCAAACGTTTTCCCCTGCGTTACGATCCACAGTACTGGGGCATGGTCTTTCCATTGGGGATGTATACCGTCTGTACGTACCGATTGGCTCAGGCGATCCAGCTCGAAGTCCTGACCATTATCCCTCGCATTTTTGTGTACGTGGCGCTGCTGGCGTGGCTGGCGGCGTTCACCGGTCTGGCCATACATCTATGGAGACGGCTGAGTTTCCCCTCAGCCGTATGAAAAGAGGAACAGTGTACCATGCAATCGAACCTGGCGGAGCTCCTACACGTCTCGGCGCGACAACACAGCCATCTCTGCCCAAGGCAGGTCCTGGGTGTGCGAATTGGCCTGGCGGGCGTGGCAGCGTTGTTGACCTGGAATCCCGATAGACCCCAGCGTCCGCTCGTCATTCTGGAAACCGATGGCTGTTTTGCCGACGGTATCAGCGCGGCCACCGGCTGCACGGTGGGCAAACGCACGCTGCGCATCGAGGACTACGGCAAGGTGGCGGCCACCTTCGTCGATGTGGTCAGCGAGCGTGCCGTACGCATTGCGCCACGCGCCGGTGTGCGCCAGCGTGCCGGCGCCTATGCACCGGGCGAGTCCCGGCACTATTTTGCCCAGCTGACCGGTTACCAGGCCATGCCGGACGACGAGCTGCTCACGATCCAGCCGGTGCAGCTGACGCCCGGCGTGGCCGAGATCGTCAGCCGGCCTGGGGTGCGGGCGGAGTGTGCCGCGTGTGGTGAGGAAATCGTCAATGAACGCGAGGTCTACCGCGAAGGACAGGTGCTGTGCCGGGCTTGCGCGGGTGCCGCTTATTACGCGCCCGGCCTGGACAACAGCCTTGCACCTCAGCCGACCCCGCACAGGCGGGGACGAACTTTCGATTTCGCCCAGATCAGGCCCGTCAACCCAGATCCCAGTCGTCGAAGCCACGCCGGCCGATCGACACGGTGATCAGGAGCCATGCGAGTATTTTTGATGTGCGCAACAGCCCTGCCGCTGACCCTCCTCGCCGCGGCATACACCGTCGACCTGGCGGGCTGTTCGGCATCTACGATTGGGAAGCTGGCTGCGCCGGCGAGGTGAATTCAAATGCAGCCATCGATTTTTGTCGCTCGCGAAGAAGAGCTGCGCCAGTTGCACCATGTTCTGGACCAGGTGATGGACGGCCAGGGCCGGGTCTGTTTTGTCACCGGCCAGGCCGGTGGCGGCAAAACCGCCCTGGTCGAGCGCTTCCTGGCTGAGGCACTCGAACGCCAGCCGTCACTGGTCGCGGCGGTCGGTACGTGCAATGCCCAAACCGGCATCGGGGACCCGTACCTGCCCTTCCGCGAGGCACTGGCCATGCTCACCGGCACTGGCGCCGCGGCCCCGCAGCGCACCCGGGTCGCGCCGGAAAACGAGAACCGCCTGCAAGCTGCCCTGGCAGTCACCGCCCAGGTCTTGATCGAGGTTGCGCCTGACCTGATTGGGCTGATCGTTCCAGGGGCCAACCTGGCGGGCGCAATGGGTAAGGCGCTGGCCGAGAAGGCCGGCTGGACCGAGCAGCTCAAACAACAGGTTGCGACCAGCGGTGACGTGCTGGACCAGGGTCGTATCTTCGAGCAGTACGTGGCCTTTTTGCACAAGCTGAGCCAGCAAACACCCCTCGTCCTCTTCCTGGACGACCTGCATTGGGCCGACAACCCCTCCATCGCCCTGCTCTTTCACCTCGGGCGGCACGTTGGGCGTAACCGCATTCTCCTCCTGGGCAGCTACCGGCCCAACGACGTCGCCCTGGGTCGCGAGGGCCGGCCGCATCCCCTGGAGCAGGCGGTCCTGGAGTTGAAACGCTACCAGGGCGAAATTATCGTGGACCTGGATGCGCTGCCCACCGCGGTGACCCGCAATTTTGTGGACGCCCTGGTCGATGCCGAACCCAACCACCTGGGCGAGGACTTTCGCCAGGTCCTCTATCACCGCACCGCTGGCCACGCCCTGTTCACCGTCGAGCTGCTGCACGCCATGCAGGAACGCGGCGACCTGGTGCATGACCCTGAAGGTTACTGGGTAGAGAACACTTCGCTCGACTGGAACCTGCTGCCGGCCCGGGTGGAAGGGGTGATCGAGGAACGTATCGGGCGGCTGGACCAGGCGCTGCGCGACCTGCTGACGGTCGCCAGTGTGGAGGGAGAGACCTTCACGGCCGAAGTTCTGGCGCAGGTCCACCACACGGCGATCCGTGATGTCGTGCGCTTGCTGAGCCAGGAGTTGGAGCGCCGCCACCGTTTGATCAGCAGCCAGGGGGTGGCGCAGTACGGCAGGGTGCGGCTGTCACTGCATCGTTTCCTGCACAACCTGTTCCAGGACTACCTCTACGGCAGCATCAGCCCAGCGGAGCGCGCCTACCTGCACCAGGACGTCGGCCAGGCGATCGAGGTCTTGCTGGGTGACCAGTCGGGGGCTATGGCTGCCCAGCTGGCACGTCACTTCGACGAGGCTGGGATGACGGCAAAGGCGGCCGTCTACCACGTGCAGGCCGGCCAGAAGGCGCAGCGGTTGTCGGCCAATCAAGAGGCCGTGCGTCACTTTCGCCGCGCCGAGGAGCTGCTGGCCGCGCTGCCCGAGCAGCCGGATCTGCAGCGGGTCGAACTGGAGTTGCAGTTGAGCCTGGCGGCCACCCTGATCGCAACCGAGGGCTACGCCTCGCCAGGCATGGCGCGTGCGTTCGACCGTGCCCGCGCGATCGCCGGCGCCTTGGGCGATCCCCGGCAGATGCTGCGCGCGCTGGCCGCCCACCTGTCGTATCGCGTGGTGCGGGCGGAGCTGCTGCAGGCCGAAGCAGAAGGAAAGGAGTTGCTGGCCCTGGCCGAGCAAAACGGCGAAGCGGGCCTGGTCATTGGCTGCCTGGGCGCCGTGGGCGTCACCGCCTTCCATGCGGGCCGATTCGCCGCCGCGCGCGGCTACGTGCAGCGGGCGCTGGCACTGTACGATCCACAAAAACACCAGGAACTCAGCTACCGGCAAGGACAGGACCCCAAGGCCACGGCCCTGGCCTACCTGGGCTGGTTGGACTGGCTGCAGGGGTTGCCACAGCAAGCCGCGGAACACTGTGCGTCGGGCATACGGGTCGCCGAGGCCGCCAACCACCCGTTCAGCTATGCCCTGGCCCTGGTGTATGACGCAACTCTCAGCCTGTTCCTGCGCCGCTGGCCTGAGTGCGCGACGAAAGCCCAGGAAGCGTTGGAGGTCTCGCACCGCGAGCGTTTCCCCCTTTGGTGGGCCAACGCACTGATCCTACACGGGACCGCACTGGCCCACCAGGGTCACGTGGCCAAGGGCATCACTGAGCTCCAGCAGGGCCTCATGGCCTGGCAGGCCACGGGCGCGATCATAACCCTGGCCTTTGCCAACGCACAGCTGGCCGGTATTTACCTGGCCGCCGGCCAACGCGAGGCGGGTCTGCACATCATCGACGAAACGCTGCAGCGCGTCCAACAAACGGGCGAGGGCTGGTGGCTGCCGGAGCAGCACCGTGTGCGCGCCGGGCTACTGCTGCTGGCGCCAGGCCAGGAAGCCGAAGCGGAGACCAATTTGCAGGAGGCGCTGGCCATCGCACGCAGCCAGGACAGCCGGTTTCTGGCGCTGCGCGCGGCGACGAGCCTGGCCCGCCTGTGGCGCGACCAGGGCCGGACCGGTGAAGGCCGCGACCTGCTGGCAGCAGCCTGTGCCGGCTTCGACGCGGACAGCGACGCGCCCGACCTGCAAGATGCCCGGAGTTTGTTGGGCGAGATGCAGGCGCTGACCCCGTAACACCGAGAGGAACCCAAACGATGCAGGACACTCTCTTTGTCGGCCGCGAACAAGAACTCGTGCGCTTGCAGACCACCCTGGACAAGGCATTGGCTGGCGAGGGTCAGGTCTGCTTCGTTGCCGGCGCAGCGGGCAGCGGTAAGTCTGCGTTGGTCGAATCGTTCATTGCGCACGCGCTCGGTCAGAACCCCCAGCTGGTAGTAGCCACGGGCGTGTGCGACGCCCAGATTGGCCTGGGCGATCCCTACCTGCCCTTCCGCGAGGCGCTGGCCATCCTCGTGGGCACCCGCGGTGCAACGAGGGGTGTGGCGAACGATGCTGCCAACGTTTCCCGACTGAGGAAGGTGCTGGCAGTCTCGGCCCAGGTGCTGTTCGAAGTCGCGCCCGACCTGATCGGCCTGGTGGTGCCGGGTGCCAACCTGGTGGGTGGGATTGGCAAGGCGTTGGCCGAGAAGGCCGGCTGGACCGAGCACCTCAAAAAGCAGGTGCAGGCCAGGGGGCGGGCAGTTGCGGCCGGCGAGGTGGTAGATCAAAGCCGCATCTTCGAACAGTACGCTGCGTTTCTGCACCAGCTGAGCCAAAAGACACCCCTGGTCCTCTTCCTCGACGACCTGCATTGGGCTGACAACCCCTCCATTGCCCTGCTCTTTCACCTCGGACGCCACGTGCTGGCCAGCCGTATCCTGGTCCTGGGCACGTATCGGCCGCACGACATCGCCCTGGGGCGCGAAGGCGGCCGCCACCCGCTGGAGAGCATCGTGCATGAGCTGGCCCGCTACCAGGGAGAGGTGGTTATCGACCTCGACAGTCTCTCCGAACCGGTCGGCCGTGCGTTCGTCGACGCGTTGATCGACGCCGAACCCAACCGCCTGGGCGAACCGTTTCGTTCGGCCCTCTACCACCGCACCGGGGGCCACGCCCTCTTCACCGTGGAGCTGCTGCGCGCGATGCAGGCGCGCGGCGACCTGGTACGCGACAGCGATGACCGGTGGGTGGAAAGCCCGCTGCTGGATTGGAGCACCCTGCCGGCCCGGGTGGAGGGTGTGATCGAAAGCCGCATCACCCGGCTTGACGAACGTTTGCGCCAGGTGCTGGCCATCGCCAGCGTCGAAGGGGAAAACTTCAGCGCCGAGGTGATCGCCCAGGTGGAACACATCGCGGTGCGGGAGATGGTCCACATCCTGAGCGGTGAGCTGGAGCGCCGCCACCGCCTGGTCGCCAACCAGGGTCTGGCCCAGCTGGGCCCGGTGCGTCTTTCGCTGCACCGCTTCGTGCACAACCTGTTCCAGCAGTACCTCTACGGCAGCCTGACCGCGGGCGAGCGTGTCTATCTGCACCTGGACGTGGGCAACGCGCTGGAGGCGCTCTTCGCGGGGCAAACCGACATGGTGGCGGCGTACCTGGCGCGGCACTTCGACGAAGCCGGTGTTGTGGATAAGGCCGCCGCCTACCGTCACCAGGCTGGCGAGAAGGCGCGACGCCTGTCAGCCAACCAGGAGGCGGTGGAACACTTCCGCCGAGGGCTGGTGCTGCTGGAGGGTCTCCCCGCCGGACCACAGCGCTTTCAGCTCGAACTGGCCCTGCAGATGTCCCTGGGGGCAACCCTGATCGCCACTCATGGCTACCCCTGGTGGGAGGTGGAGCAGGCATTCAGCCGGGCGCGCACGCTGTGCCGCGACCTGGGCGACCCGCCGCAGCTGATTCCGGTGCTCTACGGCCAGTTCCTCTACCGCGTGGTCAGGGGCGAGCTGTCGCGCGCCGTCGGGGAAGCGGAGCACATCCTGGCCCTGTGTGCGCAGGCCAGCCAGCTGCCGACGACCCCAGGCATCCTGGCGGCCACCCACGGTCTCTATGGGGCAGTGCTGATGTACCTGGGCCGGATGGGCGAGGCCCGGCAGCACCTGGAGCAGGCCTTGGCGCTCTATGACCCTTACCGCGACCGCGAGCTGGCCTACCAGCTCGGCCACGACACCGGTATCCTGGCCAATTCCTATCTGGCCTGGGTGCTCTGGTTCCTGGGCGCGCCGGACCAGGCGCGGCAGCGGCAGCGGCAGGCGTTGGACGCGGCGGTGGCTAGCGAACACGCGTACAGCCAGGCGCTGGGCACGGTGTTTGCCGCCGTGTTGGAGCAGATGATGGGCCACCGGCCCGAAGTACGGTGGCTGGCCGAGGAGACGCTGCGCCTGTCCCGGCAGCGCAGTTTTCCCTTCTGGGTGGCGATGGCGCAGCTGCTGCGCGGCTGGGCGTTGGTGCACGAGGGCGACATCGAGGCTGGCCTGGCCGAACAGCGCGAGGGGCTGGCCGGCTGGGAGCGCACCGGCATGGGCCTGGCGCTGCCCTATTTCTACGGCTGGCTGGCCGAAGCGCACCTGGTAGCCGGGCGCCGCGCCGAGGGTCTGCAGGTCGTGGCGAAGTCGTTGGCCGGTGCGGCGCACAGCGGTGAGTGCTGGTGGCTTCCGGAACAGCACCGGGTACAGGCCGAGCTGCTGCTGCTAGCACCCGGCCACGAGGCAGAGGCGGAGGCTGCGCT
>CAZXQZ010000175.1:0-9504 GCA_964642445.1 uncultured Anaerolineae bacterium
TGCGACGGTACGCGCGACGTGGATGCGCTGCGCGCCAGCCTGCTGGTTCGTTATGGCCTGCCGGTTGGTCACGAGTTGGTGGCGCGGGTGGTGCAGGTGCTGGACGACGCGTACTTGCTAACCAACACCCGTTTTGATGCCGCCTGTGCCGCACAGCTGGCCGATTATCGCGCAGCGCCCTTTCGCCCCCCAGCCCTGGCCGATTCTTCCTACCCGGCCGATCCGACCGTGTTACGCAAGTTGTTCGATGCCTACCAGGCATCGGCCGGCGACATTGTGAGCGCTGAGGCAGAGCCGCGCGGTCTTATTAGCCCGCACATCGACTACGAACGGGGAGGGCCGGTTTATGCCCGCATCTGGAAACGGGCCGCCGCTGCCGTACAGGCGGCCGATCTGGTCGTTATCTTTGGCACCGATCACTATGGCGATAGCCTGATCAACCTGACCCGCCAGCATTATGCCACCCCCTGGGGTGTGCTGCCCACCGCCGTCGACCTGGTAGATGCCCTGGCCGCGCGGCTGGGTGCGGCCAATGTCTTCGACGGCGAGCTGCGCCACCGCACGGAGCACTCCATCGAGCTGGCGGCGACATGGCTGCACTACACGCGAGGCATGCACCCCGTCGAGGTGCTGCCGGTGCTGTGCGGCTCTTTCCATTCGTTTGTGCAGGATGGGGCGCTGCCCGAAGAGGATGCGACACTCAACCACGTCGTCGACGTGCTGGCGCGTGAAGCGCAGCGCCGGCGTGTCCTGGTCGTGGCCGCCGGCGACCTGGCCCACGTCGGCCCTGCGTTCGGTGGGGCACCCGTCCCGGCGCACGCACGGAGTCACCTGGTCAGCGCCGACCAGCAGTTGATCGACCGCGTGTGCGTGGGTGATGCGCCAGGCTTTGTTGCCGCCATTCACCAGGTGCAGGACCGCAACAACGTCTGCGGCGTTGCACCGATCTACCTCACCCTGCGCCTGCTCGCCCCAACCCGCGGCGAGTCCGTCGCCTACGACACCTGCCCAGCCGACGAACACGCCACATCCTGGGTATCCATCTGCGGCGTCACCCTCACCTGAATCCAAAATCTAGAATCTTACCACCGGTAAGTCCACCACCACCGTCGTCCCGACACCCACCGTACTGGTCATGGTCAGATTGCCGCCGTACAACGTGGCCAGCCGGCGGGCAATGACCAGGCCCAAGCCCAGCCCTGGTCGCTCATAGACGGCGCGGCCGAACTGCATGTACGCACCAATACTCGCAATATCGGCCTCGTGCATGCCGCGACCCTCATCGGCGACGGTCAAGCGGGCATCCTCCTGCGTGATGCGCAGTGTGACCCGGACCGGTGTACCCATTGGGCTGTACTTCAGCGCGTTGTCCAGGATCTCACCGAACAATTTGCCGAGGTGCTCACACGCCATGGCAACGGTGCCGTCTTCGATGTTGAAGACCAGGTCCGCCCGGCGTCCGGCACCGTCGGCACGTGACAGTGCCAGGTCGCGCAGGAGGCCCGCTGTGTGTATGCAGTGCGTGCTGCGCAGGGCAGCCAGTTTCTGCGGACTGGCGGCTAGCAGTTCGATTTGGGCGAAGGCCAGGAAATTCTCGAAGACGCGCTGCAAGCGATGGGCCGACTCGTAGATGGCGTGGCCGATGTCGGCCAGCTCCACCAGGCGAATGGTGGATGCTTCACTGCTGAGCAGCTCGGAAAAACCCAGAATCTCCGCCAGCGGCGTACGAATTTCATGTGGCAGTGACAGGTTGATGGTGCTGCGCAGCTCGTCCAGTTTCTTCTCGGCCTGGTCCAACAATACCTGCCGTCGCTGCAGACGAGTGCTGATAGCCTGCAGCAGTTCGGTGCGGCGGAACGGTTTGGTCAGGTAATCATCAGCACCCAGGTCCATACCCCGCCGCATGTCATCCCGATCGGTCTTGGCGGTCAAAAGAATGACCGGAATCGTTTTGGTGCTGGGGCTGCGGCGCAGCGTCTCCAACACGGCGTAGCCGTCCATGCCGGGCAGCATGATATCACACACCACCAGGTCGGGCAGCTCGCTGCGGATCAGGCGTAGGCCTTCGCTCCCATTTTCGGCACCGACACCTTCGTAGTTGCCGGAATCGAGGATCTGCAGAACGTTCTCACGTACACTCTCTTCGTCTTCAATCACCACGATCTTCGTCATTGGCAGTGAGCTCCGTGTGTGCGGGGAGAATCACGGTAAACGTGCTACCCTGACCAGGCTGGCTGCTGAAGGTGACCGTGCCGCCATAGGCGTCTACCGATTTTTTGACAATGGGCAAGCCCAGGCCAGTACCCGGCACATCGCCAACATTGCGCGCACGGTGGAACGCATCGTACAGATGCGGCTGGTCTTCCCAGGGCACACCAATCCCCTCGTCCGAAACGATGATCCAGACATGGTCAGCTTCACGACGAACTGCCACCCGGATGGTGCCGCCGTTGGGTGAATATTTGATGGCGTTGGACAGCAGATTGTCCAGGATTTGATGCAGAAGTCGGGGATCTGCCATCAGCATGCCTGCGTCGCCTTCGTAGTCGAAGGTGACGCGATGGTCCGGCCGTGCGTGGATGCGTGCTGCGTCGATCTCGTCATGACATAACTGCACCAGGTCCACCAGAACGGGTCGAAACTCCAGCTTGTCCGCTTCGGCTTTGCCGATGACCAGGATATCGTTCATCATCTGGGTCATGTTCAACACCGCGGCCTGGATACGCTGGATGTGCTCCAGTTTGCGTTCGGTCGGCCACGTATCCATGTAGAACTCCAGCAGATCGGCCGATGATAGAATTGTACTGAGCGGCGTTCTGAATTCGTGGGACGTCATCGAGACGAAACGCGATTTTAGCTCACTCAGCTCACGTTCCTTGGACAATGCACGACGGATTTCTTCCTCGGCTTTGATGCGGGCCGTGATGTCAAAGGCCAGGCCCAGGGTGCCAACGATCTTGTCTTGCGAATCACGCAGCGGCTGCAAGTGGACGTGCAGCTGGCGGTCCTGCAATACAACGTCGTACTGCGACGCCACCCCATCCAGAGCATGCAGGTGCCGTTCAGCCTCCAGAATACCGGTTTGATAGCGCTCAGTCATATCCACCACCGAGAGCCCCGGTATGACCGGATTGTTTCCAGGTCGGTTGTGTGCGATACCACCACCCATACCCGAGGTCAATCGCAGCTCGGTGTCGGTGGTCCACACGATGGCCGGCAGCTGCTCGAGAATCAATCGCAGCTTGGTTTCGCTGCTGCGCAGCGCTTCTTCGGCGCGTTCTCGTTCGCTGATTTCATTGCGCAGCTGCTGGTTGGCTGCCTGCAATTCACGCGTGCGGCGGACCACCCGTTCTTCCAGTTCGGCGCTGTAGCGCTGGATCTGCTCGTGCAGGCGGGCGTTGCTGATGGCCAGCGCCGCCTGATCGGCGATGCCCCTCAGCAGGGCGTGCTCATCGTCACTGAATTGACGTGTTTCACCAACCGTGACGGCCGTGATGGCCCCGATCAACCGACCATCGCGTGCCAGCGTCACCCCTGCGGTCGAGCGCATGTCGAACTCACGGTAGAGGGCATGATTGGCCAGACCAGGATAGTTGTTGAGGTCGTCCAGGACGAAGTCGTGACCTCTCCTGATGATCCACGCCTCGTAATCGCTGCGTGACATGGGTACATAACGTTCCGCATAGGAGGGTGGCAAACCATAACTGGCGGCCAGCATCACCGTATCGGTCGTTTCGTCATACAGCGTCACGGTGGAGACCGGCACGTGTAGGGCGTGTGCTGACTCCTCACACACGCCGTGCAGTACCGTTTGTAGATCGAGTTTGGCATTCAGGATCGAGGCCACACGCACGAGTGCCTCCGAACGGGTGGCCTCGCGCCGCACACGCGCTTCCGCTTTGCGTACTTCGGTGATATCGACCCCCACCGACTGCAGCTCGATGACCTGTCCCGACTCGTCCCATATCGCCCGATCGGTCCAGCGCTGCCAGCGCACCTGGCCGTCGGGTGCCATCACCCGATGCTCGTAGGTCGACATCGGGTGATCTGGACCCAGCGTGGTGAGGTACTGACGGATGGCCGGCCAGTCGTCCGGTGGCACGAGACTGAGGAAGTTGTGATTCAGTAGCGACTCGCGTGGCCGGTTGAAATAGCGACAGTAGGCCTCATTGACGAACGTCAGGATTCCGTCGGGTTGAAAACGACAGATAAGTTCGGTCTGGTCCTCGACAATGGCACGGTAACGAGCCTGGCTTAGCTTCAGGGCCTCTTCGGCCTGTTTGCGTGCCGTGATGTCCCGGCTCATGCCGACCAGGCCGATGATGTTGCCCGTTGCGTCACGCAGCGGCACCTTCGTCGACGAATTCCAGATGCGTTCACCGGTCGTCTGGTGCACCACCGGTTCTTCGTGATTGATCAATGCCTCGCCGCTTGCGATGATTTTCTGCTCGTCGGCGTAATACTGCGCGGCCAGCGTGTAAGGGAAAAAATCGAAATCGGTGCAGTACAGAACCTCTTCGGGGGTCCTGGCACCCAACAACCACAGATGGGCTGCGTTATTCAGCAGGAAGCGACTCTGCGTGTCTTTGACGTAAATGTAATCGGGGATGTTGTCGATCAGGGTGCGCAGCAGGTTACGCTCCGCTTCGACCGTCAGCGTAGACGCCTGATCGGTGACCACGGCGCCGACGCTGTTCAACAGGTTGTACACTGAATTTTGTTCGGGGTCGTTCATGCGCTGTCCTCCGCTCGCTCATTCGACCTACAAAAGACTCTGTGGATCCACATCAACCTGCCAACCCAGCGGCAGGGTCAGCCCACGAACCACCGCACTCGCATCCCCGCTGCGGCCGCGTACGATGATCTGCCAGCGGTAACGGCCGCGCAGCCGTGCGATGAAACAGGGTGCCGGCCCCGCAAGTCCCAGGCCCGCCAGCGAATGCCGTCGGATCTCCTGCTGGAGCTGAGCCGCCACGCGCCGGGTCTCGGCCTGCGCCTGGTCGGCGTTGGAGTGACTGTACACCAGGCGCACCAGGCGGCTGAACGGCGGGTAATCCAGCTGGCGGCGGAAGGCCAGCTCGCGCGCGTAAAACCCAAGGAAGTCGTGCTGGCCGGCGGCTCGAATAGCGTAATGTTCAGGATTGTAGGTTTGCACGATGACCCGGCCGCCACGCGCACTGCGGCCGGCCCGGCCCGCCACCTGTGCCAGAATCTGAAATGTATGCTCGGCGGCACGAAAGTCGGGCACGTACAGTCCGATGTCGGCACTGACGATGCCAACCAGGGTGACCAGCGGCAGGTCCAGCCCCTTGGCAATCATCTGGGTGCCAATCAGGACGTTGGCTTCGTGGTTCGCAAACCGGCGCATGATCTCGTTATGGGCGCCCTTTCGCTGCGTGGTGTCCCGGTCCCAACGCAGGGTGCGGGCATGGGGGAAAAGGTCCTGCACCACGGTTTCGATGCGTTGTGTGCCGGCACCGAGGTGGCGAATGCGCACGCTGCCACAGGCCGGACAGGTGGTGGGCACTGGCTGGCGCCGGTTGCAGTGATGGCAGAGCAGGAAGGGTGTGAAGGCGGTGTCATCCGGCTCCAGTGGGCCGTGATAGGTGAAGGGCAGCTCACAGCGCGTGCACTGCACGACGTAACCACAATCACGACAGAGCACCGTGGTTGCAGTCCCCCGACGGTTGAGAAAGAGAATGGCCTGCTCGCCGCTTTCCAGGGTGAGTGCCAGGGCGTCATGCAGGGCACGGCTCAGCAGGCTGCGGTTGCCGGCGCGCAGCTCCTGGCGCAGGTCGACAATCTGCACGTCGGGTAAGTCGATCGTGTCGGCGGCATCGCTGTCGGTTTCGTTGCGGCGGTGTCCTCTGATCCGTTCAGGCAGGCTGAGGAGTTGAATACGCCCCTGCTGCACGGCGTGAAACGTTTCGAGTGCGGGTGTGGCACTGCCCAGCACCACGACTGCACCGGTCAGCTGGCTCAGGCGCAGGGCAACGGCCCGGGCGTGGTAACGCGGCGGGCGCTCGTGTTCCTTGTAACTGGTGTCGTGTTCCTCGTCGATGATCACAATGCCCAGGCGCGCAAGGGGTGCAAACAGGGCGGAGCGCGGGCCGATGACGATGGGCAGCTCACCCTGGCGCATGCGCTGCCAGGTATCGAAGCGCTCACCGGGTGAGAGCTCACTGTGCCAGATGGCCACCTGTCCCGGGAAACGGCCGGCAAACCGTTCGATCGTTTGCGGTGTCAGGGCGATCTCAGGGACCAGCACGATCGCTTGCTGGCCGCGGTCCAGGGCGTGGGCGATGGCCCGCAGATAGACCTCGGTTTTGCCGCTGCCGGTGACACCGTGCAGCAGGAAGAAGCGGCTGTCGCTTGATGCTGGCGTGGCTGCGGCGTCGGTCTCTATGGCCTGGCGGATAGTTTCCCAGGCCGCGCGCTGCGCCGGGAGCAGGGGCGGAGCTGGCTGCCCCGTGAACGCGCGACCGCGCAGCGGATCACGCACAACCGGCACCTGCTCGAGGGTGAGCAGCCCGATGTCCGCCAGCTCACGCAATGTCGCCAGGTCGGCGTCCGCAGCCGCAGCCACCTGTTCTGCCGGCAGGCGCCGGTCGCCGGCCAGCAGCACGGCAATGACACGGGCATATTTTTGCCCGTGACGCAGTGCAATGAGCTGTTCGGGCACGGCGGCCACAGCGATGCTCAGCGACGCCATCGCCGGCTGGGCGGCTTGCGCCGGGGTGAGCACGATCAAACCAGCCGCGGCCAGGGCCTGGATGGGGCCGCGGCCGCAGCCAGCCAGTTTCTGCAGCTCCGTCACTGGCAGGTGCGGCGGTGTCTGGGCTGCCAACAGCGCCAGGGCATCCGCCTGTTTGCTCGGGCGGCCCAGCCTGGGCAGGGTGCTGTCGATCGTAGCCTGGTCGGCGGACAGCGTGACGACCGTCTGCTGTTTGGGGCGCACGACCGGCGAGGTGACGGCGCTGCGGCGCACCACCAGCCCGCGGGCCAGCAGCGGCTGCAGTACGGCGCGTGTGGTCCAGGCCGGGTTTTCGCGCTTGAGCAGGCGCTGGGGGGCATCGCCCTGGGCCAGGCGGGTGAGCAGGCTGCGTTGGAGTTCCGTGACGTCATCGGGCAGGGGGCCGCCACCCTGGCGCGCCAGGACGACGTCGACGCGTTGGGCGACACCGCCGGGCAGCATGAGCAGCAGGCAGTCACGCAATGGTGCCAGGTAGCGCTGGCTCATCCAGGTGGCCAGCTCGACCTGCGTCGCCGTCAGTTGTGGTTCCGGGTAGGCCAGGCTCTCCAGCGGACGCAGGGTGACACCCGGCGGTGCCGCGGCCGGGCGCGCCACGACGATACCCTGCAAGCGGCGGCCGGCAAACGGCACCCACACCAGGTGACCAACGGCCAGGCGCTCCTGTAGGGATGCGGGCACCGAGTAGGTGAACACATCCCCCTCTGGTGCGTAACCCCCCGCGCGATTGACCGGCGTGTTGACCACGACGGCGGCATAGCTGGCATCGGCTGGCACGGCGGACGCTGGCTCATTCAGGCTGAGCTGGCGTGGCGCGGACGACTTTGGACTCATGGGCCGCCTCCACAGCGGCAATTTCATTCTGCAGGATACGCCGCAGGATGGCAACCGTCGCAGCGTAGGTCGAGTCGACGCCGAAGTAAGACAGGCTCTTCGACAGCAGCTCCTGGCGGCGGCTGTAGGGTGTGTCCGACGCGTAGTGCAGCACGCCGATATCGTAGGGTGCATTGATGAAGAGGTTGACGATCTCGTTGACGGGATATCGGCGGGCGTAGATGTCTTCATACAGGGCACTGAGGTACGGCCCAGCTTCCATTTCGATATCGGTGTAGCCCTCGCGGTAGAAAATGTGCATAAATTCGCGGTTTTGCAGAAACGTCCCGCGCACGGTGATGGCCTTTTGATTGTCGAAGACGGTGCCGAAGTGCATATAGGGAGCAACATCTGCTGCGGCGAAGCAGTTCTTGAACAAGTAAGTGTTTTCGGACTGCTCATCGTACACGACATTGGGAATCATCACGTCACCCACGCGCCCGTTGAGGGTCGCGGCTTTGCCCATGAAGTAAGCCCCACGCAGCTCTGGCACGCTGGTCGTGACCTGGCTCAGGATGTGATAGGCGGCCATGCCCAGGGGGTAGTCGACGTTGATGATCAGGGCGCGGCTGGCCGCCAGTTTTTCCATGCCGGGCAGATGCAGGCGCGGGTCACAGTGTTTCAAGTCGAGCCGGCCGATGTCGATGACGTGTGCGCTGACGTCGAGCTGCGCTGGGGTGGGAATTGTCAGAATGCCAGCATCCAGCTCGGCCTGGCGGTAGGCAGCGGCTTCACTGCGGTTGGCCACCAGGTACAGGCGCAGCACATAATAGAGCAGGTTTGTCAGGATCGCCGGATCGTCCGACTGCTGAGCCAGGGCCAGCTCAGGGCGCAGGTTCTCTGGATTGCGCTGTTCGATGAATTCGACCAGGGCACGCTGCTGGCGCAGGGCATAACCGGTCAGGGCATTGGGAATGCTGTGCGTATTGCTCGATACGAAGTAGGCCGGCCGCGCATTGAGGTTGCTCACGAACGGCTGTGGCCCGCGCGGGGCTTGGGCCTGCGCTTCGATCGTCTGCCACCAGACCTGCACCGCCTTGCGGTAGTCGGTCAGCGAGCCCGCCAGCAGGTTGATCGTCAGATTCATTTCTTGTCGGGCGACCCGCAGCAAACCGGGCAGTAAATCGGGGCCAATCGTGGCATGCAGCTTTTCCAGGTCGTCCCGCTCGATGTCCAGCCAATTCTGGAGCTCGATCAGATCTTCCGGCGTGGGACCTGTCTCGTGTTCTGCCAGCGCTTCCAGGCGTGTCTGAACCTCGAGCGTATTCAGCCGCTGGTGCATCTTGTTCCATTCGATCTGGAACGCCACCAGGATCGGGATGAGATCATCGATGTCCGATACCGAGGCGATGAACGCGGCCAGCGTCGACTCACCATCGAAATACATGCGGCGCCGGCGGGCCGGGGCGCGCACCAGCTGCCACGACTCGACGTCGGGATAGCCGCGGCGGGCAAAAACGTCGCCCGATTGGCCCAGCAGGACATTGCGGGCGTAGATGATTTCACGCGGCAGGCGCAGCCAGGCATAGAGGAACGCCGAGACGTCGGGCTCCGGCGATTCCGCACGCAGGTGCAGACTCGATTTCATGCTGGCGTGTGAGTCTTCCAGGGAGCGCACGCGCACCGGCCCGCTGCTGCGCAGGAGCGAGTAGTAAGTGCGCAGGTACAGATCGATTCCTTCACTGGTAGCAAATGGTACCGCGCGATCCATGTTGCCTCCACGTCGTAACGTCGTTGAGTTTGGATTGCGCAAGCCGTGCTTGCGCCTTTGCCTGGCCGGCCGGACCGCCAAGGCGGCAGCAAGGGGCGATCGTCGCCGAAACTGAAGCTTGTTTTCGCCCAGTTCCGGCGATCGCCCCGGGTCGCCGCACTCCAAGGCG
>CAZXQZ010000176.1:0-9497 GCA_964642445.1 uncultured Anaerolineae bacterium
TACTCGCACTCCTCGATCACTCGGCTTGAGCATAGCCATCGATTGCGCCCGATCAATGACACCAGTCGCCGCACGTGACCCGCTACGACTCAGATCTACGGCAACGAGATCGAGTACGAGTACGAGTACGAGTAGGATCGTACTCGTACTCAGTGCAACGGTACCCGTACTCGCACTCCTCGATCACTCGGCTTGAGCATAGCCATCGATTGCGCCCGATCATGCCATCACTTCAACACAAGGTACTCCCGTCCATGCAGGCGGTCCTGGATGATCGAGATCATCTGCTCGAGATGTTGGCCATTCGTCACATAATTCAGATTGTCGGTGGCCACGGTCAGCAGCGGGCACGCCGTGAAGCTGGCGGCCCACTCCTCGTACAAATTGTTCAACGCGGCCAGGTAATCGTCGCTGATGTTGCGCTCGTAGTCACGGCCGCGCTGGGTGATGCGCCGGCGCAGGGTCGGCACCGAGGCTTGCAGGTAAACGATCAGGTTGGGTGGGCGCAGCAGCAGCGAGAGCGATTCGTAGATCGCATGGTAGGTTTGCCAGTCACGGTCGCTCAGATAGCCCTGGCGGTGCAGGTTGCGTGCAAAGATCTCGGCGTCCTCGTAGATCGTGCGGTCCTGGATCACCGATTCCTGGTGCTGCTGCAGAACGTAGTGCTGCTGCAGGCGCGTCGAAAGGAAAAAGGTCTGCGAGTGAAAGCCCCAGCGGGCCATGTCCTGGTAGAAGTCCGCCAGGTAAGGATTCTCGGCGACCGGCTCGAAGAAGGGGTCCCAGCCGAGCGCCTGGGCCAGGAGGCGGGTCAGGGTCGATTTTCCGACGCCGATATTGCCGGCGACGGCGACGAAATAAGTGGGCATGGGCGATTTCATTTCGATTGGTTTCACGGCAACGCACGGGTACATGCGCCTTTCTATAGTGTAACGGTTTTTGCCGACTTGTCCACTTCAGCGCCTGACCCGCCATACCCCTTTGTGTCAACGGGTCAATGTGTTGTTTGTGCTCTGACGCAAGCCGTTGTACACTAGGTGGGGCATGGGCCACAGAGGTCACAGAGGTCTCAGAGGTCAGTATGATGGATATCGAGCGGATCATTCGTAATGCCCTGGCCGAGGACATCGGCAGTGGCGACGTGACAACACTGGGTACGATTGCAGCCGATGCGCGGCTGCGTGGGCAGTTCCTGGCCAAGGCCGATGGGGTCGTGGCGGGGCTGGAAGTGGTGCAGCAGGTGTTTGCGCTGCTCGATCCGGGGGTGAACATCGTTTGGCACCTGCATGATGGTGACACGGTCACCCGCGGGCAGGTCATCGGAACGCTCCAGGGTCCCGGACGAGCCATTCTCAGCGGGGAGCGGGTGGCGTTGAATTTGCTGCAGCGTATGTCGGGCATTGCCACGTTGACCCGGCAGTACGTGACCGCCGTCGCCGGCACGCGCGCCGTGATCCTGGACACGCGCAAGACCGTACCAGGGCTGCGGATTTTGGACAAATGGGCGGTGCGTCTGGGGGGTGGGCAGAACCACCGTTTTGGCCTGTTCGACATGGCGTTGATCAAGGACAACCACATCGCCGCCGCGGGCAGCATCACTGCGGCGGTGGCCGGTGTGCGTGCCAGCGATTCCCAACAGCGCCCCATCGAAGTGGAGGTCACGAACCTGGCGCAGCTCGCAGAGGCGCTGTCACTGCACGTGGACCGCATCATGCTGGACAATATGAGCCTGCAACAAATGGCCGAGGCAGTTCGTATTGCTGGCGGACGCATACCCTTGGAGGCGTCCGGTAACGTCAACCTGGAAACGGTAGCCGCCATTGCCGCTACCGGTGTCGATTATATCTCATCCGGCGCACTGACCCATTCGGTGCTGGCGCTGGACATCAGCCTGGATATCCAGTAGGAGAAGTACCATGAGTGCTACATTGACCGTCAAAGACCGCACGCGCATGAGCGTGGCGGAGCTCTACGAAGAACTGAAGCTCAAGATTGGCGAATTCACGCCCGATTTTGAGCTGCAAGTGCAGGCCGAGCTGGCCTACGAAATCAACCAACTCAAACGCCAACGCAACGCGGTGGTGTTGGGTCACAACTACATGGAACCGGCGCTGTTCCATTCGATACCCGACTACGTCGGCGACTCCCTCGACCTCAGCCGCAAAGCCGCCGCCACCGACAGGGATGTGATCGTCTTTTGTGGGGTCAAGTTCATGGCCGAGACGGCCAAGATTCTCAACCCCAGCCGCACCGTGCTGCTGCCTTCGCTCAAGGCGGGCTGCTCGTTGGCGGCCAGCATCACCGCCGAGGACGTGCGGGCGCTGCGGGCGCGTTTCCCTGGTGTGCCGGTGGTGACGTACGTCAACACCTACGCCGACGTCAAGGCCGAAAGCGACGTCTGCTGCACGTCGAGCAATGCGGTGGCGGTGGTCAACTCCCTCGACTCCGACACCGTCATTTTCCTGCCGGACGAATACCTGGCGCGCAACGTCGCCAACGACACGGGCAAACACATCATCTTCCCCACGCGCCTGCCTAACGGAAATATCCACCTTGACACGACGGTCGATGCGCAGTTCATCGGCTGGCACGGGCGCTGTGAGGTGCACGAGCAGTTTACGGTGGAGGACATCGAGACGATACGCGGCCAGTTCCCTGACGTCGTGATCCTGGCCCATCCGGAGTGCAGCCCCGAGGTGGTCGCTGCCTCCGACTTCTCGGGCAGCACCAATGCCATGATTCGTTACGTGGAAGGGATCAACGCCCCGCGCTACTTGCTGCTGACGGAGTGTGCGATGGGTGAAAACGTGGCCGCCGCCAATCCCGACAAGGAAATGCTGCGCCTGTGCATGGTGCGCTGCCCGCACATGAACCAGATCAGCCTGGAGATGACGCGCGATTCTCTGAAGTACATGCAGTACGAGATCGATGTGCCCGAAGACGTGCGCGTGCGCGCGTATCGCGCCGTCGAGCGTATGATCGCCATTGGCTGATGGGTGAACACCTGGAGACCCAAGTTCTGATCCTGGGCAGCGGTATTGCAGGGGCAACCGCTGCCCTTGAATTGGCAGACCGCGGCGTGCAGGTGGTCGTAGCCACGCGCGCCGCCGACCTGGCCGATACGAACACCCTTTGGGCACAGGGTGGCATCATCTACCGCGGCGTCGATGATTCGCCGGCCCATCTGGCCGAAGACATCCTGCGGGCCGGTGCCGGCCACAGCTACCCCAAGGCGGTGCAGATCCTGGCCGAAGAAGGACCGCCCGCGCTGCGGCGTATTCTCCTGGAACGTGTGGGCGTGGAGTTCGACCAGCAAACCAACGGTGAACTGTCGTTGGTGCGTGAAGGGGGGCATGCCATCCCGCGTATCGTGCACGTCGCCGATCACACCGGCCGTGCGATCGAGGTGGCGTTGGTGCGGGCGCTGGCATCACACCCCAATGTCACCATTCTGACCCAACACACGGCGGTCGACCTGCTGACGCCCTCGCACCATTCGAACAACCGGCTGGCGATCTACGAACCCCGTTCGTGTGTGGGCGCCTATTTGTTCGACCAGGCCACGGGCCAGGTGCGGCGCTGCCTGGCGCGGCAGACCATCCTGGCGACCGGCGGCCTGGGCCAGATTTTTCTACGCACGACCAATCCTCCCGGTGCACGCGGCGACGGTGTCGCTATGGCGCAGCGGGCCCAGGCACGCGTCATCAACCTGGAGTTCGTGCAGTTCCATCCGACGACCTTCTACCACGTCAACGCACCCAACCTGTTGATCTCCGAAGCGGTGCGGGGTGCCGGCGCGCGGCTCGTGCACGCCAACGGCGAACCGTTCATGCAGCGCTACGAGCCAGAATGGAAGGACCTGGCGCCGCGCGACGTGGTCGCGCGCTGCATCCACCAGGAAATCCTGGCGCGTGACCTGACTCACGTCTACCTGGACCTGCGTTCGTACATCCCGCAGGCCGACATTGTCGAACATTTCCCGACCATTCGCGAGAGCCTGCTGCCCTACGGGGTGGACATCACGCAGGACCTGGTGCCGGTGGTGCCGGCGGCGCACTACGCCTGCGGTGGGGTGTGGGTGGATGAATGGGGGCACACGACCATCGACCACCTCTTTGCCGTCGGTGAAGTCTCCTGCACGGGCGTGCACGGCGCCAACCGCCTGGCGAGCACCTCGCTGCTGGAAGGCCTGGTGTGGGGCAGCCGCGCCGCCAGCTACATCGCCGAGCACAGGCTGCCAGTGCTGGCCGTGCAGCCGGACGACATTCCCCCCTGGCGTGACGACGGCCTGGAAGAACCGGACCCGGCGTTGATCAACCAGGACATGGCGTCGATCAAACACATCATGTGGAACTACGTCGGCCTGGCGCGCACCACGCGCCGCCTGGAGCGGGCGCTGAGTGAGCTCTACCACCTCGAAACCGAGATCGAACGCTTCTATCGGTCCAGCCAGCTGACAGACGGCCTGATCGGGCTGCGCAATGCGGTACGCACGTCGATCCTGACCGCATCGGCGGCGTGGCAGAACAAACGCAGCGTGGGGGCGCATTTTAGGGAGTAGGGAGTACGGAGTAGGGAGTACGGAGTAGGGGCCGTATTGGGTGTGGAGTGCGCAAGCCGTGCTTGCGCCTTTGGTCTTCCTTTTAGAAAGAACCCCTGCCCGCTGTGGTGTTGTGCAATGCCTCTTGCAGCACCTCTGCCTGTTCCATCATCTCGCGCAGTGTTGCCGCGAACCTGGCGGCGGGGGCGCCGTCGATGACGTCGTGGTCGACGCTGATGGTGAGGCTGAGATAGTCCCGCAGGACAAGGTCGCCATCGCGCAGGGCGGGCCGCTGCGTGATCCCGCCCACCAGCAAACCCAGGTTGTGCATCGGTAAAAACGTGATGCCCCAGCCGCCGCCGTCGCCGAACATGCCCACGGCAGTGACGATGACGGTACCCGCCATCTGTTTGAAACGCGGTGGGTTTTTGCGCAGGACTGCGTACGCGAGCTGCAGCACGAACCCCGGCATGTGCGATCCCAGGGCCACCCACCCGCCGCGCTGGGCGCTCTGCGCCGGCCGCGCCCGCACGGCACGTACTTCCTCGCTGATCTCACGCACCGTCCGGCGGTTGGCGGCGCGCACGATGTGCGGCACGGCCACTGCACCCACCTCGGCCTCGATCATCGTCACCACGTCGACGTCGTGAAACACCACGAGCCGGCCGCGCCAGTCACGGTAGGCCTGCACCTGCGGGTGCATCGCGACAGCCCGGCCCAGGCAGGCCACGACGTAGGCGGTGAACGAGAGGCTGTGCCCCTCGGCTGCCAGCGCGGCCAGACGTGTGCGGGCCAGCGTCACGTCGACCTCGATCAGGCCGTGGATGACGGACCGCCGCGAACCGTAGCGACCGCCGGCGACGATGGCCTTACGTTCGGCGGGAAAGGGAAAGAGCTCGTAGTCCATGAAGGCTGTGTCTTCCTGTTCAGGGTGAGACCGGTACCACGGGCGAGCACACACGCTGAGAATACCAGTTGGCTACCGATCTGGTGGTTTGCTCTGGAGTCACCCGACGTAATGCACCATCGTCATTTCCTGCCCCTGCTGGTACACCTGCAGATGCGGCGATCGCCGCAGATCGGCGGGTGTCACCTGTAGGCTGAAGGGGAACAGCGCCGGCGCCCGCACCAGGTCGTTGAACGGTACGTCCGACCTGTGCGCACACAGCCACGTACGCAACAGCCACAGCACAGGGACCGGATCGGTTGACGCAAACGGTCCGCCCGCCCGGTATACGCCCACTTCGCCCGCGGCAAGCAACGTTTCCCAGTCTGCTAACGATCGCACGATGCGCGGCACGGCGGTGTCAAGCGTCGTGCGGTGACCCCATTCAGCCGCAATCCGCTGGCTGACCTGAATCGGGCGCAGGGTGCCCTGGTGCCGCAGCAGCCGGCCGGTAATCGTCACCACTTGCTCGAACAATGGATAGGCCAGCAGCAGCATACCCCAATGGTAAAACAGACGGTCGCCCGGCGCACACCCTACGAAGTGTGCCAGGGCCTCGTCCCGCAGCGCCTCGTGCGCCACTGGTACGCGCCACCAGGTACGCGTGAGCACACCCGTGGTCTTGAGCTGCGCCTCCTGGCCGGCGATCTCGGCCGCCAGCCGCGGCCGCAGCGCCGCCCGCAGTGGGTCAGAATCACGAGTTTCACCGGCCAACAGGGCTGCCTGGTCGAGCCAGCGCAGCCGCAGGACCCGATCGAAGCCGATGCGGTCGGGGGTCATGGCGCGCCCTCGTCCGCGGTGATGTGCACCCAGGGCACGACGACTTCCTCCAGGGCGAGACCGCCGTGGGTCAGCAGTTTTGCGCCGTGATTGGCAAAGGCGGTCTGCCCGCCCGCAAATAACGTCAGCAGCCCGGCTGGCAGACCGCCTGGCGCCCAGGCGACGGCCCCGCTGACTTCGCCCTGGGCGCGTGCCAGGAACACAGGATCATTGTAAAAACGTACCCGGCTGCCCGGCTGCTCCACCAGCACACCCTCGCGCGGGCGGCCCACACCGTGCGCGGCAAGATTGCCGTGATCGCTGGTGAGCCAGATATCGAACCCGGTCGCCAGCAGGCTCGCCACCACACGACCCGGCGCACCCTGCGCAGCCCAGTGCCGCAGCCGTTCGTGCAGCTCGCCGCGGCCGTGTACGGTCCCGTGTACCATCTGGTCCACGTCGCTGATCACCAGCCCCAACACCTGCACCCGCTGATCCGCCACCACCTGGTCGAGCTGTCCGGTGCCCAACAGCCAGGCGGCTGCCCGCGCGGGGAGTCCCTCGTTCTGCCAGAAGCTCTGCCAGTGACGGTCGTCGGCGTCGGTACGCTGCCAGGTTGCAGCAAAGTGAAGGGGCAGCCGGCCGGCGAACAGGGCCTGACGGGCAATGGGTGTCACCGTCGGCAGCACGGCAAACATGGCCTGTTCGTCATAGGACCAGGCGCGGCCCTGCGCCTGCCACGCGGTGCGCAGTACCTGCCATTGGTCGAGCGCGAGACCATCCAGCACGACGAGCGCCAGCCGCGAGACGCCCTGGCGCCGGCGCTGCGCCAGGAAATGGGCTGCCTGGTGGCCCATCACCGGCCGCGGCAGGTAGGGCAGGCTGTGCAGGGTGTTGTAGTGAAAGGACAGCCAACCGACGAAGTCCGCATTGATTCGCTGCTGAACGGCGTCGATGGGTTCCTGCAGGCCGGCTGGCAGGTTGAGCGCTGTGCGCAGTACGAGGATTTCCGCCCAGGTGGGAGCCAGTTCGAGCCAGGCCCGATAACCGGCTTCCGGTGCGGCCAGCTGCTGTGCGACGCGCTGCAGGAGCTGGGCCAGGCGCAGGACACGGTGCGTGTCGGCATCGGCGGCAACACCGACGGCGGTCCAGTCAGCCGGCGGCTGCTCAGCAATCACGACGACTGGCTGGAGTCGATTCTCCAGGAAGAGCGTGTCGACCCACGCGCGAATGCCCGGGCGGTCGAAGTCAACCTGCGCCGTCAACGCATACACGGGCTCTTCGGCAGCCATCAGAAGACCACGGCGGTGCAGATAGGACCGCCACTGGCCGGCAACGAAGGCCAGCAAGGCGTCGCGCTCGGCCAGCCAGGCGGCCAGGGGATGCTCGTGTAAGCCCGGGAGCCTGGCCAGCTCCTGCCCAAGCCAGGCCTGCAGGCGGGGTGGCAGCGGCCATTCGTAGTAGTGCACGGGCAGCAGGCGCTCTACCAGGTCGTCCAGCCCGGTGATGGCCGCCGGGTCGAGGCCATAGACGTGACGGGCGATGAAGGCCAGGGAGCGCAACTCGCTGCGGGGTGGGCCGGTCAGTGTGCGGCATGCGGCCAGCAGCCGGTCGAACAGGTCGGGTGCTGTTTTGAAAAAGTCACGCAGCACCGGATAACTCAGGCCGGGGCAGAGATCGTGCAGGGTGATCGTCAGCGGGTGGCCGGCCTGCAGGACGTCGTAGGGCAGGTGGTGCAGGTTGGACCGGTCGCTGCGGACCAGCAACGTTGGCGATAGCTCGCCGGCGGCGCGCTCAGGCTCGCGGAAACGGCTTTCGTAGAGGTAACGAAAGGCAATGGGGTCGTTGTAGGTAACGACTTCGACATCGCGGCTGGCCAGCGCGGCCACGATGTGTCCGTCGCGCAGCAGGCCGTCGGGGTCGGCCACGAGCACCAGACCATAAAAAGGCGGTCCAAAACGCTCGAGAACTGCATGACGCCAGGGTTTCATGGTGTGCTGGCCAGGGAACAACACTTACTCAACACGATACACAAACAGACGCAGGTTCTTCTCACACGATGACGCCTCGGCATATAATGCTATAGACGGTTGAAGCGCATTTCTACTTCGCGAAAATAGGCTTGGAACTCACGGGGATCGATGTCCGCTTTGGGTGCTGCGAGTAACACAATCGCAAAGAAACGCCTCAGCTCTTCGAAATGGATCAATCCGGCCTGCAGCAGATATTGAACATCCTCCAAATCGGACTCGAAGCCCCGCGCAATCTTGCTCAGCGCGATGCTGTACAAGTCGAAGATGTACACATCAAGTTGGCCAAACCGACCGTGGAACCGCCGCCGTTCTCGAGCCTGCGGCGGCAAGGGGGCGAATTCCGCCAGCGGCACCAGTTCTACGTCCAAGTGCATTTCGGTCGCCAATTCGCTGACAACCGCTTGCAGGTCCGCCTGCTCGGCCGTGGGAATTTCAAGGTCGTAGTCGATGTCGAGCGTGCTGCGTGGGCTGCCGAGCAGGCACAGGGCGCTGCCACCGATCAAGTAGAGCGTGGCTGGGTGCGGATATCGCTGTCCCAGGCGCTCCAGGAATGTTTGCAGCATTAGAGTCGTGATCGGTTCCATTGTCTTTCTATCTCCAGGCGATGAAGAAAGAGACGGGCCACGTTCTCGTAAGTCCCAACCCAGTTGATTGCGGTACCAGAAAGCTGGCGGTGGGTCTGTCCCAACCTTGCGAGTCGATCACGCAGTGACCCTTGGCTCGATAGCTCTAACTCGTCCGTGTACAAATCGGGTAAGGGTTGCCACTGCGTGGTGAGTAGCGCTCGCAGGCGATCCGCGTGTTCCTGCTGAAGCAGCACGGCCGCCATGTAAAAGACCCGAAGGGTCAATTGTTCAGAAGGCGGTAGCTTGACCAGGGCTGCGGGAACGGCGGCAGCGAACTCGGGATGCGAAAGCAAAACTGCAATCACCGCCTCGCGCACGCGAGCGCTGGGCTGGCGCACCAGATCGGCCAGCAGGCTGTCAGGCGGTCGTATCGACCTCGAACGACTCGACGTGAGCCTGGACAGGTAACTCACTCCGAGCAACTCAAGCTCTGCTACGATCCTGTCCTCTTCACGTCGTTCCTGTTGAGCAGTGATCGATGGCATCTTGACCTATGTTACCCTCGGCGCCTATCCGGCATCACAGCACTCATCGGCCAGATATCTCACAGCCGTTGCCCGTTGGCCAGGATCATTTCCTCGTGCGCCATGTAGTTG
>CAZXQZ010000177.1:0-808 GCA_964642445.1 uncultured Anaerolineae bacterium
CTTCCTTGCGGTGTCCTGTCTCCAGTATACCGCACTTTGAGCCGACTCAGTGTAAAACGAATGGGCCGTCAACGAATGGGGGGAACGAATCAACGAATCGCAAGGATGGGACAAGGTGCCAGTTAGGTTTGGATAGGCCGTGGCGCGAAAATTGAGTAAGCAGAATCGTTAACCAATGTAGAGATGACGGCACGAGCGAGTCACTCAAACCCGCTGTTGAGAATGCGTTCTGAGGGGGTGACTGTTCATGAGTACATTGGTGATCGATACCACCGGCAACGATCTGACCTATCGCATCATCGGCGCGGCTATGAC
Organism: uncultured Anaerolineae bacterium; assembly: GCA_964642445.1. Lineage (GTDB taxonomy): Bacteria > Chloroflexota > Anaerolineae > SSC4 > Amarolineaceae > SSC4. The sequence goes on from CAZXQZ010000177.1 coordinate 316, forward strand.
CGTGCACAACCGATTGGGTCCCGGCTACAAAGAAGAAGTCTACGAGCGGGCGTTGGCGCTGCAGATGAACAGCGATGGCATGGCGGTGCAGCGCCAGTTTGAGGTGGAAGTCGTTGATGGTGGTGTGGCGGTCGCGCTCTTTATCATCGATATCTTCGTCGAGTCAACGGTTGTTGTTGAGTGCAAAGCGTTTGGTCACTCGCTCACGCACGATGACGTGGCGCAGATCATCAACTATCTCAAGGCAACTGGAACGTCGGTCGGCATTCTGCTCAACTTCGGTCGCCGCAAACTGGAGTTTCGCCGCATCTTTCCTCCTTCGAGTACAGCAACGCATCACCAACGCCGTGGCCGGGACAATGTCAGAAAAGCGAATCTGCCCGACCCGCCTTGATCCCATGTACCCAATCCGTTCACTGAGCAGCCATTCGTTGCCCCTATTCGTTGGCGGCCATGCGTTCCGCCAGGCCAAGGCGGCAGCATGGCTGCCGCA
>CAZXQZ010000177.1:908-9444 GCA_964642445.1 uncultured Anaerolineae bacterium
CTCCAAGCGGGCCATTCGTTAATTCGTTGCCCCTATTCGTTGACGGCCATGCGTTCCGCCAGGCCAAGGCGGCAGCATGGCTGCCGCACTCCAAGCGGGCCATTCGTTAATTCGTTGCCCCTATTCGTTGACGGCCATGCGTTGATTCGTCCCCCCAGGCCCACTTTGTCACACCCCGCGCCCTATGGTACAATCGGCCTCACTATGGAGGAAAGCGCAGGGTCGGGCTCGCCGGCGACCAACGGCGTGCGCACGGGCTCGACCTCCGGTTCGATCCAACTGACAGTTCTACTCCTGGCCGGCATCACCCTGGTGGCGGCTTTTTTGCGTTTCTGGCAGCTGGACACCACACCGCCCGGTTATCATTATGATGAGGCCTTCGAAGGGCTCGAAGCGTGGCGCGTGATCACCGAACCGGACTATCGGCCAATCGTCTTTGCCGGCAATTTCGGTGTCGAGCCGATGTTCATTTATCTGACCGCCCTGGCTTTTCGCCTGTTTGGGGTCGATCCGGTGGTGCAGCGCGGGGTAGCCGCCCTGATTGGCACCCTGACGGTGCCCGCCGTCTGGCTGCTGGGGCACGAGCTGCGCCGCTGGGACTCGCGCCTGCCGCACGCGTTTCCCCTGTGGGCGGCACTCGTGCAGGCCATTCTGTTCTGGACCATTCACGCCAGCCGGATTGGGTACGAGCCAGGGCTCGTGCCGCTGCTGTTGTGCCTGCTGCTGTGGTCTCTGTCAGCCGCCTGGCGGACCGGCCGCTGGTGGCTGTGGGCGGCGGCCGGGGTGTTGTGCGGGCTGGGTCTTTACACCTACCCCGCCGGGCGCCTGTTCCCCGTCGTGACGCTGGCTGTGTTGGTGATTGGCTGGTGGTGGTCGCGCCGTGTCATGCCTCCCGCCGCGCTGCCCACCGGCCCCACGCCGCGGCGCCGGATGGGGGTGCTGCTGCTGGTCGTGTTGGCCGGCCTGACGGTGGTGCCCATGGTACTGACCTGGGTCCAGAACCCAGAACTGCTGGTGCTGCGCTCGCGCCAGATCGCCGTGGTGGCCGAAGGCGAGGGCAGCACGGCGCCGCTGCAGACGACGATACGCAACACCCTGGCCACCCTGGGCATGTTCAGTCTGGCCGGTGACGTCGATCCGCGCAACAATCTGCCGGGACGTCCCGTTTTCGATCTGTTCCTGGGCCTGTTCTTTTACCTGGGTCTTGGCCTGGCGTTCTGGCGCTGGCGCCGTTTGCCCTACCCGTGGCTCCTGGCATCGCTGTTGGTGATGCTGGTGCCCACGGTCTTCAGCGACTATGCCCCCCATTTCCGGCGTGCCCTGGGCGCCGCACCGCTGATCGCCCTGCTGACCGCCGTGGGCCTGGCGGCGCTGTGGGACAAGGCAGCCACCGCCTGGTCGGCACGCCACACGGCGCCGGGATCCCTGCTGCGACAACCGGGCTTTTACGCGGGCGCGGCGGTACTGATCGCCGTGGGACTGTCGGCCGGACTGGCGGTGCGCGACTACTTCGATCGTTGGGCCAACTCGCCTGACCTGTTCTATGCCTTCGATGAGGGCCTGTGGCAGCTGGCCGGCCAGATCGATACGCAGCTGCCTGTCGGGCCCACGTATCTCACCCCGCGCCCGGTGACGCACACCACCCTGGCATTCGCCTGGCGCGACGGCGTACCGCCCACGAGTTTCGATGGCCGCTCCATCTTTGTCGCCCCATCCGGTCATTCCCAGCCCATCACCTATGCCGTCATTAACCATGAGGATTTTCGCACCCCCTTGCTCCTGCCAGAGGTGTTCCCGCAGGCCGAGGTCCAGCAGCAGATCTTCGACCGGAGCGGCACACTTTACGCCACGCTGTACCAGGTGTCGCCGGGCAGCGAACCGGCCCTGCTGCCCGCCAGCGTGGCCGACGCGGTGTGGGGCAGCCACGTGCGCTTTCGTGGTTATGCGTTGCCCAGTGCCCGCCAGCAGGATACCGTGCCGACCTACCTCCCTGGTGATTTTGTGCCGGTGCGGGTGTGGTGGCAGCCGCTGGCCCCACTTGCGGAAGACTGGACCTTTTTTGCCCACCTGCTGACACCCGATGGCCAATTCCGCAGTGGGCGCGACCAGCAGCCCGGCAATGGCAGTTATCCCACCAGCCGCTGGCAGGTGAACGATTGGATCGTAGATGAGGTACAGCTGCCGCTGCCTGCTGACATAACGCCGGGTGAGTATGAATTGGAAATTGGCTTTTATCGGGCCGATGGCACACGGCTGCCGGTGACGACCGGTGGGGATACCGCGGACGACAGACTCCTGATTGGCCCGATACGCGTGGGGACGACACCGTGACAGCCTGGGGTTCGGCACTGCCGACGCTGTACGAGATCGAGCCGGTGCACTGGTGGACCCGCGGGATGCTGGCTTCTACGCAGGCGCTTCTGGCGGCCGACGGCTGGCATGGCCAGGGGGATCTGCTCGACGTTGGTTGTGGTGGCGGCATGAGTGCGGCTGCGGTCACGGCGCAGCACCGCGTCGGGATCGATATCAGCTGGTTGGCCTTGACCTATGCGCGTCACCGCCCCGCGCTGCACCTGGTGCAGGGCTCGTTGGTGGACCTGCCCCTGGCTGGGCAGCGGTTTGACCTGATCCTGGCCCTCGACGTCCTCGATCAGCGCGGCCTGGACAGCCACACCGCCCTGACCGCTTGCGCCGACCTGCTGCAGCCCCAGGGACGGCTGCTCATTAGGGTATCGGCGTACCGGTGGCTGCACAGCGCCTACGATGCCGCAACCGGCACCGGCACCCGCATGGCCGCTGCTGAGCTGCGACGCAGGGTCGACCGGGCCGGACTCACCGTACGCCGTCTGACGTACGGCAACTGCTGCCTGTTTCCGCTGGCCGTCCTGCGCCGGCTGCAGGCGCGCTGGCTGGGTACGCCGGTGGAAGGTGATCTGCAACCTCCGCCCGCCTGGTTGGGCGCCTGGCTGTTTGCCGTCCTGCGCGCCGAGGCGGCCTGGCTGCACCAGCACGATTTGCCCTGGGGCCTGTCATTGTACTGCCTGGCGGTGAAACCGTGACGGGGACGAACCCTGCGGTGCAGCCCATCCTCACGCGAGGGCGCTTCCTGTGGCTCCTGCCGTTCGTGCTGGCCCTGCTGGTTCGGGCCTGGCAGCTCACGTTTCACAGCCTGTGGCTCGACGAAGCCTTCAGCTTGTTCTGGGCCAACAAACCGGCCGTCGAAATCGTGCGCGTGGGTCTGGCTCTGACCGAAGACAAACACCCGCCGCTCTACTATCTGCTGCTGCACGGCTGGACGGGGCTGTTTGGCACGGGTGATGTGGCGGTGCGCAGCCTGGGGGTGCTGCTCGGTGCGGCGGCCGTGCTGCCCGCGTACGGCATAACGCGCCTGGTAAGCGGCGGCAGCCGGCGCGCCGGGCTGCTGGCCGGCCTGTTCGTTGCCCTGAACCCCTTCCTGGTGTGGTACAGCCAGGAAGCGCGCATGTTCGGCCCGGCCACCACCTTCGGTTTGATCGGCCTGTACGCCTGGCTGCGCATCCTCGTCGCCGGCGCGAGCACGCCGCACCGGGCCAGCCAGGTCCTGTGGCCGGCGGTGGCGGTGCTGGGCCTGCTGGCTGCATGTTACAGTTACCTGTTTGCGGCGTTTCTGCTGCCGGTGGCGGGCACCTGGTGGCTGTTGGCCCTGGCGCGTCCCCCAGCTGTGAACGATGGCCAGCCCTTCAGCCGGTGGCACCTGGCATGGGTTGGCGGTGTCACCCTGGCGGTGACCGCCGCCCTGTTTCTGCCGCTGGCCTGGTCGGCCTGGCAGGTCGCGGGCAGCGAAGCGTTGCCCGGCCAGCCGTTCGCCGATGTGGTCGAGAATCTGGTCACCCTGCTGCACGCCTACACCGTGAACCAGGTGCCCTGGTCGCCTGGGTGGGTGACATTGGCCACGGTCATCAGTGGTCTGGGTCTGCTCCTGGGCCTGCTGGTTGGCTGGCGTGGGGTAAGGTTGCCAGCTGGCGATGGCACCGGCAGTGTAAACCCTACCGCAGCCCGGCGCCCTGGATTGGCTGCGCCGGGCGGATGGTACCTGCTGGCCTGGCTGGCCGTGCCCCTGCTGTTGGGCAATCTGCTGCTGGCGCGCGATGGCACGGTGTTTGCCGAGACGCGCTATTTCATCTTTTTGGCGCCGGTCGTGGCGGTTGCCTGGGCGCGGGGCATCGATCGGTTGTGGGGATGGCGGCCCGCTGCCGGTGCCGTGGCAGCACTGGCATTGTTTGCGGTCACCCTGCTGGCTTTGCCGTACGTGTGGCACAGCGCCCCTGCCTACCGGCGCGAAGACTGGCGCACCGCGACGGCGTATCTGAACCATTACGCCGGTCCTGGGGACCAGGTCCTTGTGCACGTCGATTACGCACGCCTGCCATTCGACCGTTATTACACGGGACAGGCAGCGGTCAGTGCGCCGTTTGGTGTGCCGATTGCCAACGAAGACCAGGTCGAAGCGCAGCTCGACCCCCTGGCGGGCGAGGCCGACACGCTTTGGCTGGTCTTGTCGCACCAGGAGGGCATCGACCCGGCGAACCGGGTGCGAGCCTGGCTGGGGGGACGGTTTCCCCTGGTCACCGAGCAGTACCCGGCGGGCATTGCTGTGCGCGGGTACGCCACTCGCTACCGGCTGCCGGCGGTGCCAGCCAACGCGGCGGTGGACGTGCCCCCCCTGGCCGATGGACGCCTACGCCTGGCCGGCTGCCGTCTGGATACCAACCCGGTGCCGGCAACCGATGAAGCCTCCCATCCGCCCAGCGGCTGGACGCACGTGACGCTGTATTGGCAGGCCCTGGCCCCGCTGCCGCAGGATTACCAGGCCGTGGTGCAGCTGGTTGACGATCAAGGGCAGGTCTGGGGTGCCGGGTTGGAGCGGCCGGACAGCACGCTGCATTTTTACCCCACGACGCGCTGGCAGATGGGTGAGGTGGTGCGCGACGACCACGACGTAAACCTGAACCCGGTGGTGCCGGCGGGGGAATACCAGGTCAACGTGCAGCTGCGCGGGCCGGCGGGTGATTTGTTCGAGCCGGCGGTGGGCTGCGGAAATGTCACAGTAGCGCGATGAGCGGCGGGTCCGCATCTGGGGATGCGGACTCCGCAGTGGTAAGACTTGCGTTGAACAACAAGGAATCGAATCATGCCCACCGTATCGGTCGTGATGCCGACGTACAACGAACGCGATAATATTGGCCCGCTCATCGATGCGGTGCTGGGCAGTGCCCGCCATCCCACCAACGTCTGGGTGGTCGACGACAACTCGCCCGACGGCACCTGGCAGATTGTGGCGGCGCGCCAGGCGGCGAACCCGCACGTACACCTGGTGCGCCGGGTGGGTGAGTCGGGCCTGACCAGTGCGATTGCCCGCGGTATTCGCGACAGCGACGGTGACATCGTGGTGTGGATGGACTGCGATTTTTCGATGCCGCCCGAACGCATCCCCGGTCTGGTCGACGCAATCGTGGACGGCGGTTTCGATTTGGCGGTGGGTTCGCGCTACGTGTCAGGTGGCCGCGATGTAGGACACTCGTGGATGGCGCGCACCTTCAGCCGCACGATCAATGTGGCTGCTTCATTGGCCCTGGGATTTGGCGTGCGCGACTATACCAGCGGCTTCATCGCTGGCCGGCGGGCAGTGCTGCAGCGGTTCGATCTGCGCGGCGATTATGGCGAATACTGCATCGACCTGCTGGCACGCGCCCAGTGGGCAGGGGTGCGCCTCGTCGAAGTGCCCTACGTGTGCGTGGAACGACGCAGCGGTGATTCGAAAACCGGGGCCAATGCCCTGGACTACGTGCGGCGCGGTCGCAAGTACGTCACGACGATTGGCAGCCTGGGCCTTCAGCGCTGGCGGCGGCTGCGGTAACTCACCGCCAGGCCGGCCAGGGTGACCATGATCAGGGAGCCGAGAGACAGCACCAGGGTGAGCTCGCGGTTGGGCAGGGGAAAACGGCCCATGAAGTGCTGCCAGCTGGACAAGAAGCCGGCGACTAGCAGCACGACCAGGGACCACGGCTGGGGATACAGATAGCGCTCGACGATGGTGGCGATCAGGAGGTAGAAGACCACCGCGGCCGGTGCCATCAGCCGCTCGTTGTCGGTGCCAAAAAAGGCGCTGGCAAATACGAGCAGCACAAAGACGAGCATGGCCATATTCTGGCGCAGGAAGGCCAGCGTGTGGCGCCAGAAGATCAATGGCAGCAAACTGACGGGAATGAAGGCGTTGATCAGCAGGCGGAACCACGTCGCAGGGTCGGCAATCTTGGGCACCGTACGCAAGAAATGCGTCAGCATGTCCTGGCCCCCGGCCGGCTGAATCGTCAGACGAATGGCGAAAAAGCAGACCAGACCCGGCAGGATGGCCAGCAGGAATTTGCGCCACTCACGGCCCAACTGCCGCCGTTCGATGAGGTAGACCAGGCCTACCGGAATCATGAGCAGCGCCGTTTCGCGGGTCACGACGCCGACGACCAGGAGCGTCGCAAAGGTACCCCAGCGGGTGCCGAGCAGCGCCCACCAGAGGATGACCAGGTATGCCAGCGACAGCAGGTCGTTGATCTGGAAGTAGTTCCAGACGTTGTAGCCGAACAGGTGCTTGTTGAACAGCAGCAGGATGGTGGTGATGACAGCAGCCGGCGGCGTAATGCCCTGGCTGCCCAGGAACAAATAATAGAGAACACCCAGGGCGAGCGCCGCACCGATGGCCAGCACACGGAAACCCCACGGGTCTCCACCAGCCAGCAGGCCGGCCAGGTAGGGGCCGAGAAGCCGGAATGCGTACGGCTGCTGCACGGCGGGTGCCAGGCGCGGCGCGGCTTCCGCCATGATGCGGTAGTGATACAAGTCCGACTGGGCATAGGGTTCGACGGTGTAATCGATTTGCCCGTACAGATAGATCATCAGCACGGCCACGGCGCCAATAACCGCCAGGCCGGCGAATCGTTGCGGTGTGCGAAGCAGTGAATTGGTCATGATGTCTCACCGATTATAGCCGTTGGTGCCGATCGGTCAAGCCGCGCCGGTGATCGACCTATTCGGGGCAGACCCTTCGGGTTTCTACCTGTACTGCGTCCCGGTGAGGTGCCCAACGATTATCCTGTAGAAGGAGTACGATAAAATGCTGCAACCAAACGAGCTGGCGTTGAGTGACATGGGCGATCTGGCCGATATCATTCCAGGGCCGGACCCGGAACTGCGCGCCACGATCCGCCCGATTTCGCGTTTCGAGCAGGACGTCACGCGCCCAATCATTCCGGTTTGCGAGCCTACCCTGACCGGCAATGAGCTGAGATACGTCACCGAGTGCGTACAGACGAACTGGATCTCGTCGGCGGGACGCTTCATTCGCGAGTTCGAGCGGGCCTTTGCCGATGCCTGTGGTACACGTTATGGCGTGGCCTGCGCCAACGGCACGGTGGCATTGCACCTGGCCCTGGCTACGCTGGGGCTCGAGCCCGCTGATGAGGTCATCATTCCCACCTTCACGATGATCGCCACGGCCAATGCCGTCACCTACTGTGGCGCGCGCCCCGTGCTGGTCGATGCGGAGCCGTGCACCTGGAACCTGGACCTGGACCAGGTGGCGGATAAGATCACACCCCGCACCCGGGCCATCATGCCGGTGCACACGTATGGGCATCCCGTGGATATGGATGGCCTGCGCACGATTGCCGACCGCCATGGCCTGGTCATCATCGAAGATGCCGCCGAGGCGCACGGGGCTCGCTACAAGGGACGGCCCACCGGTGGCCTGGGTGATGCGGCGTGTTTCAGTTTTTATGGCAACAAGATCATCACCACCGGTGAGGGTGGCATGGTGACGACCAACAACGAGCACATTGCGCGCCTGGCCTGGAACCTGCGCGATCATGCGTTCAGCCACGAGCGCCACTTCTGGCACAAGTACATTGGCTACAACTACCGCATGACCAACCTGCAGGCGGCGGTGGGCCTGGCCCAGACCGAGCAGCTGAACCGCTTCGTCGAGATGCGGCGCGCCAACGCGGCCACCTACAATCGCCTGCTGGCCGATATCCCGGGCATCACGACGCCGCCGGAAGCCGCGTGGGCGACCAACGTCTACTGGATGTACGGCATCCTGGTGGACTCCCAGCAGTTTGGCATGAATCGCGACCAGCTGCGCGCGGCTTTGGCCGCCAATGGCATCGAGACCCGCACCTTTTTTATACCCATGCACTGCCAGCCGGTCTACTTCGATGTCTTTCGCGGCCAGCGTTTTCCGCATGCCGAGGACCTCTGCCGGCGCGGCTTCTACTTGCCCAGCGCTTCCAGCCTGACCCGCGCCGAAATCGAGCGCGTCGTGCGCACGATTCGGGAGGTCTGCCCGGCGTTACGTTGAATGGTGTGATGGGGTTGACCGCAGAGAACGCATAGCGCACACAAAAGTATTTCTGTCTTTTTGTGTGCACTATGCGTTCTCTGTGGTGTTATTCGTGTGCCGGCTGTTCGGGGGTGAACATGGGGCGGGTGGTGGTGGGGCGGGCCC
>CAZXQZ010000178.1:0-9284 GCA_964642445.1 uncultured Anaerolineae bacterium
CTCGTACTCCTACTCGTACTCGTAATCGTAATCGTAATCGTAATCGTACTCGTAATCGTAATCGCACTCGTACTACCGGGTCACATCGCTTGAGCACCGTCATCGGTTACGTTCGATCAATCACTACAGTGGTGGTAGTGACCCAGTAGTACTCAGATCGGCGGCAACAATCGAGTACGAGTACGAGTACGAGTTGGATCGTTGTCTCACCCTCGTTTGCATGAATCCAGTCAATCGGTGATTTGGCCCGCTACGTTATCTACAACAATGGGCGTATCGAAATAGGTGATTGTTGGTTCGTTACCGTAAACCTCGACGACTTTCTGACGGAAGGTGTCATTGTGCCAACGCCTGGCATCATCTACACTTTGCCAGAGATAGACACCCCCGCCAATTCCTTTTGCCGCGTCGTACAGGTAGTTCTTGCGAATGAGGTCCGGATTCTCGCGCCATTTTGGTGCGGTCTGGCGAAAGTTGGCCACCAACTGCTCTCGCGTCATGCCTGGTGGCAATTGGTATCTCCTTTCCGATTTCCGGTTAGGGCTCGTAAAAGAATAACTTCCCGTGCCTTTTTGATCGAATTTGGCGGTGGTGGAGGCACAGTTGCCATCTTTCTAAAAGATGGCAACTGTGCCTCCACCACCGCCTTCGGAGCGGCGAATTCCAGCCATAATGCGGAAGTTATTCTTTTGCGCCGCCTTAGTAGATATTGCCGGTAAGAATCTACTGCTGGTTACTTTACCAAAGCTGGCGTTAGCTAAACGTTAGCTGAGCGATTGCTGTGGAATCTCATTGCGAGAAAAAGACTGTTCTAGAGTTTGGCGATGAATGCCTGCGCGGTCTGGAGGTCCGGAGTATCCAAATCTTCGCTAAACCAGGCGTACAGCGGGGTTAGAAGTTGTTTGGCCTCTGGCCGGCGCGACGTGGTCTGCCACAGTCGGGCCAGGCTGATAGCAGCCCGCAGTTCGAGCGATTTGGCCTGTTGCGTTCGAGCAATTTGGAGGGCGTGCTTGAAAACCGCTTCGACATCGTCGGGGTTTGTGCCTTGCGCTTGCAGCAGCTCACCGCGCAGCCGGTAAATTTCCGAATCCCACCAATGCTCGTCATTTTGTTGCGACTCAGCCAACGCCAGTTCCAGTAGCTCCAGGCCACGAGAACACAGTTTGATGGCTTCTTCATGAGCGTACACACCGGCGGCCACCGCACCGGCCCGTTGGTAGTAAAGAATGGCCTGTTCGAACAGGCCGGCCTGTTCGTAGTGAGCAGCTATTTGTGAACTGATGGGATCAAGCGCCTCCGGATTGAGCGCTTCGAGCGCCTGGGCCAGGCGCCGATGAAACAAACGGCGTTGGGGCAGCCTGGTTTCGGCGTAGGCTACTTCACTCTGGAACGCGGCTTCGGTCTGATTGACCAATTGCCGATGCAATGCTACAATCCTACCTAAGTCAGGTTGCCGAACGTGTTACCCGCTCTAGTTACCGTGCCACCAAAGGAGGGCTACGTGGAGCAGCCCAGTGAAGTGCGTCTTGAATTGCCGATTGACTGGCAGTTTCCCAAGGATCTGTCCTCGCGCTATGCCACGCATCTCGTTGTCCAGCACACGGAGCACGAGTTTGTCCTGTCTTTTTTTGAGATCCTGCCTCCCCCCATCTACGGTTCGCCACAAGCCGTCAGCGCGCAATTGGAGCGGCTCTCCGCCATTCCAGCCGAGTGCGTGGGCCGCATCGTGGTTGCAGCCGATCGCATGCCAGCGTTCGTCGCTGTGCTGCAAGAGAACCTGCAACGTTATCAGTCACGGGCGTTGTTCGAGGAGGATTAGCCGTGTTAGCTTCTGCATCGGCGCAAGCCACCAGTTTCAGCGCCCAATCATTCCGTATTTGGTCCGACCAAATGATCTCTGCGCCGAAGGCGACGATCGTGCAAGAGAACGGGGCGGTCAATCTGCTGCTCGACGAGGCTCGAGTTCATTATCCCGAAGCTGGCACGCATGAGTGGCTTAGGGTAGCCGAGAGCGCCTTCGAGTTCTGGGACAACCCTACCGACGCCGCCTATGACGACCTATAGACAGGGTCAGGTCGTGTTGGTGCCGTTCCCGTTTGCCGACCATGACAGCACAAAGCAGCGCCCGGCGGTGATTGTCTCCGCCGCCTGGTATAACAACTCACGACCGGACTGCGTGCTGGCTGCCATCACATCCAGCGTCCCTACCGAGCTGGAGCCGGACATGGTGCGCATTCACGGCGCTGAGGTCACCGCTGCCGGCTTGCGTATGACCTCGGTTGTCAGGGCCGGCAAGATATTCACCATCGAGCAGAATCGCATTGTCAAGCCCATGGGGCAATTATCGAGGGCAAGCCTCCATCGAGTGCTGGATGGAGTGCGATCGGTTCTTGTTGAGCCGGCGGCAGGGAAAACGCGCTCCGCCGGCTGAACGCGGCGTTCCGCTTCCGGGCCGCCGCCCTTGCAGCAGCCACCTCAACGATTGACCTGCCACCGCGCATCGTTTATAATTCCTCTTGCCGCCGCTGGCGGTCCAACCGTCCGCCCCGGTGAGCCCGCTCGGTACCCCGAACTCGATCAGGAAGCGTCCATGCCACACGACAAAATCAAGACAGCGGTCGTTATCGCGATCGGTCTCGTGCTCGGCTACGTCATTGCCGGGCAGCTCAACGCGTTCCTGGACATCTCGTTCACGCCCAAGGACCTGCCGCAGGAGGCTGTGTACACGCCGGGGCCGTCGACTGAACCCGCCGCGCCGCTGTCGCCGGTCGCGGCCATCGTCCTGCCCGACGGCGCACAGCAGGACGAGCTGTACATGCACGCTGCGGTCGATCTGGCCGATCAGCTCGAGGCGCGCAGCGGGCGGCGGCCAGCCATCGTCGACTCGCCGGCAGCCGCGCCAGCTGGCCCGCAGATCCTTGTCGGCGCGGCTAACGCGCCCGACGAGGCCGCAACGCTGCGCTTTGCGTCACCGGAGGCCTTTGCCTTCGTGCCAGTTGTGGAAATCGGCGGTGAGCCATCGCTGGCTGTGTTCGGCGGCGGACGCAGCGGCGACGTGTACGGCCTGTACCACCTGGCCGACCAGGTGCTGGGCGGGATCGACGAGGCCACGCTCTATGGCGAAACAGGCGCCTTTGCGCCGGCCCTGGCGCAGCGGCTGGTCGACCTGGGCGCGGTGGGCATCCCGCAGGATCCGGCGCGCTGGGATCCCACCAACTACTCGCATCACCTGCGCGCCTTCGAGGACGTGTTCCTGGCCGCATCGCCCTACGTCGACGAGGCCCAGTTCGACGCCGTCGAGCAGCAGTTCCACGACTACGTGCAGCGCATGATCGCCTACGGCAACAATGGCATCGTCATCCCTGGCTTCCTGGAGTTCATCGACTTCGACCGCGTAGGCGACGGCACCGAGATCTACCCGGCCGACAGCGAGTACCGCGCACGCAGCGCGGCCTTGCGCCAGCACTTCGGCCGGCTGTTCGACTACGCCGACGCCATGGGCATGGAGGTGATCCTCTACACCGACATGTTGGCCCTGACCCCGCCGCTGCAAGCTTACCTGGAGGAACGTTTCGGCGGGCTGGACACCGAGAACCCGGCGCTGTGGGAGGTCTACCGGCTGGGGCTGGAGGAGCTGTTCGACAGCCTGCCGGCCGTGGACGGTGTGATGATCCGCATCGGCGAGGCCGGCGGCATCTACAACCTGCCCGGTTGGGACTATGGCAGTGCGCTGGCCGTACGTTCGGTCGACGCCACCCAGGCCATGCTGGCGGCCTTCCTGCAGGCCGCCGAGCCGCGCGACAAGTCGATCATCTTCCGCACCTGGTCGGTGGGCGTGGGTGAAGTCGGCGACATGCACACCAATCCGGAGAGTTACGCCACCCTGCTGGACGCCGTCGACTCGCCCAACCTGACCGTGTCGACGAAGTACGTGCAGGGCGATTATTACAGCTTCCTGCCCTTCAACCCCACGCTAGAAAGCGGCCAGCACCGCCGGCTGGTGGAGATGCAGAACCGGCTGGAGTTCGAAGGCTTCATGGCCTTTCCTGATTTTGTGGCGCCGCTGCACCAGGCTAGCCTGCAGGAGTTCGGCGCGGCCAACCCCCACATCGACGGGATCTGGGCCTGGAACCAGAACGGCGGGCCGCAGCAGGCCGGGCCGATGTCGCTCTACCCCTTTTACGGCTTCTGGCAGAACATCGACGCCAACAGCTACGTCACCTCGGCCGCGGCCTGGGAGCCCGACGCCGACGTGACCGAGCTGGCGCGCCGCTGGGAGCGCCACACCTTCGGCCCCGACCCGGCCGTGGTCGAGCCATTGACCGAACTGCTCTTCCTGAGCCGGCCGGCGGCGCGCATGGGCCTCTACATCAGCCCGTTCGCCGGGCAGCAGGTGCGCGGCCTGGGGCTGTCGCTGACCCCGCAGATGTGGATCTTCGAGTGGGACATCGTGGACGGCTCCAGCTCGGTGCTGTCGTCGATCTACCTGGCGGTCAAGGACGATGTGGAGGCCGCCATCGCCGAAGGCTTCGAAGCCGTGGCGCTGGTCGAAGAAATGCAGGGGCTGGCCGCATCCGTCGACCGCACCCTGGTCAGCGATCCCACGCTGCTGGACACCCTGGCCGCCTCGTTGGACTACGAACACGACCTGTTCGAGACCCTGGCCTGGTATCGCAGCGCCTTCCTGCGCTACTATCAGTGGCTGGACACAGGCGACCGTGCCGCGTTCGGCGCCTGGCAGGAGGCATTTGGGCAGTACGAGCAGCACCGGGCCGCGCACGAGACCCGCTACGGTGCGGACCTGGACTTTCCAGCCTTCAACTTCTTTGCTGCCGCGGCCGGCATGGCCCACGCCCAACGCAACGAGGCCATGACCTGGCTGGCGCGGCTGTGGCTGGTCCTGCTGCTGGTGGTGCTGCTGGCTGGCAGCGGGTTCGTGGCGCGGCGCACCCGCGCCTATCCCGGCAAGACCGGTCTGCAAGCGCTGTGGCAGGCGTTGATCTCGCCCTTCCGCGTCCACGACCGGCCGCCCGCGTCCCGCACTGACTGGCTGGCCGCAACGGCGCTGCCGTTCGGGTTGATGGTGCTGGTCTACCTCACCTTCTCGTCGTTTCTCTCGCCGCAGTACGCCCTGTTGACGTTGACCATGCTGGGTGGCTTCGTGGGGACGCTCTTCCTGCTCAACCTGGCCCAGTGCAGCCGGCTGGCGTGGGTCGCGGCTTTGCCCGCCGCGCTGCTGGCGCCGACGCTGCTGCTGGCCGTGGTGGTCAGCCTGCGCGGGCCGGGCAGCTTCTGGTACAACTTCTGGACCGATGCGACCTGGCGCACGGTCTTCGTGACTCTCAACGTAGCGGCGATCGTCTGGATGCTGGCCGTGGTCTACGGCGGACAGCGCTGCCAGCTGGGGCTGGCCATAGCGGCGAGCATTGGCCGCATCGTCGTCGCCATGGGCGCGACGCTGGCCCTGCTGGGCCTGGTCCCCGCCGTGTTCGGCCTGGAGCGCATGCTAACCGCCATCAACGACGAGATGGTCGTCCTGCCCCCCGGCCTCTCCCGCATCCTGGGGATCACAGTGCATCTGGACATTCCGCTGGAGTTGCCCCTGTATCTGCTTGTGGCGGGCGGTGGGTTGATGCTGGTGGGTTTGGGGTTGATACTGCTCAGCCGGCTGCGAGCGCGCGACGAAGGGCATGGCGTCCACAGCCACACGGTCTAGCGCAAATGCTCCATACGGTAAGCCTGCTCGAGATCAGCCACCCAAGCCGGTTCCACCATTGCTGCGAGAACGGTTATGACCATCTCGTCTCCTTTGTCGCTGCGCGCAACGGGTGTCCCGTCGAGCGAGTTCTGCAGCACTAACGCCCCGACAACCATCGTCGGGCACCGGCCGTCGCACAGCGCGTCAAACCACGTGATTGACCCGGATGAGCCGAAACTCGCCGCGGTCCTTCAGATATTCCAGTTCGGTTACACCCGCAAAGTCGATGCGAAAACGGTAACGCTGAAATACTTCAAGTCCCAGGATATTGCAGAGGAACAGCCGGATATAACCTTCGTGCGAGAAGATGGCCACGTTTTCATCGTCCGTGATGAGGTCAGCCAGAAGGCTGTCCTGGCGACGTTTGACGTCGGCGCCGCTTTCACCGCCGGGAAACGTGAAGTCCTGGTTCATCTGTCGCAAATGGGCGTAGGTTTCAGGGTAACGTTCGCGGAAAACGTGCTCATCGAGCTGTTCAACCACCCCGTTGTCGATTTCATTCACCCGCTGATCGGTGCGGGGGACGAGGTTGAGTCTTTGCGCAGCCGGCATGGCCGTTTGCAGCGTCCGCCTGTATTGGCTGACGATGATGCTTTGGATGCCCTTGTCGCTCAAATACCCGCCAAGTGCTTCTGCTTGGGCAATGCCGTTGTGCGAGAGGGGGTAATCCTGGTGGTTTAGTTCCGGGTTGAAGGAATCTTTGGTCGTATCTCGTTCTCCGTGGCGAATGAGATAAATGATCACGGTTTCTCCTACCCAGGCCGTACAGCCCATTAAGTGCGCGGCAGTCTGATCTCCGGAGCGTGGTCACGCCCCGGTTCGGCAACGCAGGTAAACCATGCCGTTGGCAAAACGGGGCGCGCCTCACGTCTCGATGGGCACGGTCGCCGGCACGACATGGACGGTGAAGGGCTGTGCCTTTCCCTTCAAATTGAGCTGGCGGACTTCGAGTCCGGCAGGGTCGAAGCCGGATCGTTGCACGGCGTCTTCGCTGATCAGGACTTCACCCGCGCCGGCTGCCGAAGCCAGGCGGGCGGTCGTGTTGACCGCATCGCCCACGGCGGCGATGTCGCGCTCCACACCCAAGGTGCCTTCGATCGTACCGACGAAGGCAATGCCCGCATGGACGCCCGCGCCGACGGGGAGGTGGGCCTTTTTGGCGACCTCGGCAACCAGCGTCCGGGCGGCCTCGATAGCTTTGCTGGCATAGTGGGCGCCGGCCATTCCGGGCATAAACAACCCGACGACCTGGTCCCCCACCAGACGGTCGACAAAGGCGTCCTCGTCGATCAGCACACGGGTTGCGGTCGCATAAAAGGCATCGATTCTGCGCTTGAACTCCAGCGGCGGCATCTTCTCGGCCAGTGCGGTAGAGCCGCGCAGGTCGGCAAAGAGCAGGGCCAGTTCCACCTCCGCACCGCCGGGGTACTTCTCGGTCGCGGCTTCGCAGACGGCACAGAAGTTCGGGTTCTTGGACGACGGCCGGATGCCGATCAGCCGCACAAGCGGGGCGCCGAAGCCATGGAACGGCGCGAGACATAGTTTGCACCGGGGACCGTGCGGGATGTGGGCGAGCACTTTGCGCTTCCGGTGAGTGGGCAGGGGCGGGTTACCCGTCCACATTGCGCGCCAGAGCGCCTCGTTGTCGTTGCCTGGCATGGTCACCTCCTTGCTGCAAACATTGGCCGACATGCCACCAGGAACTCGAAATGGTCTGCGCGGGGAACCTCCAGTCAACTCCCGAATCAACGCAACCCGCGGGGCGCGGGTTGGGGGTTACCGGGCCGTCCGGCCCGGTTAACTGTGCCAAGTATACTCCGAATGATAAGATCGTCAAGCCCTGGGAAATTGGCCGTCATGCAGCGCAGGTTTCTCTGACCTGCGTGGGACCGGTCGTGCAGCCGGCGTGGCCGCTTCCTGTTTGACCGGCCATTCAAACCGTGCTAAACTGGTGCTCCGTTGAGTTGGATGGTGCCATCAGCCTGCGCTCGACCAGCGACAGGACCGGTGCAAGTCTAACCTGACAGGGCAGCGGGTTGACGAGCGCGGCGGGCGATTGATACGCCCGTCGCGATTTGTTTGGAGCATCTGCGATGGCGCGTTTGGCGATCTACGGACGGTTGGTGCGTTACCTGCGACCCTATTGGCCGCAGATGATCCTGGCCTACACCGCGATGTTGTTCGCGACGCTGCTCAACCTGTTGATCCCGCAGGTGCTGCGGGGCGCGGTCGACCAGGGTCTGCAACAGGACGACCCCGCAGCGCTGATCACAGCCGCCGGTGTGATCCTGGCGGTGGCCGTGGTGCGCGCCGTGGCCGGCTTTGGGCAGCTGTACTTTGGCGAGTGGCTCTCCTTCCGCGCCGCCTACGATCTGCGCAACGACTTCTACACCAGCCTGCAGCGCCTGCCCTTTGCCTTCCACGACCAGGCCCACACCGGCGATCTGATGAGCCGCGCCACCGGAGACATCACCGAGACCGAACGTTTCATCGGCACCGGTCTGATGGAGCTGACGGCAACGCTGCTTCTGCTGGTGGGCGTGGTGGTGGCGATGCTGGTGATGGACGTGCGCCTGGCGCTGGTGGCCCTGATCCCGCTGCCGGTCCTGCTGGTCGCGGTCATTCGTTTCGGCATGACCGTGCGGCCGCGGTCGCGTGACGTGCAGGACCAGCTGGGCGTGCTCTCGACGACGATGCAGGAGAGCCTGACCGGCATCGGTGTGGTCAAGGCCTTCGCCCGCGAACCCTACGAATTCGAGAAGTTCGACCGCGACAACAGCATCTGGTTCCGCCTGCGCGAAGGGCTGATCCGGCTGTGGGGCAACAACTGGCCCTTTTTCACCTTCCTGATCGCCCTGAGCAATTTCCTGCTGCTCCTCTTCGGCGGGCCGATGGTGCTGGAGGGTACGATCACCGTCGGCGTGCTGTTTGCGATGATCTCCTACGTGCTGATGCTGAACGGGCCGACGCAGCGGCTGGGCTTCCTGGTCAACGCGGCGGCCACCGCCGATGCCAGCGCCAGCCGTGTCTTCGAGATCATGGACACCCCAGTCACCGTGGCGGAAAAACCGGACGCGCGGGCCCTGGAACAGCCAGCCGGGCACGTGGTGTTCGACCAGGTCAGCTTCGGCTACCAGGCCGGCCTCCACGTGCTGCAAAACATCAGCTTCGACGCCCAACCCGGCCAGGTGATCGCCCTGATGGGCCCCACCGGCGCGGGCAAATCATCGATCATCAACCTGATCCCGCGTTTTTACGACCCGACGGCGGGCCGGGTCCTGGTCGATGGGCTGGACGTGCGCGACGTGGGCCTGGACGACCTGCGTGGCATGATTGGCATCGTCCTGCAGGAGCCCTTCCTCTTCAGCGCCACCATCGCCGAGAACATCGCCTACGGCCGGCCGGACGCCGGCCGCGAGCAAATCGAGCAGGCGGCGCAGGCGGCCAATGCGCATGACTTCATCGCCGGCTTCCCCGACGGCTACGAAACCTGGGTGGGTGAACGCGGCGTCACCCTGAGCGGTGG
>CAZXQZ010000179.1:0-9283 GCA_964642445.1 uncultured Anaerolineae bacterium
CGAGCCGGTTGTACAAAGGCACCGGCCTGGGTTTGTCGATCTGCAAACACATCGTTGAACATCACGGCGGCCGGATCTGGGTGGAGAGCCCAGGACCTGCGGGGAGTGGTGCCAGTTTCTGCTTCGTGCTGCCGCGTGCCTACGCAGGCGGCGATGCGGTCCTCGATTTCACGACACTGCCGGCCACCGCCGAACCAGGCTCGACGATACCCAGGCTGCCAGACCCCACTGCGGAGGGTGCGTCTTGACGCGCGTCCTGCGCCAGCCGCTCCTCTGGATCACTGCGGGAGCGCTGCTGGTGCGCCTCATCCCATTGCTCAGTTATCCGGTTGTATTGACCGAGGGCACCACCTATGTTACAATCGCGCACAACCTGCTGACGGGTCGTGGTTACGTCGGCATTTTGGGTGGGCGTGAGCCATTCGTGCCGCCGCTCTATCCCTGGCTGATCGCCGCCGGTACTGCCATTTCGGGGCAGGGAGTTTTGAGTGCGCGTCTCGTTTCGTGGGTCGCCGGCGTGGCCCTGGTCCCGGCCGCGTACTGGCTGGGCTGCCAGCTGTTCGACCGGCGCAGCGGCCTGTGGGCCGCCCTGCTGGTGGCAGGCACACCGCTGCTGATCGAATACAGCAGCCTGGAGTGGAGCGAGACGCTGTACGCCGTGCTGCTGACCGCTGGCCTGGTTTTGGGCTGGCAGGCGCGCTGCACGCACCGCTGGCCCATTGCGGCGCTGGCGGGCTTGAGCCTGGGTGCTGCCTACCTGACGCGTGTCGAAGGGGTGCTGGCCGTGGCCATCGTGGCCGGGTGGCTCATCGTGGCGCGGTATCCGGCCCCGCACCAGCGCTGGCAGCTGACGACCACTTTGGTGGGGGCGTTTGCCGTCGTTGCCCTGCCCTACGTCATCTGGCTGAGCAGTGCCCTGAACCGGCCCGCCTGGGAGAGCAAAAGCGCGCTGAACTTCGTCATCACGCAGCGCATGGCAGCCGGCATCAGCTACGTCGACGCAGCCTACGGGATCGACGAAACCGGGCAGCCGACCGGGGTGTTCCTGGAGCGCAGCGCACGCCTGCTGACCACACCGGCGGCGCCAGCGGAGGGAGGCTTCTGGCCGCGCGTGCAGGGGCTGTGGCAGGGTGCCAGCCAGACGTGGCAGGAGCTGCGGCTCTACCTGCTGTCACCTTGGATGCTGCTGGCGACCGCGGGCGGCATCGTTCTCACGCTGCTGCCGCGGTTCCGCCCGCAGGGTTGGCAGTGGTCGACCCTCTACCTGGGGTCCTTCATGCTGCCGGCACTGCTGGTGGTAGCGTTGGTGCCGCAGGTATATACTCGCTACCTGGTACCGCTGCTGCCGCTGTGGCTGGTATGGGTCGGCGTGGGATTGGCCCAGGTGCAGGGCGGCCTGGCAGCCTGGTTGGCCGCACGTGGCGGGCGCCGTGCCCATTGGGCAGCATGGATCGGCACGATGGCGACGTTGGCGGTGGCGGTCGGGCTGCTGTGGAGCCTGCCGCGCAGCAGCAGTGTCACGGTTCGCCGGACGGTGGACGTGGATCAACAGCGCGCCGGTATCTGGCTGGCCCAGCATGCCGGTCAGGCGCAGCCGCGAATCCTGGCGGTGCACAGCCAGGTGCCATTCTACGCCCAGGGCATTCACGTGCCCATGCCCAACGGCACACCGGCGCAGGTGTTGGCGTACGCCGATGCGCAGGACGTCGACGTCATTATCACGTCGCCGCGCAAGCTGGCTGGCCGGCCGCGCCTGGCCGCCTGGCGTGATGGCGCTTTGATACCCGCTCCCTGGCGCCTCGTTTATCGAGATGATCAGGCGGTCGGGGGTCCACTCCTGGTATGGGAGAAGTAGAGTGACTGTAGATGACCACGCGGCGGGCTCGATCACCCGTCGCAGTTTCCTGAAACGCGCGGCAGTCATCGGCACTGCCGTCGGCAGCGTGGCCGTGCTCGGGGCTGGTGGCAAACTGTGGTGGGATGACACTGCGCGGCAGGGCATACTGGCCGACCGTGATCGACGCCGGCCCAGCGGCAGCACGCAGTGGCTGACCCAGCCCGAATATGTGCTCCTGGCGGCCCTGGCCTCGATCTTGCTGCCGTCCGATCACCTGGGGCCGGGTGCGCCCGAAGCACAGGTTGTCGACATCGTGGATCGCCTGATTGCGACGTCGTCAGCGCGCCAGGCCGCCTATGGGCCGGGACTGTTGGCCTTCGACGAGATGGCCCAGCAGGCCTATGGGGCCCTGTTCGTCGATTTGGCGCACGCGCCGCAGGAGGACCTGCTGGAAACTATCGATGCCCTGGCGGCCTCCCGCGCGGGGGGCGGCACGGTGGTCGATCGTGCCGTGCGCAAGGTGACTGCGACCGTACAAGAGCTGCAGGGTGTAGAGGCCGCCATCGTCCTTTTTCCCATGCTGGTCAACGACGTCAAACAGGCCTTTTATACCAGTGAAGTGGCCTGGCAGTGGCTGGATTACGATGGACCGCCGATGCCGAAGGGGTATGTGGGTGATTGTGCCGATTTTTGATTTTAGATTTTGGATTTGTGTGTGAGGGTTGCGGGTGAGCTGGTTTCGGTTGCAGCCGCCTAAAGAGACGGCAGATGTGGTTGTGGTGGGTTGTGGGGCTGGTGGCGGGGTCATTGCCAGGGAGTTGGGTGAGGCTGGTCTGCGGGTCATCGTGCTGGATGCGGGGAAGCGGTTCAACCCCTACGTCGATTATCGCACCGCCGAACGCGACTTCGAGGTGACGGCACCCCGGGTCTTCGAGCCGGACGATCCACGCCGCGACCTGTACACGACGGGTGGCGACACGCGTTTCAATTACAGCCGGGCCAAGGGGGTTGGCGGCTCGACGCTGGTGTACGTGGGGGTGTCGCCGCGCTTTCACGAGTCCGATTTTCGCGTGCGCAGTGAGGATGGGGTGGCCGACGATTGGCCGATCACCTACGCCGATCTGGAGCCGTATTACACGCGCGGGGAGTACGAGATCGGCATCTCCGGGCCATCGGGTGCCGAGGCCAACCCGTTCGACCCGCCGCGCAGCCGGCCGTTCCCGCTGCCGCCTTTTGCCTTCAACTGCGCCAGCCAGGCCATCCACAAAGGCGCGGCGCAGCTGGGCCTGCACATGGTGCACTCACCGGTGGCGCTGCCCAGCCGTCCCTGGAACGGCCGTCCGGCATCGATCGGGTGTGGTGCCTGCCGGCTGGGCTGTAAAATTGCGGCCAAAGGCAGCATCGACGTGACGTACGTGCGCCAGGCAGAGGCCAGCGGGCGGGTAGAAATCCGGGCCGAATGCATGGCACGCGAAATTACCGTTGGGCCGGATGGGCGGGCACGCAGTGTGATCTATTTCGATCCCGAAAAGCGGGAGCGGGAGATTGCCGCGCGTGCGATCGTGATCGCGGGCAATGCCGTGGAGACGCCGCGACTGCTGCTGCTGAGCAAGTCGCCGCAGTTTCCCGATGGGCTGGCCAACTCGAGCGGGCTGGTGGGTAAGTACTTCACCGAGCACCTGGCGGTCTTCACCTATGGTGTGTTCAGCGAGCGGCTCAATGCCTGGCGCGGCATACCGGCGGGTGGCATGATGCAGGATTATTATGCCACGAATCCGCGCCACAGTTTTGCCCGTGGCTGGACGGTGGAGGTGAACAACGGCTGGCAGTGGCCGCTGTCGGTGGCGCGACGCGTGCCGGGCTGGGGGACCGCACACAAGGCGCGTGTGCAGGAGATCTTTGCACACATGGTTGGCCTGGCCACTGTGGGTGACCAGCTGCCCGACTTGCGCAACGAGGTGACGCTCGATCCGCAGCTGACCGATCACGTCGGCCTGCCGGTGCCGCGGATCACCAACGAGCCGCGCGCCAACGACCGGGCCATGCTCGAAGCGATCATGCGCGCCAACCACGAGATCCTCGAAGCTTCGGGTGCGAGTGAGATCTGGGAACCGGAGTACCGTCCCGGCGGTTCATCGCACTACCTGGGCACCTGTCGCATGGGCACCAACCCGCAGACATCGGTCGTCGATCCCTGGTGCCGCACGCACGACGTGCCCAATCTGTTCATTGGCGACAGCAGCCCCTTCGTCACCGGGGCCGGTGTCAATCCAGCGCTGACCATTTCGGCGCTCGCGACCCGCACGGCCGAAGGGATCAGCGTTGCGTTCAAGCGTGGGGAGCTGTGAACGACACGCGGCATGCGGTATGAAAATTACCGGTTGGTGGGGTCTTGCACTCGGTGCGGTGATCGTGCTGGCACTGATCCTGCGTTTGGCCGGACTGACGTGGGGCTTTCCGCACAGCCTGAACGTCGACGAAGCGCATGTCGTCTACCTGGCCAGCCAGTTGGGCCAGCGGTTTGCGGCCAGCGGTTCACTCGATCCGCAGGCGTCGTCCTACGGGGCCCTGCCACTGTACCTGCTGGCGTTGAGCAGCGGTGCGGCTGAGCAGGTACTTGGCTGGCTGAAATCTTTCCTGACCCTGCCGTTCGACTCGGCGCCGATGCTGTACATCGGGCGGCTGCTGTCGGTGTTGGCCAGCGTGGCCACGGTGGGGCTGACGGCGGCATTGGCCGGGCGTCTGTTTGGGCGCGGTGTGGCCTGGGTGAGCGCACTGCTGCTGGCGGTGAGCCTGCTGCCGGTGCGCGAAGCGCACTTTGCCACGGTCGATTCGCTGCTGGTGGCCTGGGTGGTTTTGACTCTCTGGCTGGGGGTGGGTATTGCCCGCCGCGGCGCCTGGCGCGATTACGTGGCGACCGGTGTGGCCCTGGCCCTGGCCCTGGCCACCAAAATCGGGGCCATCGTGCTGCTGGCACCGATCCTGGTGGCGCAGGTGGCGGCTGTGTGGGCCCCGCCGCGCCAGCTGACACGTCACTGGACCCGGCTGCTCGTCCTGGGTCTGGTGGCAGTTGCCATCTGGCTGCTGTTGAATCCGTACGCCGTGCTGAACCCGGGCGGTTATTTTGACCTGGATCGTAACGACAGCGTGCGGACGCAAAGCCTGGTGGTACGCGGTGACCTGCCGGTGCTGTATACCCTGCAGTTCGAAGGGACACCGCCCTATCTCTACGTGCTCAGCAACTGGCTGCCTTGGGGATTGGGTCTACCGCTGCAGATCGTGGCGGTGATGGGGGTTGGTTACAGTGTGTGGCGTCTGCTGCGTCCGCAGCACATGCGTGAGCCGTCGGCGCCGGGTGACGCACCACGCTGGTTCGCCGACGCCTACCTGCTGGTTTGGCTGGCAGCCTACGTCATCGTGGCCGGCGGCGCGTACGCCAAGTTCATCCGCTACGCCCTGCCGCTGGTACCGGTGTTGTGTATACTGGCTGGCCGGCTGATGGTGGATCTCTGGGTCCGGGCGGGCGCTCGTGGGCGCTGGGTCGTTGTCGTGCTGAGTGGGGCCGTCGTGGTAATGAGCCTGGCCTACACGGCCGGGTACGTCGGTCTCTACCTGCAGCAGGACGTCCGGCTTGAGGCGGCAGCCTGGATCCGCACGCACATCCCGCCGGCGGCCTCCGTCCTGGTCGAAAAGGACGAGGGCATCTTCATGCACGAGGCGGGCGAACTGTACGGGCTGGATGACCGCAACTGGCAGACCTGGAATCCGTACGAAATCGACGGTGTGGCCAGTGTACGTTACCAGGCACCGCAGGTATCGGAAGCGCAAACACGCGCCTACCTCGAGCGCCGGCTGATTACCGATTATGTCATCGTAGGCAGCAGTTGGGCGGAGCGGTTCCATGCCGGCGCACCACGTTTTCCGGCTCAGGCCGAGTTCTATGCACGGTTGTTCGCTGGCACTGCGGGGTACGAGCTGATCAAGACGTTCCAGGTGTATCCCCAAGTGGGCCCATTCGTCTGGCAGGACGACCTGGCGGAGCTGACATTTCGGCTGTTCGATCATCCCGCCGTGTTCATTTTTAAAAAGGAAGGTGCTCCATGAGGCACGTGATTCTGATCAATCCGCCCAGTCCACCCGACCAGGCGGCCAATCGTGAGGGCACCGCGGGGATGGGTGTCATCGGTGCGCAGGCCACCGATTTTGTCTATCCGCCGCAGACGATTGCCACGGTGGCAGCGGTGCTGCGCACCAACGGTTACGCGGTCACGTGCATCGACGCGGTCGCTGAAAAGCTGGATACGGCGGCCACGATCGAGCGGGTACCCGCGCCGAGCGAGGGCGTGGACGTCGGTGTCCTGGTGAGCCAGGCCACACGCCGCATCGACATGACGTTCATCGATGCCCTGGCGGCGGCCGAGCCGGGCGGTGAGATCATCGCCTTTGGGCCGGCCATGCGCTTTATCGGGCCGGACATCATGGCCCAGTCGAACGTGACCGCGGTTGCCATGGGTGAGGCGGAGACGGCGGTGCTGTCGACTTTGCAGATGGTAGCGTTGGAGCCGGCGGATGACGCAGAGGGCTGGATTGCCGGACCGGCTGCGGTGGACGCCGATCCCAACCAGCTGCCGCACCCGGCCTGGGATCTGCTGCCGCACGAGCTGTATCCCTTTCTGACATTACGCGCCGGGCGTGGCTGCGACGACAACTGCGCTTACTGTCCTTATGTGGCCAGCGAAGGCTTCGGACGCACGGTCCGCTCACCCGAAGCTGTGGCCGATGAGCTGGCCTGGCTGGCCACCACCTATCGCAAGCCGCGCTACCTGTTCCGCGACATCGTTTTTGCCGCTGACCGCGCCTGGGTCGAGGCGTTCTGTCGTGAAGTCAGCGGGCTGCACCTGGAAGCGGCGTGGGAGTGCGAATCACGACCAGAGCATTTCGACCTGGGATTGCTGCGTCACATGGCGCGCGCCGGCTGCACCACGATCAAGATCGGTGTCGAGACGTTCGACGACGACCTGTTGGCGAGCATTGGGCGCCTGCGGCCAGGTGAGTCGGCCGATGATTACCGGCAGCGGGTACGGGAGGTGCTCCACGCCTGTGATCAGGTCGGGATCGGCTGCCGTGTCTTCGTCATGATCGGGCTGCCTGGTGAAACTGACCGGGCGCGCACACAGACGCGCGAATTCCTGGCCCAGGTGCGCCCGCCGTACCTGAGTGTCAAGATCTACCGGCCCTATGCTGGCATTCGGGTGGAAGAAGCGGGGCAGAGCGCACTGCTGAATGCCCAGTGGGGTGCGCGCGCCCTGAGCCGGCAGGAGTTGTACGATATGCAGCGTGACTGGCAGAGTCTGCAGGGTGAGGCCCCGAAGCCCCCGGGCTGGTTCGAGCGGGTGCGGCGGAAGGTGGGGAGGAGGGAGTAGGGAGTACGGAGTAGGGAGTAGGGGGGGCGGATGATGTGGAGTGCGCAAGCCATGCTTGCGCTTTCGCTCCGTGGCAGTCAGTAGAACGGACGGGAACGAATTTGGAGTGCGCAAGCCATGCTTGCGCTTTCGCTCCGCGGCAGTCAGTAGAACGGACGGGAACGGATTGAGTGGGTTTCGGGGGAGTGCGGGACTTGAGTTTGGTGGAGATGCAGCGGTCAAGCGATAGCGGTGCGGGTACGGTGCTTGTCACCGGCGGCGCTGGTTTTGTGGGCGCGGCGGTGGTGCGGGCGTTGATTGCTGATGGGCAGCGGGTGCGGGTACTGGTGCGGGCACACAGTGATCAGCGCAACCTGTCCGGGCTGCCGGTCGAGTGCGTGTTGGGTGATGTGCGCGATCTGGATGCGGTGCGGGCCGCGGTGGTGGGGTGTGTTGCTGTTTTTCACGTGGCGGCGTTTTACAGCAGCCAGCCGGCCGATGAGGCGCTGCTGTATGCAGTGAACGTCGACGGTACCCACAATGTACTGCGTGCGGTGGCGGATGCCGGTGTGACGACCCTGGTCCACACGAGTACCATCGGCACGATTGGCCGGCCGGCGGAAGGCACTGCCTTACCCAACGAGGATACACCATTCAACCTGTGGGACCAGGCCAGCCATTACGTCCGTTCCAAGGTTCTGGCCGAACAGGCGGTGCTGGCGGCTGATGTGCCGGCCGTGGTGGTGAACCCGACGGCACCGGTGGGGCCAGGGGACGGGCGGCCCACGGCAACCGGCGCCCGGCTGCTGGCCTACCTGCGTGGGCAGATGCCGCCCTACCTGGATGGTGGTATCAACTTCTGCGGTGTCGACGACATCGCCCGCGGTCACTTGCTGGCGGCCCACCACGGGCGCCGCGGCGAACGTTACATCCTGGGTCACCCAGATGGCAACCTGGACCTGGCATCGTTCCTGGCGGTGATGGCGCAGGCCAGCGGGCAGCCGCCACCCCGCCATGCAGCGTCCTGGCGCGCACGCCTGGACCCGCACCGCTGGCGCATCGCACCGGCCGCACCGGCCTCGACACGCCCACTGGCACTGACCTGCGATCCGACGAAGGCGCTGCGAGCGCTGCAGTGGCAGCCCGGGCCACTGTTGGATGCGTTCATGGCAGCCGTGCGCTGGCTGCGCGCACGTTTTGACGTTGGCACGTGACACTCGACGGAGCAAATACGATGCATTTCTGCATGCGGCGAAGGGCGATCCCATGATACCCTGGCGCGTCAAAGCACCTCTCTTGCGCGCCCTGATGTCGTATTCCGGCCCACGGGGTGCCGGGCGCCTGGCGACGCACGCCGCAGCCTGGCTGCTCGGCGGCGTCTACAAGGACCGTAAGGTGCTGGCCAACCTGACGGCCCGCCCCTACATTTCGCCCTGGGCGCAGATACGCTGCCACGATCTACGGCTGGGTGACCATGCGTTCATCGACGACAACGTGACCATCTATGCCCACGATGACGGCGGCCACGTCGCCCTGGGCGAGCTCAGTTCCCTGCACCGCGGGACCGTCATAGAAATCGGCGCCGGTGGCAGCGTCATCATCGGCCGTGACAGTCACATCCAGGGCACGTGCAACCTCAAAGGTTTCGTCGCCGACTTGCGCATCGGCGACAACGTACAAATTGCGCCGCAGTGTGCCTTCAGCCCCTACGAGCACACCTTTGCCGATCTCGACGTGCCCATCAAACGACAACCCCTGGCCAGCAAAGGCCCCATCATCATCGAAGATGATGCCTGGCTGGGCCTGGGCGTAATTGTCCTGGACGGCGTTACCATCGGCCGCGGCGCCGTAATCGGTGCCGGCGCCGTGGTAACCACGAGCATTCCCGCATACGCCATCGCCGTCGGTGTCCCCGCCCGCGTGGTAGGCTCACGACTCCCGACCCAGCCATAACCACTGCCCGGCGATCCATCAAATCCATCGACACCCATCCGTTCCATCCCTTTGCCAGCCGCGCGGCGGCATGGTAGAATATACCCACCAG
>CAZXQZ010000180.1:0-9221 GCA_964642445.1 uncultured Anaerolineae bacterium
GTCCTGGTCGCCCGAGCAGATGCACGCGGTCAATCGCGTGTGGACGAGGATCAAGTCGGCGCGGTGATCGAGCCCGGAGGAGGATCCGTCGCCGGGGACGGACCTGACATGAATCCACCGGAGATCGGCAAGACAGTCACTGACGATCTCGCCAAGCTTGTGCCGACATCCGATTTCTCGGCGCTTCGGCGCAATTGTCGAATCGCGAAGGCGAGCCTGCAGGACCAGCCTGCACCCCAGCGGTTTGGTTGTGGCCCTGCGCAATGTCCCGCCGGCGGCGTGCGCCGCGGAAACAATTGAGCATCCAGCCTTGCTGCTCCTCTTCCGCCGCCTATAATGACCAGAAATAGTGGTCATGACTGAGGGCCGACATGAGCATTCCTGCTGCGGTGTTCAAGGCCGAGTGCCTGAGGCTGATGGACGAGGTCGCCAGCACGGGTCGGCCGATCGTGATCACCAAGCACGGCAAGCCGGTGGCGCAGTTGGCGCCGGTTGCGGCGGCGCCCCGGTCGTCGTTCGGCTACCTGAAGGACACCGTCACCATCAAGGGCGACGTCATCTCGCCGTCGGGTGATCCATGGAGCGCCGATTCGGGCGATGATGATCAACTCCGCGGGGCGGTCAGGGACAAGCCGCGCTCTCGCCGCGCCGGCTCGGGGAAGTGAGAGCCTTACTCGTCGATACCCACGTCTGGCTGTGGTACGCCGAAGGCGTTGCCGATCGTTTGCGCCCGGCGAGCGTCAGGAAGCTCGAGGAGGCCCGTCGGGGCGACGGCCTGCTGGTGTCGGCGATCTCGGTGTGGGAGATCGGCATGCATGCGGCGCGCGGCCGGATTCAGCTGGCCGTGCCATTGCGCGACTGGGTCGACCGGGCGTTGGCCGCTCCTGGCATTCGTCTGACCCCACTGGATGCGGCGGTGGCGGTCGAGAGCACGCTGTTGCCAGGCGAGCCGCAGGGAGACCCGGCGGACCGGTTCCTGATCGCGACCGCGCGGACGCACGGTGTGGCGCTCGCGACCCGTGATGCGGGAATCCTCGCCTACGCGAAGCAGGGATTCCTGCGGGCCGTGCGGGTTTGATCGCGCAGGCGCACCGTTTGTCGGCGGAGCCCCGAGCCTCGTAACTGCTGTCCGCGCTCGTCGTCCACTCCGAGTTCTCGCCGATCGAGCTGACGTCGTGCTGCGCCACGCCCGTGCCGGCAGCCTGCCTCAGTTCGCCGTTCTCGATGTCCTTGATCCAGTTCACCAGCTTCGTGCGACCCTGTCTGCTACGCGCGCCGCCAGGCTATTTGCGCCATTGCCAGATCCGGTGGGCCATTCCGTCAGGCGAACGTTGGGGGCTTGATGCGCAGACTGATCGGCTGGCTGGTTGCAGGCGTCACGGGCTACGCGGGCTGGTGGCTCGGCTCGAAGATCGGCTTCGCCACCGGCTTCCTGGTGAGCGTCCTGGCCGCTGGTTTCGGGATGTACGCCGGGTACCGGTGGTTCGACCAGAATCTGAAGTGACTTTCGAAGGTTCAGAGACGCCAGCCAGTGATGCCGGAGTCTCAGCTCATGCCGCGCTGAGACTCCGACACCGCCTCGGCGCGTGTGTCAGAAGCTGATCTTGAGGATGCGGCCGTCGGTGCCCACCCGCCATCCGGCCTGCGGGCTCGCAAACGCCACGGCCCAGCAGCCCGTCAACGGATAGTGCTTTCAAAATGCCGTCCCTGCCCGAGCGGGCCTGCATCGTGAACCTCAGGGTCGGCCCGCACCGGCCGCTCGCGGGGCTTGGACCGGCCCGTCCGGGCACGGGCCGC
Source organism: uncultured Anaerolineae bacterium (assembly GCA_964642445.1). Lineage (GTDB taxonomy): Bacteria > Chloroflexota > Anaerolineae > SSC4 > Amarolineaceae > SSC4. The sequence continues at coordinate 1,798 of CAZXQZ010000180.1, forward strand.
TTCGGCGAGCCCCCGCCACAGAGCCGAGCCAGCCTCTGATTGTCCCGCCAGGGGTCTGCGCCACCCGCCGGCCTGCACGAGACCCGCGCCCGTCGTGCCAGCGCCGAGCGCCGTCACCGCTCGCCGGGGATCGGATGCGCTCACGCCCGGCGCCGCGGCCCCGCAGTCCCGGGGCGCGCGGGCGGGGACGGGTTGCGTCCCCTTCGCGGAGTGGCCCTGCCGCCGGCGTCGGGCGGTGCTGGCGACGGGCCGTGATCGATGACGGGTGCGCCGAGTGCACCGACTGCGCCGGGCTGCCCGCTCGCCATGAGCACTGCCGCAAATCCCTGTCGCAGGCAGGTCGCGAATACCTCCGGTCTCGCGATCGAGGCGGGATCGAAGTGCATGGCCAGGAAGCAGGTGCCGGCCAGCGAGAAGAACGTGATCATCGCCCCGACACCGGGCACTGGACCGAACGGGAATACCGCGCTGACGCGGCGGCCCGCAAACCAGGGCCGTTCGGCAGGCCCGGGCAGATTGCTGACCTGGACGTCCGCACGAGGCACGACCTTGAGTACGCGCTCGAGCACCGTGTCCGGAACGCGTGCAAGCACCGGCGCCATCCGCGAATGCACCCGGATGGCGGGTTCGCCCCGGCTCGCCCGGACGGCCGATCGTATGGCGTCGAGACGGCGTGCGGGATCTGCCTCCGACGCCGGGAGGGCGAGGGTGATCGCGCCGATGTAGTTTCCGGCCGCGGACTCACCGCGTTCCCGGAGGTTCACAGGAATCGCCAGGGGCACGTCGGCGGGAACGAACCCCATGACGATCTGGTACTCGCGCAGTGCGCCCGCCACCGCGGCGAGGCAGAGATCGTTGATGGAGCCACCGAGCCTCCTCGCGGCACGCTTGAGTGGCGGCAGCGGCACCTCGAGCACCGCACAGCGGCGCGCGGGGCTGCGGCCATCGAGGGCAGGCGCGGACGGACAGGGGAGTCCCATGACTCGCCGCATGGACGCCACGTAATGCCCGGCAGACAGCGCGACCGATGCCGGGTTCCGCACGGCCGACCGCGCGGCACGGACCAGGCCGGGCACTGCGCGCAATGCTTCGCCGAGCAACTCATCCGGCATGTGCCGTGGTACGTGCTGCTGCATTCCGGCGACCACGGGATGGCCCGGCAGCCGCACCGGCGCCAACCGCTTCGGTTGCGGTACCGGGCCTGCGTCGAACAGCGCTGCGAACAGCCGCAGGGCCCCGATGCCATCGGTCACTGCATGGCTCATCCTGAACAACAGGGCACCGCCGCCTTCCCGGCCGTCGAGCAGGATGGCCTCCCACAGAGGACGGTCGTCGTCGAGCGGCGCCGAGAGCGCGGGCAGAGTCGCATCCAGAACGTCGCTCAGCGTTCCCGGCCGGGCAACGTCGACCCTGCGCACGTGGTCCCCGGGGTCGAAGTCGGGATCCGTCACCCAGCGTGGCAGTTGCACTCTCAGCGACGGGGCGATCACACGTTGCCGGAGGCGCGGGAATGCGCGGCTGGCCCGCTCGAGCGCCTGCATCACGCGTGCCTGCGTCGGCGACCCGTCGAGCAGGCAGAGGGCGCCGGTGGCCGACAGCCCGCGCGGGTGCTCGTCACCCCGATACAGCAACGCATCCACCGCCGACATGGACTCGATGCCGGACCGTTCAACCTTCATCGCGTTCCCGCACCCGCGCTGCCGGAGCCTGATTGCAAGTCATCGTGATCTGAGTCAAATTTCCGTGCAAGGGGGGGGCGCTGCACATGCGGGAAGCGCCGGCCGTGACGTACGAATCAGACATGACGCCGTGGCCGGCCTGCGACGGCCACCCAGTCGTCTTCCTCCTCGACCATACGACCCGGTTCGAGCGCCGCCTCGTCGAGGCCTGGTTGCACGATCAGCGCCCCGCAAGCCGCCCCGCAGCCGCAGTGGGGGAAACCGAGATCCTCAGCTTGCGCAGCGGGGGGTCGCGATTCCATGCCACCACCCTGCGGCGCATATCCGCCCTCTGCAGCGCGGCCGCGCCCGCCTTCTTCGTGCCGCTCAGGATGCTCTGGCTGCCGCCGCATGGCGAGCGGTCGGCGCGCACCGGATTTGCAGCATTCAGCGTCGGTGGTCAGCGCGCACCGGGATCGCTGATGCAGCGCTGGCTCCATCGCCGCGCGCCCTCGCGGGCGAGACCGATCGCGGCCGAAGGCGCGACGCTCGAGGCGTTGCGTCGACGTTACCTGCACAGCCACCCCCACGGTTCCGTCGATCCGACCGGTTTGTCGCAGTTCATCGGCCGCCAGGCCGTCCTCGCGCTCGAGCGCGCCGAGGCCCGCGTGCGCGGCGCACGCTACAAGGTCCCGCGACTCGTCACCGACGAGCTGCTGGACCGGCCGGCCCTGCAGACCGCGCTCGAGCGCATCGCCGTGCAGACGCGTCGCACGCCCGGGGAAACGCGCCGTTACGCGCGCGCCTGCCTCGAGGAAATGGCGGCGGCCCACAGCACGTTCTACCTCGATCTCATGGCGGCGATGGGACGCCATCTGTACACGCGCGGCTTCGACCCGGCGATCCAGGTGCCGGCCGACGACGTGCGCCGCGTCCGTGACCTGGCTCGGCATCGGCCGGTCGTATTCCTCATGACGCACAAGTCGCATCTCGACGGCTTCCTCATGATCACGATGCTGCGCGACATGGACGTTCCACCCGTGCACTTCTTTGGCGGCATCAACATGAATCTCCCAGGCCTCGGCGCACTCGGGCGCCGTGCCGGCATCGTGTTCATCCGGCGCAGCTTCGCCGACGACCCGGCGTACAAACTGGTGCTGCGCAGCTACATCGACTATCTCGTCGAGAAGCGCTTCCCGCTGCTCTGGGCGCTCGAAGGCACCCGGTCGCGCACCGGCAAGCTCATGCCACCGCGCTACGGGCTCCTCAACTACGTGGTGGATTCCTATGCGAGATCGGCTGCACCCGACGTGATGCTCATTCCCGTCGCGATCGTGTACGACCAGGTACCCGAGATCGCCGACTACGTCGCCGAGGCGAAGGGCCAGGCGAAGCAGCCGGAATCGGCGTCGTGGTTCATGAAGTACGTGAGTGGCCTGCGCAATCCGTTCGGTCGCATCCACGTGCGATTCGGCGCCGGCGTGTCGCTCGCCGGGGCGCTCGGCCCGAACCGAGATGACGTTGCCGCATCGCAGCTCGACCTGCAGAAGATCGCCTTCCAGCTCGCCGTGCAGGCGAACGCCGTGACGCCGGTGATGGCGAGCGCGCTCGTGACCTTCGTGCTCCTCGCCCGCGGGCACCGCGCCCTCACATTCGGTGCGCTCGCCCGTGAGCTGCGGACGCTGGTCGGGCTCGTGCGTCAGCTCGACCTGCCCACGACACGGGACATCGAGATTCCATCCCGCGAGGTGCTCGAGACGGTGCTCGGGCAATTGCAGCGAACCGGTGTTGTCGAGATCCACGAGGACGGCATCACGCCCGTCTACGCGGTACCGCCATCGGCCGCGATGGCCGCCGCCTACTGCCGCAACACCTGCGTGCACTTCTTCGTGCCGACGGCCGTCGCGGAGCTCGCGCTGCAGTGCCTGACCGAACAGGAAGGCCCCGGATCCGTCGACGCATTTCGTGCGGAAGCGCTGCGCGTACGCGACCTGCTCAAGTTCGAGTTTTTCTTCGACGACAAGGAAGTATTCCTCGCCACCATCGAGAGCGACCTCGCGCGCCGCGCACCGGACTGGCAGAGGCAGCTGTCCGGCCGCCCAGCCATCGAGGCGCTGCTCGTATCGCTCGACCCGCTGCTCGCGCCCGGTGCGCTGCGCCCGTTCGTCGAGGCGTACGCGGTCCTGGCCGACGCTCTCCTGCGGCAGGACGCGACACAATCCCTGTCGATCAAGCCATTCCTGAAGCACTGCGCCGCGCTCGGCCAGCAGCGCGTGCGGCAACGGCGCGTGACGAGCGAAGAATCCGTGTCCCGGGCGTATTTCGAGCCGGCACTGAAGCTCGCCGAACATCGCGGGCTGCTCGCCGGCGAGGCCGGGCCGCTTCGATCGGGACGGGAACAATTCGCGGCAGAATGCGCCACGCTGGCCCGCCGCATCGATCGTCTGGCGCTGCTCGCGGACCAGCAGCGATCCACGCGCGAACGCATCCCGCAAGGCTAGCTGCATGAGCACACACGCACGGACGAGGACCCATCGCGCGGTGACCGCACATGTCGGCGAGGCACCACGCGGACGCAGGGTCGGCGCGTTTTTCGACCTGGACCGCACCCTGCTCGAGGGCTTCTCCGCCTACCCCTACCTCGGGGAACGTCTCGTGCGCGGCACCATGCCGCCACGGGAGATACTCGCGAACCTGGGAGCGATGCTCGACTACAAGCTTGGTCGTGCGGGCTTTTCCAGCCTCGTCGGCCGGACCACCGTTGCATTGCGGGGCGTGGCGGAGTCCGTCCTCGAGGAACTCGGCGAGGACGTCTTCCGCAAGCATCTGATCGGGCGGATCTACCCGGAAGCGAAGGCACTCGTGAATGCGCATCGCGAACGGGGCCACACGCTCGCCATCGTCTCCTCCGCGACGCGCTACCAGATCGAGCCGGTGGCCCGCCACCTCGGCATCGGGCACGTGCTCTGCACGCAGCTCGAGGTCGAGGACGGCGTATTGACCGGCAGGGTCATCCGCCCGACCTGTTACGGCGAAGGCAAGGCGACGGCCGCCCGCAGGCTCGCGTCCAGCGTGGGAATCGATCTCCCGGAAAGCCATTTCTACACGGATTCGGCCGAGGACCTGCCGCTGCTCGAACTCGTCGGCAAGCCGCACGTGCTCAACCCGGACGCCCGGCTCGCAACGCTGGCCCGCGAGCGCGGCTGGCCGGCGCAGCATTTCGCACCACGCGCCCCGGGTGTCCGTGGGGCCGTCGGAACCCTGCTGGCCTACGGCAGCATGATTCCACTCGTGCTCGGCGGCCGCGCGCTCGACGGGCTGACCGGATCCTCGCGCGATGGGATCGACCTCGGCCTCGCATCCTGGGCGGACTTCGCGACGCTGGCGATCGGACTGAAGATCAACGTGAGAGGACGCCAGCACCTCTGGTCGCATCGCCCGGCCGTGTTCGTCTTCAATCACCAGAGCCAGGCCGACGCCCTCATCGTCGCGAAGCTGCTGCGCGAGAAATTCACCGGCGTCGCGAAGATCGAAGCGCGCCGCCATCCGGTCGCCGGTCCGGTATTCAAGGCGCTTCAGGTCGCCTTCGTCGACCGGGCCGACCGCGGGAAGGCGGTGGCGGCACTCGCCCCGGCAGTCGAGGTGCTCCGCAAGGGCATCTCGCTCGCCATCGCGCCCGAAGGTACCCGGAGCGAGACCGAGCGCCTCGGCCCGTTCAAGAAGGGCGCCTTCCATCTCGCCATGCAGGCCGGCGTCCCGATCGTGCCGGTCGTGATCCACAACGCGCTCGACTCGCAGCCGAAGGGGGCGAAACTGTTCCGGCCGGCGACGGTCCGCGTAGAGGTGCTGCCGCCGGTCATGACACGTGACTGGCGAGCGGCGTCGATCAGCGCGCACGTCGCCGAAGTGCGGGGAATGTTCCTGCGCGCGCTCGGTCAGGACGAGGCGCCGAACGCCGCGACGCCGGCCAGGGCGGCGAGGTCGCGTCGCAGGCCCGCCCGGAGCACGAGGACATGAAGCTGCGGGTCGGCCTCCTGGGCGGCGGGTCGTGGGGCACGACGGTCGCGGCCCTCGTGGCGCGCAATGCGCCCGTCCTGCTCTGGGCGCGCGACGTCGCGACGGTCGACGAGATCAATCGGGAGCATACCAACCGGAGGTACCTGCCGGATGCGAGTCTTCCGGACCACCTGCGGGCGACCCACGATGCCGCGGAGGCAGTCGAGCACGCGGACGTGGTGATCATGGGCGTCCCGTCGCAGGGATTCCGTGGCGTGCTCGAGCAGGTGCGCGAGCACGTGCGACCATGGGTGCCCGTGGTCAGCCTGACGAAGGGCCTCGAGCTGGCGTCCGGCCGGCGCATGACCGAGATCGTCGAGGAGCTGTTGCCGGGGCATCCGGTCGGCGTGTTGTCGGGCCCCAACCTGGCGCGCGAGATCATGGCCGGCTACGCGGCGTCGAGCGTCATCGCCATGGAGGACGAAATCATCGTCGCGGCGCTGCAGCGGCTGTTTCGCAGCGGGCTGTTCCGCGTCTACACCAACGACGACGTGATCGGCTGCGAGCTCGGTGGTGTCCTCAAGAACGTGATGGCCATCGCGGTCGGCATGGGCGACGGCCAGGGCGCGGGCGAGAACACCCGGGCGGCCCTGATCACGCGGGGCCTCGCCGAGATAACGCGCCTCGGGGTGGCCCTCGGCGGCGAGCCCGCGACGTTTGCCGGACTCGCGGGCCTCGGGGACCTGGTGGCGACCTGCACGAGTCCGCAGAGTCGCAATCGTCACGTCGGCGTCGAGCTCGGCAAGGGGCGGCACATCGATGCGATCATCGCGGAAATGTTCATGGTGGCGGAAGGCGTGAAGAGCGTGCCCACCGTCATCGCGCTCGCCGAGCGCCACGGCGTCAGGATGCCCATCGCGCACGAGGTCCATCAGGTCGTGCAGGGTCATTCGACAGCCCGCCAGGCATTCCGGGGGCTGTTGCGCCTGGCCGCCGGTGCCGAGTCGGATCCTGGCTAGCTCGCGCACCCGGCTGCATCGGTGGATGGCGTGGCACTCCGTCGCAGTTTGGACCTGCGCATCGGCCCCGGGCGGGACATGCCGCCACGTCCTGATAGACCCCGGCCGTTGCTCAGGAGGCAATCCGCATGATGCCGACCGTCTTCTTCGTGCTCGTGCTGCTCGCGACGGGTGGCGCCGAGGCCAGCAGGGCCTTCCGGTCCACTGACGCCAGGGGCCGGTCGGTCTACACGGACAAGCCCGAAGTCCTCCCGGAAGAGAGGCTGAACATCAAGTCGCGCTCGACCGACGCGATGGAGGTGCAGCAGCGCTACGACGAGGACATGAAGCACTGTTCCGAGGCCGACACCGCGTCCAGGCAGGCGGCCTCAAAGGCCGCGGGCTCCCGCGAGGCGACGCAGCTGCCTGCCGAGGGCCGCGCCAGGCGCTGCGCCGAGGCCCGGGCGCGGCACGAGGCCTACCAGACCGCACAGCGCATGTACGAACCCGGCGCCAGCGAAGGCGAGCGTCGTTACCTGTCGGGCCAGGAGCTCGAGGTCGCGAAGGCCAACGCCCGCAAGGTCATGGAAGAATCCTGCAGCGGCCTCTGAGATGGGTCCGGCGATTGGGTTCCTCGACCTCGGCGCCATGGATCGGGGCATGGCGCGCAATCTCCACGCGGCGGGCCTCCTGACGGATACGGACAGTACTTTCAAAATGCCTTCCCTGCCCGAGCGGGCCTGCATCGTGAACCTCAGGGTCGGCCCGCACC
>CAZXQZ010000181.1:0-2749 GCA_964642445.1 uncultured Anaerolineae bacterium
GCTCGGCGTCGATCAGGTCCCAGGCCGGGAAGGGGAAACGGTCGGGATAACGTTCCGGCCCGCGTTTGCCGGTGAAGGTCAGCTCGCCAGCTGCGTGCGGCGAGGGCATCACCACGCCGTGAATGGCGGTCAGCGATGCCTGGCTGCGGCCACACAACACGTCGAGCAGCTCGCGCAGGGTGTGGTCGGGCTCGCCGGTCATCACGTACTGAACGCCGTGGGCAATGTAGAGGTCGGGATGGTCGGTGACATCCGAACCGGACGCGATCACGGTGGCACCCATCGCACGCGCGGCCTGGCTCATGTGGCAGGCGGCTTCGCGCATGCGTACCAGGCACATCTTGCTGAGGAAATTGAAATTGTCCTCGTACAGGGCCACCACGCGCGGCTGGTGTTCGTGTAAGGCGGCGACGAACTCATGCTCACCATCGGCCAGCATCGCATCGAACACTGCCACCGTGTAACCCTCGCTGCGCAGGTAACTGGCCGCATACAGCGTCGCCAGCGGCGGATAGGGCCGCATCTTTTCGACCTGCTTGGCATCGTATTTGAGAAAGTAGGAATGGGCGAGTAGAATGTCAGCCATGGTTGTACAAGAGCTCCAGCTACTGATTCGTCAGAGAACAGGACCCCACCTGGTGTCGAGCAAATGCCGGACACAGCAGGGCATCTTGTTTCTACGGACCCGGTGCCGGTGCAGGGGAGTTCTTCAGTGTCGTGAGCGCTGAAAACCAGGCGTTTTCACCGACCAGGTTCCCTGCACCGGCACCGGGTGCGCAGGTTGGGCGCCGCGGCCGGTCAGGGGCAACGCTGCCGGGCAGACGTGAAGGTACCAGGGAACAGGTTGATCGTCTCGAATGCCGAGCTGGCCGTCGTGGGTTGCAGCGCCATGTGAGGTCGTTATGATAAGACTTTTCCCGCAGTCTGTCAAGTTCGTAATAAAAGCTACACTCATCAGAAAAAATCGACCGGTATGCGATCCGTGTTGACTATTCCCAGCTGGTTTAACATCGGCGTGGCCTGCACCGATGCCCACGACGGCAGTCAGGTCGCCGGGCGTGTGGCTATGATCGTCGAAGACGAGGCACATGGCACGGCCAGCATCACCTATGCCGGCCTGGCGGCTGCCACGTCGATTTTCGCCGGATTCCTACAGGAAATCGGCCTGGCGGCGGGTGAGCGAGTCCTCATTCGCTTGCCGAACAGCCTGGCCTACCCGGTGGTGTTCTTGGGCACGCTGAAGTGCGGTGCCATTGCGGTGCCGGTGTCGACGCTGCTGACGGCCGAAGAGGTCGCCTACCTGGCACGCGATGCCGGCGCAACCGTGGTGGTGACCGATCGCACAGCGTGGCCGGCCCTGCGGGCGCGGCTCGAGTCGGTGGCCTCCCTGCGGCACGTCGTGCTGGCGGGCAGCGGTGATGTACCGGCCGCCGGCCAGCTGGCACTGCACGACCTGCAGACGATCCTGGAGGCGGCGCAAACGCACGCCGAGCCCTACCCGACTCGGGCAGAAGACCCGGCCTACCTGGTGTACACCTCAGGCACCAGCGGCTACCCCAAGGGGGTGCTGCACGCCCACCGCGCGCTGTTGGGTCACGCGCCAGCCTGGGCGCACTGGTTCGATTTCCGCGAGCACGACCGCATCCTGCATTCAGGCAAGTTCAACTGGACCTACGTGCTCGGCACGGGCCTGATGGACCCGCTCTACCTGGGGCACACCGTCATTGTCTACGAGGGCACCGCTAGCGCCGCCCAGTGGACGCGCCTGATTGCGCGCCACCAGGCGACGATCTTCATCGGTGTGCCGACGGTCTATCGGCAAATCTTGCAGAAGACTTCTGCCAGTGCCGCCGACGTACCCACGCTCCGCCACTGCATGTGCGCGGGCGAGCACCTGTCCGACGATGTGCTGTACGGCTGGCGCCAGCGTTTTGGGCGCGACATCTACGAAGCAATTGGCATGTCCGAGTGTTCCTACTACCTGTCACAAACCCCGCACCGCCCGATTCGTCCGGGCACGGTCGGTTTTCCGCAGCCCGGTCACACTGTGGCGCTGCTGGATGCTGAGCTGCAGCCGGTTCCCACCCACGTCGAGGGCATGATCTGCATCCGTGACGACGATCCCGGCCTCTTTCTACGCTACTGGAACCTGCCCAACGAAACGGCGCAGGTGCGGCGCGATGGCTGGTTCCTCACCGGCGACTATGCGCGGCGCGACGTCGACGGGTACATCTGGTTCCTGGGGCGCAAGGACGACATCATCAAAAGCTTCGGCTACCGCGTCTCACCGTTCGAGATCGAGCGTGTACTCAAGGACCTGCCAGGTGTGGCCGACTGTGCCGTGATCGGCGAGGAGGTCGAGCCGGGCAAAACCCTGATTGCTGCCTACATCGTACGCCTGCCCGACGTTCCCCTCACAGCCGACACCGTAACCGCCTACGCCACCGAACACCTGGCTCGCTACAAATGCCCGCACCGCGTGACCTTTGTGGACTCACTGCCACGTACGCCGAATGGGAAGGTGCTGCGGAGGGAACTGCGGAGTAGGGAGTACGGAGTAGGGAGTACGGAGTAGGGAGTAGGGAGGAGGGAGTAGGGAGGAGGGAGTAGGGAGGAGTAGGGAGTGCGCAAGCCATGCTTGCGCTTTTGCTGCGTCCCTGAAAGGGCGTCACATCGTCCCGAAACAATTCAACAAACATTCGCGTTGATTGGCGTTATTCGCGGTTAGCTATCTGCATGCGCGGTGGAA
>CAZXQZ010000181.1:2849-9177 GCA_964642445.1 uncultured Anaerolineae bacterium
AACATTCGCGTTGATTGGCGTTATTCGCGGTTAGCTATCTGCATGCGCGGTGGAAAGCTGTGCTTTGAGGGCGCGTAGTACCTTTTGATCGGTTACGGGGAAAGCAAATTGTCCTAAATCGGCGGTCTCTACCCAGGCCCAGGCGGCGACGTCCAGGGCTTGTGGGTTGCCTGATACCCAGCGACACTCGAAGGCGTGCAGGGTGATCTTGAGGTGGGTGTAGGTGTGCGGGACCACCACCAGTTTGGCCCCCACCTCGATCTGCATACCTAGCTCTTCCTCGATTTCGCGGGCCAGGCAGGCCTCGAGCGTTTCGCCCGGCTCCTGTTTGCCGCCGGGGAACTCCCACAGTCCGCCCAACATGCCGCCAGCGTGGCGCTGGGCGATCAACAGGCGCCCGTGGCCATCCCAAATCACGCCGCAGGTCACGTCGAAGTGGGGTAAGGGACGCCGCGGGCGCCTCACGGGTCGCGCCGCTTGCAGGCCCAACTGCTGGGCCTGGCACACCCCCAACAACGGGCAAACCAGACAGGTTGGATTCTGCGGCAGGCAGACGATGGCGCCCAGGTCCATGAGCGCCTCGTTGAGCACACCAGCCTGTGCGTTAGACGCGACTGCCTCGACCAGCCCTTCACTCAGTGCCCACAGCCGCTTCTCGGTGGCCGACTCGCCCAGCGGCGTATCGACGTCGAACACGCGGCTCAGCACCCGTTTGACGTTGCCGTCCAGGATGGCTGCGCGCTGGCCAAACGCCAGGCTCAGAATGGCGCCGGCGGTGGAACGACCGATGCCGGGCAGCGCCAGCAGCGCAGCCCGTTCGGCGGGCAGCTCGCCGTTGTGGTGCGTGGTGACGATCTGCGCAGCCCGCTGCAGGTTGCGCGCCCGTGCGTAATAACCGAGGCCCTCCCACGCCTTGAGCACGTCACCCAACGGTGCAGCTGCCAGCGCGGGGATGGTTGGAAAACGCCGCAGCCAGCGTTCGTAATACGGCACCACGGTGGCCACCTGGGTCTGCTGCAGCATGATCTCGCTGACCCAGACGTGGTAGGGATCACGGTGGCCCGCAGCATCCGGCGTGCGCCAGGGCATCGGGCGTGACTGAGTATCAGCCCAGGCCAGCAAACGCCCCGCCACCGCGGCGGGTGATGGTGGGGCATGGGCGGTCGGCGGAATTGGTGACGTCATGGGATGATCAGACACCCGGGCTGGCCGGTTGGTGCGGGCAAGCCTGGTGATCGTTGCTGTGTTTCAACCCTGTTTAGCGCGACGACGCAACCCAGAAGAACTGCATCGCAAACCAGACCAGGATCATGATCAGGGCAATGATCAGGATCCAGTTGGAGGTCAGCTGGCGTTTCTTTTTGGGCGGTGCCGGTTTGGGCAGCTCGGTCTGGCAGCGCCAGCACACGCGTTTGTCGTCCGGGTTCCAGGTTCCACAACTCGGGCAGTTCGGCATATCTCCTCCGCCGGGGCGGTTTGTCTCTCGTGTTACTGTGCTGTCGAGTATACACCAGGCACGCGGCAAGTCAAACCGGCACGATGAGGCTCATACAAGTCAGGCCGGCTTCGGCCTTGAGGAATTCGGAGATGTCGAGCGGGATGACGTCATAGCCCAGCCCAGCGATACGATCCAGGGTGTGCGGAAAGGCCTGGTTCATGATCAAACGCGTGTCGAGGCGCAGCACGTTGCCGCCCCACGGTTCGGCCGGATCGATCGGTATCTGCCGGTAGGCCGCAAACGGTGACGAATCGATCCAGTCTGCGTTGATGAGCACGGTCTCGTCGTCCAGTGCCGTGACACCGGTTTTGAGGTGCAGGCAGCCGGTGACCATCACCGGTACGACTTCATACCCGAACGGTTCGGCCAGGGAGCGCAGGGCAGCGATGCCGGCTGCGTTCGTCCGCACCGACAGGCCCACGAACAGGGTGCGCCCGATGCACAGCACGTCGCCCCCCTCGATGGTTGCCGGTGGTGTGATGGCAGCCAGCGGCCGCCAGCGACGCAGCACCGGCTCGATCAGCGCCAGTTCGGGCCGCCGTGCCGGGGTGCCGGGCCACGTCAGAACCGCCAGCTCGTCGAGAATCACCGCCGCGTCTTCGACGAACACGGCATCGGGCAGGCCCGCAGCAGCCGGCAGGACCTCGGCCTCGACCCCGCACGCACGCAGTGCCGCATTGTACGCCGCATGCTGCCGCCGCGCCCGTTCGACATCGATCGGCGCACGGTCGACAAACGTCAACTCACAATCCCCCAACGCCCCCGAAGGCGTTCGCGTCAAGGCACGCACCTATCCTCCCCTAATCCCCAATCCAAAATCCAAAATCCCCCGCCGGCCCCCGCGTCAACGCACGCACCCACCCACCTCCCCTTGCTGGCTATTCCCCAATCCCCGACCCCCAATCCCCAGTCCCTAACCCCCAATCCAAAATCCAAAATCCACAGCCCCGAACACTGCCAACACTTCCGGCAGAGCCAGGGCCTCTCCACGCAGCCGCACATCCATGGCCACTGCGGGTGGCAGCACGGCTGCGGCCTGCTCGCGGGTCGCCGCGGCTTGCTGCCGCGTTTCGTGCCAGGTGGCCCAATGGTGTGCGACGAACGCGGCCAGCCGGAGCGCCGCGGCCGCGTGCCCTGCGGCCTGAAGCCAGGCGGCAATTGCGGCCAGCGGGACCATCATCAGGCCGTGTTGGCCCAGGTGAATGGCGGTGTCGAGGGCCTCGGTGAGCATCTGCTGGGCCGATGCGATGTCCCCCGCACCGCTGGCTGCCCGGCCCGCGGCACTCAAGACGTAGGCCAGGGTCCAGCGGTGATGGGCGGCCCGCAGAATTTCCACGCTTTGCCTGAAATGGGTCTGAGCCTGGTCGAAATCACCGGCTGCCAGTGCCAGTTCACCCATGCCGCGGTGATAGTAGGCCATCCCAAATGGGATATCGTGCGCCAGGAAGCCGCGGCGCGCCGCTTCGTAACAATCACGCGCCAGGTCGCGGTGACCGTCGAACCGCTCGATCTCGCCCAGCTCCCAGGTGCTCCAGGCCACACTGAGCGACAGTCCGAGCTGGTGGTTGACCTCCAGGCAGTATTGGCGCGTGCGGCGGGCGTGTTCGCTCGTGCTGTAACGCAGCGCCAACACGCTTTCGTTGTGTACGCAATCGACCTCCAGCCCGCGGTTGCCGGTCTTACGGAATGTATGCTGGGCTTCACGGAACAGGCCAAATGCACGGTCGAACTCGCCGCGTTCGATGTCAACATCGCCCAGGCGCCAGGTCATGTAGGCGATGCTGGCTATGTCCTCTACGCGAGCAAACGTGTCACGCGCGGCACGCCACAGATCCGCGGCCTCGTCGTAGGCGCGGCTCTCCATGGCCAGGTTGGCGAGGTCGGCCAGGATCGCTGCCTGTTCCAGATCATCCCCAATGTGCTGTTGAATGGCCAGGGCCTCGCGCAGGAGCCGATCGGCCGCCACATGATCGGCTGCGCCAAGCATGACCTGGTTGGCGAAGATACGCAGCGCAAATGCCAGCAGCCAACGGTCCTCGCCGGCGCGCAAGGCCGGCAGCAGCTCGCCCAGCGCCTGATGACCTTCCTCGAAGTCGATGTACTCGGCGACCAGGTTGGCCAGCACCACCGTCCAGACCATGGCGGGCAGGGGTGACTGGTCGTGGAGAATCGCCCAGGCCTGGCGGATGATGGCACGTGGGGCCGGTGTGGTCCAGCCGGAAACACCCAGAATGGCCTCGGCGGCCAACAGGACCGTCAGGTCTTGCCGTCGCGCTGGGTTGACAGCCAGCGGTTCGAGGGCCTGGCGGGCACGTTTCATCATGGCCCACGATTGGCGACTGCGCTGGTACACTACCGCATAACGAGCCACGCCGCCCAGCATCGAGCTGATCAGCACGTCGAACTGCTGGCGGTCCACCAGCCACTGCCAGGCACTGGCGATATTTTCGAATTCCTGCTGCAGGGCCAGTACCGCCACGCGCTGCTGGGGACTGGCCAGCTGCTTTTCCTGGGCCTCGACGAAGGCAGCGTAGTATTCTGCATGGGCTGTGCGCGCCGCTGCGGCGGCGGCCGGCACGGCTTCCAGCTGCTCCTGGGCATACTGGCGCAGCAGCTCGTGCACGTGATAACGGTCATCGGCGTGGCGCTGCACCCACGATTTGTTGGCCAGGGCCAGCAGCGTGCGCAGGTTGGCGCCAGCGACCTGTTCGGCGGCGGTGCGCGTAAAACCACCGCGGAAGATCGCCAGGCACTGCAAGGCGCTGCGCTCCACCGGCGTCAACATCGCCCACGACGCATCGAAGACGGCACGGATGCTGCGCTGACGCGCCGGCATATCCACCAGTGACGTTTCCAGGAAATCGAGGCTCTTTTCGATCTCGCTGCGGATCTCGGCCGGGCCCAGCACTTCCAGCCAGCCGGCTGCCAGCTCGATACCCAACGGCATGCCGTCGACCAGCTCGCAGATGCGGACCACATCCGAGAGGTTGTGCATGGTCAGCGCAAAATCGGGCTGCACACGCTGCCCGCTCTGCACGAACAGGCGCAGGGCGCTGTAGGCACCCCCTTCGTGCATGGGATCGGACCACTGTGTGATGGCAGCCAGCGCTGGGGTGCGCAGGCCGGTGATGCCGTACAGCCGTTCTCCCTGCAGGCTCAGCCGGGTTCGCGACGTGACCAGCAGCTTGATGCCCGGTGCGGCATCCAAAACATCCAGGGGAAAACGCAGGCCGGTTTCGTCGACCAGGTGTTCGTAGTTGTCCAGGACAAGCAGCATGCGTTTTTCGCGCAGGTAGTTGAGCAGCTGCTGCATCGGGTTGCCGCCCTCGGCATAGAAGCCAAAGTGCAAAGCCGCGGCCACAGCTGGAACCAGGGCATCGGTCGTCTGCAGCGGCGCCAGGGGCACGAAATAGACCCCGTCGCGGCAGAGGTCAGGATGGTGGTCCGCAAACCGGGCGGCGCTGGCGGTCGCCAGGCGGGTTTTACCGCTGCCGCCGGGTCCCATCACGGTGAGCAGACGGCAGTCGGCGGCCGTCAGCAGGGCCTCGATCTCTGCCAGTTCGTCGTGCCGGCCCACGAACGGCGTTGGCGGCGTTGGCAGCACGCGCCGCACGTGCGGTGCCGATGGTGCCACTGTCTGAGCAAAGGTCTGGGCGGGTGCGGTCGCGAGGTCGAGGGGAGTCAACTCGCCGCGACGAATCTGCTCGTAGAGCGTAACCGTCTCCAGGGCTGGCGCGATGCCGAGCTCGTCATGCAGGATGCGCGCGCACAGCTCGTACTGGCGGATGGCTGCCGCGCGCTGGCCGCTCCGTGCATACAGCCGCATCAACTGGCGGTGGGCGGTTTCTTCGAGGTTGTCGAGGCCCAGCCAGCGTTGAGCGCAGGGGATGGCCTGGGCGTAGGCACGCTGCGCTTCGTGCCCGGCCGCCAGGCGCTGCAGGGCAAGACCCAAGTCGGTGCGCAGTCGTGCGGCCTGGAAGAACTGCCACTCCTCGAACTCGTTGCTGTCCTGGACCTGGAAACCGGCCAGGAAGTCGTCACGGTACAGCGTCACCGCCTCGGCCAGGTCGTCCAGGCACGCCGCAGAGACATCGGCTGCGTGGCAGGGTGCCAGCAGGGCGGCGAAGCGCGCCGTATCGAGCCACAAGTCCTGTGCTGCGTCCAGCCGCACCTTTTCCTGGTCGATTTCGATCCAGCCTTTGCCCAGGGCAGCGTTGATCTCCCACAGCGTGCGGCGCAGGTAGGCCAGGGCGTGGGCCGTGTCGTGCTCGGGCCACAGCAGGGTGGCCAGCGTCTCGCGCGCAAACGTCTCGCCGGTCACCGCCAGGTAGGCCAGCAGGGCCAGCGCCTTGCGGCGCTCGATCTGGATCGTTTGGCCGTCGAGCTCGATCTGCGGCGAGCCCAGAAAAGACAGTTTAAGAGATGGCACGTTGTTCCACGCTGGGGCGGACTTGGGCTGATGTGTGCATTATACCGTCGATGATGGTCGTGATCAAAACGGCTGTGCGGCGGCTGGGGCGTCACGTTTTCTGGAGGGCGGCAGCATGGTTGCCGCCCTGGCTGGGGCGTCACGAACGAATCGCGCGCAAAGACGCAAGTTTTCGGAAACCTATTGACAAACTATCCATTGCGTAGTATACTGTCTGCAGGTCAACAAATTGGTCATACCACCTGATGACCTGATGGCATAAACATTAGACAATTGAACGAAACCGACGCTGAATCCCAGCGTGCACAGGCATGCTCAGGGCTTGTAAAAGAATACCTGCCTGCAAAATGGCCGGAATTCGCCGCTCCGAAGGCGGTGGCGGTTGCACAGTTGCCATCTTT
>CAZXQZ010000182.1:0-9067 GCA_964642445.1 uncultured Anaerolineae bacterium
AGCATCGACATCGGCAGAATTGGGAACCAGCGTGCGGCACCTCTGACTTGGGCGCCGCGCCCAGTGTCGGGGTCTGCGGTATGGGACAGGATCAGCTGACTGGTCTGCGCTGGAAAACGCCGCACGAACACCTGCGCCACGAACCCGCCGTACGAACCGCCCAGCACCGCCGCCCTCGTTATGCCCTCGCGCTGCAGAAGGCCAGCGATCCCCTCCACCAGCGCGGCCATCGTCGGCACCGCGGGGTACGATGGCACCAATACCCGCCGTTTGTGCGCCAGGGCAAGGACCAACTGCCAGGCTGTTTCGGCCCGGCCGAGCGCCCCAGGCAGCAGCACCAGGGCTTCTTCACCCTGCCCGGCGGTGATGTACTGCCAATCGACGCCCGCCAACCGGTGTTGACGGTAGGGATACGCATCCAAAAATTCTCGCAGCTGTGCCAGCTGCTCGACCGGGACGTCGGCATAATAGCTGGCAACCTGCGGGTCCTCCAGCGCTGTATTGTGCATTGAAATCATCACCCGTTTTCTCCAGGGACCGGCAGGCTTTGTGCGGCAGTACCGACACCGGACACGCCCTACGCCGGCCCCAAGGTGCCCACCTCGCGCAGCCACAGCGTCGCGGTGAGCCGTTCGACAGCAGTTTTCAAATGACGCCGGTAGGTGCTGAAGGGCACGTCCAGCAGCTCGGCGGCCTGCTCCTGCGTGGGAGCTGGGTGGAAATAGGTGTGGTAGAGCACCCGGTAGAACTTCACGTCACGTGGCGTGGCCTGCAATGGCTCCGCCGCATCCTTGACCAACGCCTGCAGCACAGCAATCCGTTCCACGGTGCTGGCCTTCATGCCCGCCCGATCGGTCACCAGGCGCGACTGTAGAAGCGGGTTGTGGTGCAGCTCCGCCGGCCGCGTGATACTGCGCAGGGCAGTACGCACCGCACCACCAAATTCATCTTCGCTCAACACCACGATCGGCGCCACCACTGCCGGTGGCGTGGCCGGCTGTGCGGCCATCATAGCCGTCTCGCGCTCTGCCAGCAGATTGAGCCAGACCAACGGTGGCATGGCACGCCAGTTGTGCCCGTAAACGCCATAGCGCCGTCCATCCACTTCGAAGTCGAGCTCGGGCAGACGCGCCAGTTCGGCATAGGCAAAGACACCGGTCCAAAAATCGGGATCGGCGGTGACAAAGAAGGTGTAGACCAGGCCTGGCGTCGTGAGATAGTGCCGCACCGTCTGGACGAACACCAGGCTTTGCACCGGCGATACCGCCTGGTAACCGTCACGTGCCATCCAAAACCGAAAATAGGTGGCCGTCTCACCGGGCCGCAGCGGTGTGTGCTGCTGCACGTGCGCCAGGGCCGGGCCGATCGCCGGGTCGATGGTGGCATCCTCGGGCGTCGCCTGGTGCAGCGCTACCGTGAGCAACAGACCGGCCAACCCCGGCGTACCCGCCAGCCCCGTGTCACGGAACATCACCGCACCCTCCGGTTGCCGGCTCAGCCAATGTGCCGCCAACTGGCCTGAGACGTCACCTTCGTGCAGCGCCACCAGGTCATGCACTATCGGCGCATCGCCAGGCTGGCGGCCTTCGACCACGATGCCACCTCCCCCTCCCTGCCATTCGAAGAAAGGACGCACGATGGCATTGTCACGGTGGAGGAAGATATAGTCCCAGATCATACGCTGCTGGTCGATCCCCTGCACCTGGTTCAGGTGATCCATGTAGTAGACACGCGCCCGACGGTGCAGCTCATTGTACCAGTCCGGGTTGCGCCAACGCAAGTCTGTGACCAGGGCTTCACGTGCCAGGTCGTGTGGGAAGAGACCTTCCGGTCCCGCCTCGATGAGCGACAGGCCACGCAGCCAATCGAACAGATCGTGTGCATCGGGCAGCCCCAACATCGTCGCCAGCAGCGGCTCGGTCATGATGCGCACCAGCGCACACGCCTCCAGGGCGGCGCGGTAAGCGGGGCCGGGGACCCGTCGCACGAGCTGCTGCAGCAGGGCGTGGATGACGTCGGGGGCCGCTTCAGGGTCGAAGTAGATGCCCTGCCGCTGCGCAAAGACGTCAGCCACCAACGACAAGGCCAGGGGATGCCCATGCGTGAACTCGAGCACCCGCCCGACCTGGTCCTCCGGTATGCCACGCTTCCCGAGAAACGCCGAGCTCTCGTCCGGACTCAGGTTGCGCAAAGGCACGACCCGAATCAGACTGCGCCAACCCGGATCGGCATACCACGCCGGCGACGGCTGGTGACGCCCGGCCAGTACGATCATGGTATTGTCGGTGAGCTGCGGTAAAAAGACGTTGCTCAGCCAATAGTCGATCGGCAGCAGTACTTCCGATGTGTCGATGAGAATGACCTGGCGACCGTCACGTTCGGCCAGGAGATGAATGGGCGACACAGCCGCATCAGCACCCAGGGCCACGCGCAGGGCGCCCAGAAACGCTTCGGGTGCCGGCTCGACATCGCGCGCATCGATGTAGATGGGCATGACACCCAGTTCCTCGCACAACGCAACGAATCTACGCACCAGGGTGGTCTTGCCCACACCGCCGGGGCCGTACAGATACAAGACGTAAAATGGGGGGTCTGGTGCGGTCAGCGCGGAACGAAACAGGGCCAGCTCGGCCATGCGTCCCACGAACTGACTCTCCCGGGCTCTACTCAGCCGATCTGCCAGACGTTGGGCCATGCAGATACCTCCTCCCACCAGTACACAGGCTTGCCAACAGCACAATGGAATTATACTCACATTTTGTATACAGGCAACTGACTGGAGGCAACCTGCCACTCTGCAGCATTGTAGTCTGCCCAGCAGAACCAGCCCATGACTCTCGTCTACACTGCGTGCCGAGGAGTCTATGCACACATCATCGATGATTCGCCGTCCTTTGACCGTGGTGGCAGCTCTGGTCTTTGCCTGGCTGCTGACCGCCTGCGCGCCTACGGCGACCCCACTGCCCACGCCGGTGCCACAAGCCGCGGCCGGTACCCGTGCTCTGGCGACGCCAGCCCCTGGCGCCAGTCCCACGCGTATCCCTGCCTCACCCACACCGACGAACACCGCCACGTCGACGGCAGTGCCAACGGTTACGCCCACGGCAACGGACCTGCCCACAGCAACACCGTCACCAACGCCGCCTCCTGACCCGACGACGGCGCCTTCGCCGACCGCGCGGCTTACGCCAGACCCCTATATCGGCCTGGGTATCGACGACCTGGCGGCGCGGCCGTATGGCGATGGGTGCGTACCGGGTGAAGCGCAGAGCACACCCTGTCTGCGCACCCAGCAGGTACTCAACGTGACGGATGCGTTTACCCGTACCCTGATTACCTATCCCAGCGACGGATTGAACATCGTTGGGTTCATGAATACCCCCAAAGGACCGGGGCCCTTTCCGGTGATTGTGCTGCTGCACGGTTACGTCGAACCATCACGCTACCGCACGTTGACCTACACGACGCGTTACGCGGACCAGCTGGCGCGTGCGGGCTACCTGGTCATCCACCCCAACCTGCGCAACTTCCCACCCTCGGACACGGGGCCTGATCCCTTCCGCACCGGGCTGGCGATTGACGTGTTGAACCTGCTGGCGCTGCTGCGGCAGCAGGGAGGACAACCCGGTCCGCTGCTGCTCGCCGATCCAACCCGCATCGGGATGTGGGGGCACAGCATGGGCGGCGGCGTCACGCAGCGCGTGATCACGGTGGATCCTGGCGCCGTGCAGGCCGCCGTGCTGTACGGCTCGATGAGCGGTGACGAGGTGCAGAACTACCAGGCCATCCAACGCTGGTCGGGCGGGCAGCGCGGGCAGGAAGAGCTGGCCACGCCAGCCGAGGCCCTGCAGCGGATCGCGCCGTTGTATCATCGAGACCGTATCGAGGCGGCGATCAGTGTTCATCACGGTGAACGCGATCGCACCGTTCCGCTGGCCTGGTCGACCGAACTGTGTGCCGATTTGACGGCGCGCGGTAAGACGAGCGAGTGCTTTACCTATCCCGGCCTGGATCATACCTTCGCCGGCGAAGGTGACCGCCTGTTCATGCAGCGGGTCCGCGAGTTCTTCGACCGTCACCTGCAACCTGCACCGGTTCGCTGAAAGGCGTGGATATCATGGACCATCGTGAAACACCTACCCCAGAAACGCCTCTCATCCTGTATGGGCGGCCGACGTGCGAGGACACGGCGATCACCCGCGACCGGCTGCGCGTGTTGGGCGCACCGTTCGGCGAGATCGACGTCGACCAGGACCCGGCCGCCGCCGCGTTCGTCGAATCGGTCAATCGCGGTAATCGGGTGACACCGACGCTGGTGCTCGGCTCTACGCCGGAGGTCCTGGCCGAGCCGGGCATTGCGGACCTGGACGATGCGCTGCGCCGGAACGGTCTCACCGTGGCGCGACCGCGCGTACCGGAATACCTGGGGCCATCGGCCAACCGGCCGCTGGTCGATTTTTCCCTGCCGGGCATCGACGGCAGCCGCTTTCGCCTCAGCGACCGGCGTGGACGCACCAAGTCGATTCTCTTTTTTGCCGCCCATCACGACCGCCTGGTTTGTGCCGGTTATGCCCGCCAGCTGGGCGAACCGCGCACCCTGTACGCCGAAACCGATGCCCAGCTGGTGATCGTGCTGGCGGGTGATATCGAGGCGGCACGCCATTGGGGTGCTGA
This sequence comes from uncultured Anaerolineae bacterium, assembly GCA_964642445.1. Classification (GTDB taxonomy): domain Bacteria; phylum Chloroflexota; class Anaerolineae; order SSC4; family Amarolineaceae; genus SSC4. The sequence goes on from CAZXQZ010000182.1 coordinate 4,675, forward strand.
GTACGTCCCTGGTATAATGGTGCTGGCTGATGCAGAGGATGCTGTCAGGCAGCGTGTGGCGACCTACCTGAGTCTGGAAACGGGTGGTGTGGCGGCGCTCGTGCTCGACCGCTACACGGCGCCGCGTGTGATCAGTTTCGCAGCATCACCCGGTGGCCTGCTGCCACCCCAGGAACTGCGCGAGTGGTTGACCTATCTCGACTATGAATGTGCTGAATGAGACCACGGTGTGACCTGGTCCGTGTGACCGGATGAAGCGAACGAGCAGGAATTTTCGTGGCCAGGGTCGGCTGCGACGTGCTTCGATGTGGCTCGTGATTGGATTGGCGGCCAGCCTGTGGCTGAGTGCCTGCACGGCACAGCCAGCGGCCCCGGTGCCAACCGCGGTGAGTCTCAGCACGGCACAGCCCACCCGTCCACCGCTGCCGCCGAGCCCAACCAGCAGCCCCAGCCCGGCGCCAACAGCCACAGCAACCCGCCCGCCGGCCCCCACGCTGACACCGACTCTGACTGTCACACCCACGGCCACCCCAAACCCATTCTCGATTGCCAGCCTGGCGGCGCGTGCCTACGGCGAGGGTGCGCTGCGCATCGAAAAGACCTTGCAGGCCTCGCCTGCGTTCACGCGTACCCTCATCAGTTATCCGAGCGATGGCCTGCACATCGCCGGCTTCATGGATACGCCGGCGGGTACCGGGCCGTTCCCGGTGGTGATCGTGCTGCACGGCTTCATCGAGCCGGAGAATTACGTGCTCACGCCGTACACCACAGCGTACGCCGATGCGCTGGCGCGTGCCGGTTACCTGGTCATTCACCCTAACCTGCGCAACTTCCCACCGTCGGACGATGGCTCCGACCTGTTTCGTACCGGGCTGGCGATCGACGTCATGAACCTGATTACCCTGGTCAAGCAGCAGGCGGGCCAACCCGGGCCGCTGGCCCGGGCGCAGCCCGATGCCATTGGCCTGTGGGGGCACAGCATGGGGGGCGGTGTGGCCCTGCGCGTGCTGACGATCAGCCCCGATGTGCGCGCAGCGGTGCTGGCCAGTGCGGTCAGTGGGGACGACAAGGCCAATTTCGATTATCTCTTCCGCGCGACCAAGGGTGCCAGGGGCGCCGAGGAGCACTCCACGCCGGATGAGGTCGTGGCGCAGATTGCACCGATCCACCACCTGGACCGGGTGCAGGCGCCGGTCAGCATCCACCATGGCCGGCAGGACCCCGGCATTCCCGTGCGGACGTCAGAGGACCTCTGCCAGCGTCTGCGCATCCTGGAGAAGCCGGTCGAGTGTTTCTTCTATCCGAACGAGGCGCACATCTTTGGCCCCAACGGCACTGAGCTGCTGATGCAGCGCTCACGGGCGTTTTTCGATCGTTATCTCCGTCCCTAATCCGCCCAGCGCCAGCTGCTGCCGCTGCGGTTGTCCTCGACCAGGATGCCCTGCCCGGCGAGCAGGTTGCGCAGCTGGTCGGTGATCGCCCACTGTTTGCTCTGGCGCATTTCCTGGCGCAGGTCGACGATACGGTCGATCAGGCTGGCGGTGGCGCTGCGCGTACCGACGTCCTCCAACCACACAGCCAGCAGTGCCAGCATTTCGCGCACCATCAACTCGACGTCGAGGCAGACGGCGGCGTCCAGGCCCGCAGCTTGACCCTGCTGGAGCGCCTCCATCAGGCCGTGCAGATAACCGACCGCGTGCGCGGGGTCACGTTTGTCGTGCAGGGCGGTTTGAAACGCGTGCGACACTTCGACGGCCTGTCGATACAACGTCACTGCGGCATCATCCGCTGGCAGCGTGGCTGCGGCCGGCGTTCGGCCGGTGTCACCGTAGCGCAGGGCAGAAAAATCGAAGCTTTCGCCGCTGCCGAAGAATCGATCCGCTTCCCCATCCAGCGTGCGAATCGTCACGCCGCCCTGGCCCATCACGTGGCAGCGCTGCACCGTCGGGTCGACGATGCACGCCGTGAACTCGTCGACACCCAGGATGACCACGTCGGACGGCAGCATTTTTTCCAGCCGGCGCAGCCGTGCTTCGCCCATGAAACAGCGGCTGGTGTCGTGGGTTTCGCCGCTGGCGTTGTTCCAATGCGGCACACAGGCCACGTTGAGGCCGTAACGCCCCAACAGATCGAGGCCGTCGGTCCAGTGCAGATCGAGGCCCACCTTGTAGATCTCGTAGACCGGCAGGGTGAAGCGGCCCATCGACGTCACGGCTGCGCTGGCCAGGACCAGGTGGCTGCCGGCGGCCAGTTTGCCCGCCATCGTCTCGAAAACCGCCGTATTGCGCCAGGCACGCACCGCGTACGTCGGGCTGCCGGGTCCTGAAAAGAGATAATTGGCCCGCCGCAGCTGGCGCAGTACCTCCTCCAGGGCGGCGGGCGTGGGGTACTGCGCCGTCGGGAACGAGATCGTATCGAGTGTCAGGCCAAAATGGGTCTGGAAATATTCCACGGCGCGGCGTGCGATGCTGTCGACGTTGGGCTCGAAATTGGCCGGTGTGTCGATGAACACCGGACGCACACTGCCCTTGATGCGGTCCATGATTGCGCGGTGTGCCTGAACCATTGTGGTGGTCATTTCACCCGACCCCATCAAGGTCAAGGTGCCCGCGGTATCGTGCAAATGGTGCATGGTTACTCCTGAGTGATCGTATGTGCCCATTTGGACGTTCTGCCGGCATCTGAGTCACCGGGTGTTTTGTGTGAGCCTGGCGTTCAAACGCCAGGCTCACAGCCCAAGTCCGCTCAAGCGGACTGACACAAAACATCCCACAACCACACATCCCCTACTACTCCCTACTCCCTACTCCCTACTCCCCACTCCCCACTCCCTACTCCCCTCTTTTGCATCCCACCCCATCCTATGATACACTACCGCTTCCTGATCCAAATTCCGAGGGCCACGCTTGGACCAGCCATTTTTCGCCAATCCATACCTGATCACCACGGTGCGGTTGTTGATCGGCCTGATGTTTATTCTGTCGGGGATTGCCAAGCTGCAGGACCCGAAGGGCTTTACGATGGCGGTCTACAATTTTCGCATCTTGCCCAACGCACTGGTCGAGCTTTACGCGACGGTGATTCCCTTCGTGGAGCTGGCGGCCGGGGTGCTGCTGGTGGTGGGTCTGCTGACCCAGCTAGCGGCGGTTGTCGCGTTTTTGACCCTGTTGAGTTTTACACTGGCCATCGGTTGGAACCTACGGCGCGGCGAACGGCCGGACTGCCACTGCTTCGGTAATCTTTTCTCCGAGGAGTTGTCGGGCGTGCTGGTGGTACGCAATACGATCTTGATGGCGATGCTCGTACCGGTCATGCTGGTACCGAGCACGTTTGCTGCGGTGCAGACGTTTGTATGGCCGGCGCAGTACCCCGCGGCCAACCTGCCGTGGGTGGACGTGCTGCCGTGCCTCTTCCTGGCCCTGGCCGGTATTGCCGCTGTGCTGCTGACCGGGCAGGTGAGTGCAACCATCAGCCGCAGTCCCTGGGTCGAAAGTCCCTGGCCTTCCTTGATCTTCTGGCGCAAACGGTGATTCGATGTCAGCCATTTGGGTAATTAGCACAGTCGTTTTGTGGATCTTCGTTCTGGTCCTGGCCTTTCTGGTGTTCGTGCTCTACCGCCAGGTCGGTTTGATGTACCTGGGACGCGCGGCGGCCGTCTCACGCGATGGCATCCCCGAGGGCACACAAGCGCCCGACTTCAGCGCACCCGATATCAATGGCCAGGCCCACCGCCTGCGCAGCTACCGCGGCAGCCGCGTGCTGCTGGTGTTTGGTTCTCCCCACTGCCGACCCTGCCAGCAGCTGATTCCAGACCTCAACGCCTACGCCGAGGCCAACAGCGGCAAAGTGCGCGCCTTCTTTCTCAGCGGCGCACCGCAGGAAGACAATACCCGTTTTGCGTCTTTGTTCGACGTACGCGTGCCAATCCTGACGATTCCAGAGGACGAATCGCTGCAGGGACGTTACCTGGCCCGGGTCACCCCGTTTGCTTTTGCCGTCGATGAAGAAGGCAAGATCATGGGTAAAGGCCTGGTGAATTCGCGCATCCATATCGAAGTTCTGTTCGATCGGCCCGTCGCTGCGGAGACGGTGACGGGTGGACCGAACGGTAGCGGCTGAGTACAAAACCGCCTGCGTGGCATGGCCGCCTGGAGCTCAAGCTCCAGGCTAACAGCTGAAGCCTGCTGAAGCGGGCTGATCCGACCGGCAGAAGAGTTCTTGAGTAACAGGAGGGACCGATGACCACAGAGCCGGAAACGCGTACACAACTCATGAGTGAGGCCGTGGCGCGTCGCACGATTACGCGTCGCAGCTTCCTGGGGCGCATGGCGCAGAGCACCTTCGCCTTCCTGGCCTCCGTGGCCATGAACTCACCCAGCGTGGCGACGCGGGG
>CAZXQZ010000183.1:0-1328 GCA_964642445.1 uncultured Anaerolineae bacterium
TTTGCCATCGACGTGGTCTACAAGCGGGTCGTAACGACCGAGCTGCTGGCGAAATACGGCACCGACCATCCGCTCATCCACGCCGTCGGCCAGCACACGGTGTGTATGGTCAACGGCTTCAACGCCGTGCTGCTGTTCAACAAAGGCCTTTTTGCCCTGCTGAGTGACGAGACCGCTCTGCCCGCCGCGAGACCTACCAGCCTGACGCCGCTCGAGCGCCTGGTCATTGCCCGCCACGTCCCATGGACGCGCCTGGTGACCGACCGGCGCACGACCTGGCAGGGTCAAACGATCGACTTGCTGGATTGGGTGGCCGATCATCGGTCAGACCTGGTCCTGAAACCGACCAACGATTATGGCGGCAAGGGGGTTGTCCTGGGGTGGGAAGTCGATCAGGCGGCCTGGGAAGCGGCGCTCAAGAGCGCCCTCGAATCACCGCACATCGTGCAGCGGCGCGTGCCGATCCCCGAAGTCGTGTTTCCCAGCGTCGTCGATGGCCGGCTGGACCTGTCGCCGCGCTTGGTCGACGTCGATCCCTACGTCTGGGGCGGGGCGGACATCGAAGGGGGCGGCGTGCGGCTGAGCACTTCGTCGCTGCTCAACGTCAGCGCGGGCGGGGGTTCGGCGGTGCCGCTGATGGTGTTGGAGGAGCCGGCATAACCGAGCGCCCACCACGCCAGCCACAACCCGGCCAGCGGCACGACCGGCAGGATCACGCGGTCGATCGAGTTCGCGAGGTGCGCGCGGAGCGGCGCATAGGCGCTCCACAGGTAACTACCGGCCATGACCAGCAGGTAAGCCAGGGTCGTCAGCAGCCAGACATGCGGGGTAGGGCTGGTCTGGCGCGCACGCTGTCCGCGCAGCAGGAGCACACCGATTCCCGTCAACGCCAGCAGCGGCCAGAGGTAACTCCAGTTTGCCCCCGCCAGGCTGCCCAGCAGGGCGCGCAGAATGGGACCCACCTTGTCACCACTGCTGCGCACGATTTCCCACGTCAGCGGCAGGTAATCGGGCACCGGCGCACTGTGCCGGCCGGTCCACCAACTCCACGGAATGGCCACCAGCAAGCCCGCCGATCCCAACGCCAGCACACCCAACCAGGCACGTCGCGACCGGCCGCGCCGCAGCACACTCGCCGCCAGCAGACAGACCAGCAGGACCGTGCCTTCACGTTTCGTCCAGACCATACACGCGGCCGCGAGGGCGGCGACGAGCAGAACCCCGGGCCGCTCCCCATCCATCCAACGCACCAGGCACACGGCCGTGATGGTCGTGTAGACCGCCAGCGGCACGTCGGCCATCACGAAACCAGCCCACGTTGCCACACC
>CAZXQZ010000183.1:1428-9002 GCA_964642445.1 uncultured Anaerolineae bacterium
CTGTAACAGCAGCAGGCCGACCAGGACAAGGGACAGCACCTGACCGGACACGCGCGCTCGAGTGCGGCGTGCGGCACCTCCTGCGCGGCCGGCCGGTTCATGAAGCGCATAGTTATGTCGGTGCCGCGTCGGTTGGCTGCGCCGCCCATGCAGCCGGCTGCGTATCAGGTAGACGGCGCCAAAACCAATGCCCATTACGGTCAGCAGCCCGATCTGTTCCGGCAGCGCCCGGCCCAGACCGTTCAGCGCTGCCATGCCCAAGGCCACGACGCCGGCACCCAGCGCCCAGGCCAGGGCCCACGCTTCGACGCCGCGCGTGGTGTGTCCCAAGAACCTGGCGGCCACCAGGACCAACCAGCCCCACAGCAACATCGTGCCCAGGCCCGTCAGGAGCAGCAGCAGCCGGGCTACCAGCACCGGTCCAGGCAGCGGCCGCGCTGGCACGGTGACAGTGGGCAGTGCAGATGCGGAAGGTGCGTTCTCATCCAGGGCGAGCAGGTAACCATCACCGGTCTGTAGCAGGCGCTGTCCAGGCAGTAGAGAATCGTCGATGCCCACAGCCAGGATATGCGTGGCCTGCTGGGCGGCGGCTACGGTCGCGACCGACTGCACGCTGAGCGGCGCTGAAATCCACCAGCGCGCCTCCCACGTGCCATCCGAAGGTGCGGGCGAGAGCCACCACACGGCTCGTGGCGCCAGGTAGTACAGCGCCCGGTGAAAGGTGATGTACTCGGTCTGGCGTACGGCACGACCGTTGGTCACCAGCAGAACCGTGGCGTCCGGTGGCAGCACGGCATTGGCGGCCTGCAAGAGGTCGTACGGCACGTCACCCAGGATGGCGCGTGCCTGGGCGTCCGGATCGAGCCACAGGCGCGCCACGGGCAGCACCGGCAGGACCATGAAACGAACCTGGTGGACCAGCCCCGCAGCGCCGGCGACCAGCATCACGGTCAACCCGATCACGCCCAGCCAATGCAGGACTCGACCCTGGGCCTTCATCTGGGCGGCACCTGGAAAATCTCGAAGGTGCCGTAGGTGGGGTCGTCGATGGTTTTTACCAATCGTGCCTGGTGACCTGCCAGCCAGTCCTGCAGCGCCTGGGCGTTGGCCTGGTTGGGCGCACCGGGATAGGCAATATACGCGCGCATTCGTGGGTCGATGATCACGACGTCGGGTGCGATGCGGTCCAGCCCGGCGGTGAGGGTGATCGGGGGCTGGGTGAACGCAGGATCGGTCCACAGCACGGGAACGGCAAACGTGCGCACGTCGTAGTCGCGCAGGCCCAGCCAATAGGTGTGCAGCACCAGCACCCGGGCATCATCGGGCAGCGCCTGGCGGATCTGCGCGCTGAGCTGGGCGTAGGGTGTGGTGGTGCGTGCGGTGCGGTCGAGGGCGGCCACACGCCAGCCACCTTCGAGGACGATCAACGCCAGGAGCACGGCAATCGCCAGCCGCAGCCCGCGCCCGGCCCGCGCCCGCTGGCCTGCCCCGTCCCACAGCTGCCCCACCGCCCAGCCCAGCGCGATCGCCCACACGGGCAGAACCACCACCAGGTAGTTGGCCACCTTGAGGCGAATCAGCAGGGCGAACAACAACGGCATCACCAGTCCAGGCACGACCAGCGCCCGCGCCGGCGCATCCCGGTGGCGCCAGCCCCGCCAGGCCAGGACCAGGAGCACCGCCGGCAGTGCGATCAACGTGGCCCACCAGCCCACCCGCAGCAGCACATCCGGACTTCCCAGGTCCAGCCCCGGTGCATAACGATTGACTTCCAGGCGCAGGTTGGTCAGGTACCAGGTTGGATTGAACAGATCGAAGCGGTCGCCGTAGAAGCTGGTTTGGCCGCGCCAGGCCGGCAGGTCCTGCAGAACGTAGACCAGGTAGAGCAGCCAGGGGAGGATGAAACCGGCGAGCAAGGCCCCCAGCGCGTGCAGCCGCGCCCGCCAACCGGCTCCGCCGGGCGCGCCATTCCAGAGGATCAACAGCACCAGGACTGGCAGCCAGAACAGGCCATAGAGGTGGGCCAGGCCGGCCAGCGCCACCAGGACACCGGCTGCAAAATAGCGCCGCTGCCAGCGAGTATCGGGCGGCGAATGCCCGATACCACTGATGCGAAGGTAGACATAAAAAGCCGCCAGGCCCAACACCGGCACGACCATGTCGTAACGCGCCAGCCGGGTGATGTCCAGAAAGAGAATCCCGGTGATCCGAAAAGGCGTCACAATGGTCAGCCGCACCGCCAGTAGAAAAACGACCGCCAGCAGACCGCTGCGCCAACCGCCAAACAAACGGCGCGCCACGGTCACAGTCAGCGCCAGCGTCAGCAACCCCAGCGCAACCGCCTCGAAGCGCGCCTGGAACAGCCCGACCCCGGCAAAACGGAAGACGCCGGCCAGCAGCAGGGGATGCAGCGGCATGTAGCCGTAGTAACGGTTATCCATGCCGTAAAAACCGGCAAACAGGTCGGTGCCGAAGACTCCCTCCGTTGCCAGCTTCCAGCCGCTGGAAGCCTGCCAGGGCTCGTCCTCGTACACCGGCGGCACGACGGTGAGGTGCCGCAGTGAAATGCCCCAGAACAGTAGGAGTAGTCCCAGCAGGACGAGTCTAGGCCGCCAGGCGGTTGCCACGTGCCCCATCCTCGACCGGTGGCCGGCGCAGCGCCCAGGCCAGCCAGCCCCACAGCAGGTACGCGCCGTAGACGCGCGGGTACGCCAGCAGCGCCCACCAGCCGACCGCCAGGCGCGGATCGGTGTACGGCAGGGGCGCAGCAATCAGAAAAATGACACCACCCAGGACAAGCCAGGCCAACCTCCCGGGCCGCACCTGCCATGCCCACCACGCGGCGATGAGCAGAGCGGGCAGTACCATGACGTAGTGATAACTCTCACCAAGCGGCGCATTGGCCGTCATCAGCGCCGCCGCCAGGGCCAAACTGAGAGCTCGCACCGGCAGCCGGTCATCGTGCAGCCGCTGCCAATAGGCCGTCAGCCCAAAGGTTGTAAGCTGGACGGCCAGGGTCAATACAGCGGCCAGGGCTGGCCACTGCACGGCCGGCGCTGGGTTGAAACGCGCGTCGTACGCAAACAGCTGCAAAAACAGGCTGGTCACGGTCTGGTATGCGGTGACACTTCGTTCGGGCATACTCGCCAGTTGCGGCAGCTGATCCAGGTAGACCTGCCAGGGTGCCAGGCCAACACGCGGCAGCGAGAAAAGCACCACCAGCCCGGCTGTCAGCGCGGCCCAGGCGACGACGCGCCACTGCCGCCCGATGAGCAGCAGCGGCCACAGCCACAGGGCGGCTGTCTTCAGGACCGCCATCAGGCCCAGGGCCAGGCCGCCCACCAGGTCGGCATACCGGCCGCGTGGCTGGCGCAAAACGGCCCAAAAAACCAGGCAGAGCAGAAAGAACAAAAACAGATAGGCCTGCCCCATCCGGAACACTTCGCGTACCGGCAGGAAGACGAATAGCAGCGGGGCAACCCACAGACCCCAACGCCGCGGCAGGGCCAGGGCGTCGGCCAGCAGCATGAGCCCGGCGATCATGAACAACAAACTCACCCCCAGCCAGATCGCACGGGCGGCATCGTGCGGCAGCCAGACCAACGGCAGCAGGAGCAGGCTCATCGTGGGCGGTTGGACCGTAAAGACCTCCTGCACCGCCGGCGTGACCGTGCGTGCGACCGCGGCGGCAAACCAGGTGGGATCATAGGCCGCGACCAGGTCGCCAGGTGAGAAGGCCAGAATGTGGCTGACGATGTAGTATGCCACAAAGCCATGGGTCACCTGGCGCGCGTGCGGGCGCAGGTAGAACCAGGCGAGGGCGATCAGCAGGGTGATTGCCGCTGCGGTGAGGATGATCTGCCGCTTGGTCCATGGCGCAGGTGACGAATGCATCGTGATGGCTTTCGTGGTTGTGGGGGTAGGGCGGCGGTGTATCCGCACAGCCCGCTTCAGCGGCCTTGAGCTATGAGCCTGAACTTTAGTTCAAGGCGGGCCCGCCATGGCGACCCACGCTTCACATTCATCAGCGAACCGGATTGCGCCGGCTGACCAGTTCGGAATAGGCCGCGAGGGCCTGGCGGGCGATGGCGCTGATGCTGAGCTGGGCATCGAAGAACTGGCGAGCGGCGGCCGACTGCTCGGCCCAGGGACGTGCTGTCACCGTGCGTAGGGCGTCGGCCAGGGCCTGGGCATCGTCGACCGGCCAGAGGGCGCCGAATGCACCCTGGTGGGTCATCACGCGGAAGGTCGGGATGTCGGTTACCACCGGTACCACGCCGCAGGCCAGGGCGTCGCTGAGGGCGTAGCCGCTGCCTTCGCGGTGACTGCCCTGCACGAAATAATCGGCGCTGTTGAAGTAACGCTCCATGTCGGCATGCGGGAAAGACCCCAGCAGGGTCACTGCGCCGGCCAGGGTCGGGCTCTGGGCAATACGAGCCTTTACCTGCGGCAGTAAGTCGGCGTAACGGTAGGCCATGTACAGGCGCGCCTGCGGCATGGCCGGCAGGGCCAGCTCGAAGCCGGCCAGCACGGTGAGCGGGTCTTTGTTGGCATCCAGGTTGCCCGCCCAGAAGAAAACCGGTTCACCGGTCATGCCGGTTTGGGCACGCGCCACGGCGCGCGGCCAGACCTGGAAGGTGGTCGAGCCTTCCATGATTTCGTAGACCGGCTGACGGCTGCGAATCGCACCGCGTGCGAGCCATGGCTCGGCCAGGGCGCGCGCGGCAAACATAAAGCCGTCGGCGGCGCCCAACCCCACGCGCTGCACGAGGCCGCGTCGTCCCGTCCAGGGCCGCTCGGCGTGGTGCTGGGCCAGCAGCGGGACGGAGGGTGGCAGCTGGCGGCGCAGTACCCACAGGGCGAACGGAAACACCAGCCCATTGACGTGAACTGCGTCCGGTTCAGCTCGACGCACGGCCCGGTGCAGACACCGCGGCACCTGCCACTGGCGCGGCAGTGGCGGAAGACCGTCGCCTACGAACCGGTAGGTGACACCGCCGCGCACCCGCGTGGCGTCGTGCCCAAAGGCCTGCAACACAGTCACCTCGGCGCCCCCCGCGACCAGGCCGTCGGCCCAGTTGGTTAGCGAGAAGTAACGCGTGAGCAAGTCGTCGGGATCGGTCAGGTCCGCAGCATGGGCGTAGTTGACGATGGCGATGTGCATGGCTGGTCAAAACCCTTCGGGTCTGCCAGACCCGAAGGGTTTGCTATTAAAACCCCGACGTCTCGGGCCGCTGATAACGAATCCACTCCTGCAGCTTGTGCAGTTCCACTGGCTTCTGGTAGAAGCGTGTCTTGTAGCGCCAGGTGCTCAGGGCCTTGAGTGCGGCGTACCACATGGGGCTGCGCAGCCGGCGGTCGGTCGTGGTGGGGTAATAGGCGTTGAGCACCGTCTCGAAGTTGCGCATCAGGTCACGGTCGGCCTGGGTCAGCCACGGTGTGTCGGCGCTGCGCCGCAGCTGGATACGTTCCCACTTGGGATCGACCCATTCATCCAGCGTCTGTGGGAAGGCAAAACCGGTCGAGGCGGCACCGTCCCACATCTCGCCGGCCAGCGGCACCGGATCGTAACGGTACATGATGATTTCGACGTCCGGATTGGTCTCTTTGACGCGCCGGATGAACTCGATGCCGCGTTTGATGTCGGCACTGGGATCGGGCGGATTGCCCAGGATGAAACTGAACTCGGGCACGATGTCGAACTGGCGGGCACGCGCCGCCAGGGCCAGGGTTTTGTCGGCGGTCAGCGTGCCGCCTTTGTTCATGCGCTTGAGCGTCTCGTCGTCGGCGCTCTCCGCACCCATGAAAACCATCTTCAGCCCGCTGTCGCGCATCAGGCGCCAGGTCTCGTCGTTGAACTTGAGCATCGTATCGATGCGGCCCTCACCCCACCAGTTCACCTTCAGGCCGCGGCGCAGGAGCTCCTGGGCATAACCGGCGACGCGCGCTTCGCTGGTGAAGAAGTTGTTGTCGTGAAACTCCAGCGCATCGATCTGCCAGCGATCGACCATGTGTTGGGTCAATTCACCCAGGCGCGCGGCGCTCTCGGGCAGCCACTTACCCTCGGCCAGCACAACCACAGCACAGAAGTTGCAGAAGAACGGGCAGCCGAAGCTGCTGTGGTGGCTGAGGGTGCGCGCGCCCAGGTGCGTGCGGTTGACGTACTGCTCGACCGGGACCTTGTGGTAGGGGTACCACGGTAGATCGTTGGGGTGGTGCGGTGAGCGCGGTGGTGTGCGAACGACCTGGCCGTCGCGCGCAAAGGCCAGACCCGCCACCTGCGCCGGATCACCGCCGCGTTCCAGCGTGTCGACCAAATCGAGCAGGGTGTCTTCACCCGCACTCAGCACAACGTAATCGATCGCCGGGTCTTTGGCGCAGGTGTTGGGATGGTTGGTGGGGAAATAGCCGCCCACGATGATAGTCACCTCGGGGCAGGCCGCTTTGATGCGTTTGATGTCGGGAACCGCCCGCTGCAGCTGCGGACCGGGCATGATGGTCACCCCCAGGTAGCGCACGCCGTCATGTCTGATCTGGTCGATGATCTCGCCCGGCCGATCGCGACCCTGCTCCAGGTTGCCGTCGATGATCTCGTAGGGATAACGGCCTTCGAGCAAGCTGCCCAGCTGCAAGAGCGAATGCGGCAACCGGTGATACCCGGGCTTGGCCACCGTGGGGTTGTAGAGCAGGATGAGGGGTTTTTCAGTGTTTGTGGTCATCGTCTGTTCTGGTACCTCGTTTCTATGACTACGCGCGCAACGACTCGTAGAGCGCCTCGAAGGTGTGGGCCGTCCAATCGGCATCGTGTGCCTGTGCCCACGCCTGCGCGGCGGTACCCAGCTGCTGCCGTTGGTCTGAATGACGCAGCAGGGTCAGGATACCATCGGCCAGGGCCGCGGCATCCCCAACCGGCACTCGCCAGGCGGCGGCCGGCGCCAGCTCATTCACCAGGCCCACAGCCGTGCCCACCGTGGGCACCCCACAGGCCGCCGCCTCGCACACCGCCACGCCCTGGCTCTCGTGGCGCGACGATTGGATCAGCAGGTGGGCCCGCTGGTACAGGGACGGCAGCGCACGCATCGGCAGCACGCCGTGGAAATGCACCGCGTGGGCCACCCCCAAATCGGCGGCCAGCTGCTGCTGCGCGCCGTGCAGCGTATCCTCGCCCACCCAGTCGAGGCAAACGTCGGGTGCTTCGTCCAGCACCCGGCGCAGCGCGTGCAGCAGGGTCGTCTGATCCTTCACCCGGTTGATACTGGCGACGTGCAGCAGGTGCCACGGCGGGCCTGCCGGCCGGTCAACCGGGCCGGCCAGCAACCCCCGGTCGACCCCAAGCGGCACCCAGTGTGCATCCGCCCGCCGCGGCCGGACCCTCTCCAATACAAACTGGCTGCCGCCGGTCACCGCACGGGCATGGCGCCAGGCCAGTTCGGCATGCGCCCGCCCCCGCCACGTACCGACACCGCCATAGCCGATGTCGGGCAGCCACACCAGCTCCCCGCCGCCGATGCTCACCACCACCGGCACCCGCAGCCAGCGCCCCATCAGCACCGCCAACGTACTCGTGGTGCCAA
>CAZXQZ010000184.1:0-8816 GCA_964642445.1 uncultured Anaerolineae bacterium
TCGTACCTGGCGAAGGATGATGCAGTATCCACCACCATGGCCATCTCGATGCGCTCGACATTGCCGTCCACCTCGCGCCAGCCGTACCAGAACGGGTTCTTCTCCAGCACCAGGTTGTCGTCGTGCAGCCAGCTCACCAGCGCATAGGGGCCATTGGTGACGATGGATCCCGGTTCGGTCCAACGATCGCCGTACTCGTCGATCGCGGCCTGGTATTGGGGCCGGTTACCCCACAGCCCGGCGATCGATGGAAAATAGGCAGCCGGGGTGTCCACGGTAATCTGCACGGTATGGGCGTCGGGCGCCGCCACCGCCACACCATCCACCAGGGTTTGGATCTCCGCGGCGCTCAGCTGGCTGAGGTCGGCGGTGTTGAGCTCCTGGCAGCCGGCGATGATGTAATCCACGTAGGCATAGGTCGATGCCGTGCGCGGGTCGCACGTGCGCTTGACGCCGTAGACCACGTCGTACGCCGTGACCGGCCCCAACTCCTGCACGCCGTTGTCCGCGGTGTGGCGCACCCAGGTGGCATCATCACGCAGCGTGAACGTGTAGGTCAGCCGGTCGCCGGACAGCGTCCACGACGTGGCCAGCTCGGGCTCGACGCTGCCGTCGGCCGCGACGTTGGTCAGACCCAGGAACAGGTTATCGACCACTTCGGCTGCCGTTACCTCCGCCACCAGCGAAGGGTCCAGGGTGTGCGGCTCGTCGCCCAGGTTGATGTTGAGGGTCACTTTGTCGCCGTCTTGGGGCGGTAGGGTGGCAGTCGCTTCCGCGGTGGGTTCGACCGTGTTTTCCACTGGCTTGACCGCGGTTTCGACCGCCGTGGCGGCTGGCACCGCCCCGCCCACCGGCAGATTCGGTGTGGCGCAGGCAGCCAGCACCAGGCCGAGCACGGTCAGGGCCGTCAAGCGCACGATCCACTGTCTGTCAAACATGTCTTCCTCCTGTTTCGAACACTATCGAGACTGATCGTCGATCATAGTGTAGCAGGTCCGCGTAAGACAAACGTAGTAGAGTGAACAACATGCCGGGCAGGCCCCGGAGGCAGCCTGCCCGGCACATGGGGGGTCGAACAGCTAATGGATGCGGAACAAACAACTGATGGTGGCCGTGCCGTCGGGCAGCACAGTGGCAGAATAGGCTCGCGAGAGCAGGAGGGGCTCACCGTAGAAGGTCCCGCAGTACACCTTGGTTTCGAAGTAGGTCAGCGCCATGGGGTGATCGGGGAGGGTGGCGCCTGCGGCCAGCGTACCTTCACAATCCATTTGCACGAAGTTGTCGGAGATCTCGTACATCCGTACTTTGGACTCGATGGTATCCTGCGGTTGCCCGGACGCATCGGGCAGCCGGCAGGGCATATCGGGGGACACCAGGTAGAACCATGTGGGCGGAGCGGCGTTGACCACCACGGCGGTCACGCTGAACACAAGGACCAGCAGTACGATCAGGGACAGCTTCTTCATCAGGTTGCTCCTTTCTGAGCGATCAAATGGCTGAAAACCGGTAAACGTGCCTGTGGTGTTTCGTGTGCACCTCCTTGCTGAACCAGGGTCGTTCAGCGAACCGATGTCGCCATCACGCTTGTGAATGCGGGGTGCCTTCCTGAACTGCACCTGTATTAAGCCAGGTTCGTGCCTGAATTGAAACCACAAACCGATAGTAAAACCGATATGAAATCGATGCGGATGGGAACCGCTCGCGGATGATCATCTGCCCGGTGGTGTGTTCGAGGTGTTCTGGAGGCTGAAGAGGCGGGAGACCGCAACATCGCGCCAATAAAAAACAGCGGGCGTTGAGAGTATCAACGCCCGCTAGTATCAGTGATTGCCAGTCAAGTGACGGCGTGGGCAATCGTTATGGCGTCCCCGGTAGCTCGCCAACCACCTTGAACGTGTCGAAAATCCGATCGGCGGCGCTCAGGTCGGCCTCGGTCAGGGCCTGCACGACGACCAGCACCAGGAAATTCTGCTCTTCGGGCATCGCCGCAATCACAAAAACAACTTCGTCGGCGTCACCGCAGCCGGTGTAGTAGTCATACTTCCCGGTGTAGAGCCCGTCCTCGTACTCGGATCGTTCTTCGGTGGTCGCACAAATCTCACCATAGTCCGCGGCAAACGTATCCAGGACATTGTCGATATCCAACGCCTCACTGATCGGCGTTGCCAGGAACGAAACGAAGGGCCTGGCCCCCTCACCGCTCGGCTCAGCCGACAGCTGCGCCCCCAGGACGTCGCCGTTGTCGTCCAACCACAGGCTGCCGTCAACGGCATCCCACGCCTCCGGGACCTCCATCGTTATCGCCCCGGACTCATCTTCGACCGTGACGTAGCTGTCGTAGTCGGCCGTCTCCCCCGTGTCGGTCACGTCTCCCTGGGCAGTCTCCTCGAATGAGAAGGACAACGCCAGCGGGCGCCCGTTGAGCTGGCCCTCCCACACTTCCTGGGTGGCAAACCGCACGACCTGGATGTTCAGCGTGTCGTCTGGGTCATGCGTGCGGATGATGTCGCAGTAATCGGCCATCGTGCCATCCTGCGCCAGGTCCACCCCCTCGATCTGGGTCACGATGTCGCCGCCTTTGAGGCCGGCCTTGTCGGCCACTGAACCCGACTGCACCGACGCCGCCCACACCCCCGACAGGTCCGACTCGTACTGCACCGCTTCGGCGTTGATCCCGATCGATTCGACGTCCTCGCCGGCCCGCAGCCGCTCGATGATGGGCAGCGCCTGGTCCATGTCGATGGCGTAGTACTGGTTGGTGTCGGCGCGGGTGCGATAATTGATTCCGACCACCTGCCCATCCTCTGTCACCAACGGGCCGCCCGAATTCCCCGGATTGATGGTCGCCGTGTGCTCCAGCACTGAATTCAAAGACGCCCAGTTGGTTTCACCATCGGCGCGGCGTTTGGAGATGATGCCGTCGGTAATCGTGTACTCCGGATCACCCAGGGGGAATCCGGTGGCGTACACCGGCATGCTTGGCCGGATCGTGCCGTCGTACCAGGCGAGGAACGGGAAGCCATCCCCGGCAATGTCGATCACCGCCAGGTCGGCGCATTCCGACACCCCGAGTACGCGGGCATTGTAGGTCTTGCTCTCGCCACCCACCCACACTTTCAGCAAGGCAGCACCCGCGACGACGTGATTGTTCGTCACGGCAATGCCCGTCGGGTCGATAATAAACCCCGAACCGCGGCCAGCGGTGCTGCTCTGTTCTCCCGCCGGATCCACAAACGACCCTTGTGATTCGATCTGGATGGTGGCTTTCTGGACGTCTTCCAAACTGTTCACGGCACCGGCCGCCGTGTCAGGCATGGGCGTGGGTTCGCTGGTGGGTGTATCCACCACGGGCACCGCGGTGGGCGTGGCTGCTGGGCCGCCGCAGCCGGCGACGAACAGCAGCATCAAGCTGACGATGCACAAGGTGATCTTCTTCATCTTATCCTCCTCACTTCGAGCCTAACGAATGATGCCACAGCCAATGACACTTGTCAAGCAATCGGCATGTGGTGACTACCGACGCATCCATTTTCAACCGCGAATAACGCCAATTTGCACGAATTTTGGGTATAGGGATGAGAGCGTTGCGTGTGGCGTAGGTAGCTGGGGCAAGATCACCCGAATTCGTTGATGCAAGTGACCCACTACGACTCGGATCCGCGGCAAGGATCGAGTACGAGTACGAGTAGGAGTACGAGTAGGACGGTAGTCGTACTCGTACTCAGTGCAACGGTACTCGCACTCGCACTCGAACTAAGGGTCACTTGGCTTGAGCATCGCCATCGATTACGCTCGATCAATGACTACAGTCGTGGCAAGTGACCCATTAGTCACAGCTCCATCCCCCGCTACGCCTGCAGCACCTGCGTGACCTGGGCTGCATAGCCGGCACTGGCAGCATCTGCGGTCAGGAAACGGATCTTCGCCGGCGAATCGACCCCCAGGCCCAGCTCGACCGCCCGTGCAATCTGTTCCTGCTCGAAAACGCGGCCACGACTGACTTCGGGTGTCGTGCCAAACAGGCGCAGAATCGCGACACCGATCGCGTCGATCGCCACCCGGTCGGTGCCGGCCAGGATGACGTGCGTATCGGCGCGACGCCCGGTGTCCGGCCCGCCGCTCACGAATGCCTCGACCCCATCCACGACGACGAGTGCCGGTTGGTAGGCGGCGTTGATCTCGGCAATCATCCGGCGCTGGTCGCGTGTGCCGTGCAGCTCGCTCATGTAGTTGTAGCCAGCGAGGTACTTGGCCACCAGTCCCACCGAGTTTTTGAGCGAGAGCGTGAAGTGCCCGCCGAAGCGGTGGGTCTTCAGGTTGCAGGTCTGTACGACACACTCGGCATCGCGCAGCAGCTTGGGGACAGGATAACCCCGGCGCCAGTGAACTCCGTCGCCGTTGCGGATTTCCCAGGCATCGGCCGGCAGCGCCTCCAGGACGATCGTTGCGCAGCCAAACTGTTTGGCCAGGTCGAACACCCCCGTCTGCTGCATCACCTGCGCTGTATCGCCCATGCCGCTGCGGTCGGCCAGGGTGATGGCGCTGGCGCCGTGGTCGGACAGGCTGGCCAGCAGGGTACGCAGGACGTCGGGATGCGTCGAGCCGGGCGCAGGATCCACGCTGTTGAGGTTGGGTTTGAGCAGGACCTGGCGTCCCCGCACGGCGGTGATCCCCAGCAGCTCGATGGCCTGCCGCACGCCGGCCGCGCGATCGGTTGTGCTGACCAGGGCAACGGCAGCCAGTGAGGGATCCGGCGTTGGCGTCGCGGTGGGGGCCGCGGTGGGCTCGGACGTCGCGGTCGCGGTGGGTGGGCGTGGTGTTGGGGCTGCGGTCGTGGCAGCCGCCGTGGGAGTAGGCACTCGCGTCGACGTAGGCACCGCAGGTGGCGTGGCCACTATCCGGCCGCACGCGTCGATCAGCGGTGCGACAGCAACCGTGGCACCCAGCGCCAACATGCGCTCACAAAACTGGCGCCGGTTCATCATACGTCACCTCAATCCGGGGTTTTGGCTCGAGGCGGCAGGCAGCCGAGACTTGATAGCGGTTGTCGGCAAACGTACGGTAACCCCAGTCGAAGACGCGCCGCGTCCCGGGGGCTACCGCAAAGAGGTAGAGCGGAAAGGCCCACCAGATGAAGCGCATCACGTAGCGGTAGACGTCGGCCCCGCTGAGCAGACGCCCATCAGCGAGCAGCAGGCGCAGGTCCTTCATCAGTTCCTGCCGGTCCATCGGGATCGCCTGTGCCACCCAATCCGCCTGCAGGGGCGCAAAGTGGAAACGATGCCGGCGTAGGGTGTCTCCCCACATCGGAACCCAGCGCTGGCAAAAACCACAGAGGTCATCGTAGAGGATCCAGCCGCGGGCCGATTTGTTCGCATCCAGGATGTCAGTCGACAATTCTCACCTCCTTGGTTACACTCACGGCGGAACCATCCGCCAGGAACACCGAAGCCGGGCCCATGCCCAGTGCGTCAACGAATTGGACTCCGTACATCCGGCCCACGTCACAATCGAAGACTGTCATGGTCTCACAATCACGATACCATGCTCAAATCCGCATCGATCATGGCCAAATCAACGAGGCGGGCACCTGCCGTGGCGGCATGGCTGCGCGCCGCGTCGGTGAAGCCAACACGCGCAAAAAAGACGAAGTGCGCCTGCCAACCGGTGCCGTCCAGTTTTGCCAGGACGCGGGGTGCCCGCACATTGACCAAACTCTCGATGACGTCACGCCCGACTGCATCGACACCCCACTTGCATTCGCCCAATAGGATCTGGTGCTGCGACCAATTGACTGCCACAACGTCGATCTCGGTATCGTGCGACCAGTGCCGGCCCACCGCGTCGGGCAGAAACGGCAAACCGCCGGCCGCAGCCTGTTCTAGTGTCCAGGTACGGCAAATGTCCTCGAAAGCGGTCTGACCCACAAATGATGGCAGTCCGTCGCTAATCAGTTCCCACAGCCGATTGACCAACCCTTGCTCCAACAGAATCCGATGCGGGGCCAGAAACCGGAAGTAGAAGCGCAGGAAAGCATCATCCAGCACGTACCGACTCTGGGTCGTGCGCTTGTTCCTGGGAAGGGTGGCCGGTACCTGTCGCTGAACTAAGGTCAATTCTTGCAGACGAGCCAGGTAGGTGCTGGCATGGTTCTTGGCCAGACCTGAATTCAGCGTAATGTCGTCAAGGCTGTGCGCGCCTTCGCCAATCGCCCGAATGACAGCCAGGTAGTTGTTGACTTCTCGCACTTCGTCCTGCAGCAGAAAAAGGGCTTCCTGCTGGAAAATGCTGGTAGACGACAGGATCTGCTCTCGCACATTGCTCGCCAGCGAAACGTCATCCGTGAATTTTTCCAAATAGGCCGGAATCCCGCCCAAAATCGCATAGATTGCCACCCGCTGTTCGGCACTGTAGCGGGGAAAAAACTGGGACAGAGACCGGAACGGCAGCGGTTTCAACGGCAACTGCGCCGTCGCCCGGCCATACAGTGGCGCGTGATAGCTCAACGCGTCCACCATCATGCCGACCTGCGAGCCGGCAAGCACCAGGACCACCTCCGTGCTCTTGAAAGCATGATCCCAGGCGTTTTGCAGCAGCGAGGGCAGGGCGTGTTCCGACTGCGCCGCATAGGGAAACTCATCGATGATCAGGATCAGTCGCCGATCACGTGCGAGTGCGGCCGCCTCGCGTAGTGCCATTTCCCAGGATGGGTAGCTAAAGCGCGGATCGATCTGGTGATCAGGATGGGCATGGCCATAGATCGCTTGCGAGAATCCACGGAGTAGGAGAGCCGAAGGCTCGCGGGCGGCTACCCAATATAGGGTGGGTGCCTGGCTGCGTCGCGCCCATTCCAGCAGCAGCGTCGTCTTCCCAACCCGGCGACGGCCATAGACAACAAGAAACTGCGCGCCACCTCGCGCAAGGATGTCGTCGAGTGCTCGAATTTCGGTTTCACGGTCGACAAACATGATCTAGTCCGATCTCTGTATTAGACACAGCTCGGACTAGATGCTATCACACAACACACGCATCGGCAAATTCAACCGCTCCGGGTTCGTAGAAGACCCGCACCGGCCGGAAACCGACATTGAGACTTATCAGCAGCCTTTCAGGGATTCCCTTCGTCGTCTACCGTCATTCCCACACCCGCCGGTCGACCAGGGGCGCAGCATCGGCCGGCACGACACCTTCATCGACGACCGTGACGTCCACGCGCACCTTGAGCGCGACCCGCAGCGCCGCGGCCACAGCCTCCTGCCATGCCGGCCCCACCGTCACCCCCGGCTGCAGCACGGCATGCAACACGATGCCGTCCTGGTGCCCGGCGCGCGTCACCACCAGCTGCCAGCGTGCCAGCTCGGGAAACTCGTGCAGCGCCACAATGGCCTGCCGTGGGTGGACGAACATGCCGCGCACCTTGACCGCCTGCCCGACCCGGCCGACGATGCCGGTGATGCGCCGCGTGGTGCGGCCACAGAGGCACGGCTCGTCGGTGTAGATCGCCAGATCACCGGTGCCAAAGCGCAGCAGCGGATAGGTCTCCTCCAGGAGAGTCACCACCACCTCACCGGGTTCGCCCGGCGCGACGCCCTGCCCGCTGTTGATGTCCACGAACTCGATGACCACGTCGAGCGGAACGTGCATGCCGTCAGCGCGTTCGCACTCGTAACCCAGGTTGCCGGCGTCGGCGGTGCCGTAACCCTGGCGGGCATTGACGCCATAATCGGCCAGCGCCTGGCGCAGCGACGGCGGAAACGGCTCAGCCGCCACGAAGGCCTTTTTCAGCGCCAGCCGGCGCGGGTCCAGTCCCAGTTCCCCTGCTTTATGTAAAATTGCCAGCAGGTAACTCGGTAGGCCCACGTACGCCGTCACCGGAAAGTCGCGCAAGAACGCCACCTGTACCTCGGTATTGCCCGGGCCGGTTGGCACGATGCCACAGCCCAACACCCGCAGCGCACTGTCGAACATGAATCCCAGGGGTGTCAGGTGATAGGCCACGGGATTGAGGGCCATGTCACCACGCCGGAAGCCCGCCGCCCACAAGGCCGGCGCCCAGCGCCAGTAGTCGGGTTTGTCGCCTTCGGGGTCATACAGCGGCCCCGGCGAGCGGTAGAGCCGCCGCATGCTTGTCAGCGGTACACCGGCGAACCCACCAAACGGCGGGTCCGTGGCCTGCAGGTCGATCAGGTCGTCTTTGCGCGTGATAGCCACCCCCGCCAGGTCGGCCACGCCCTTCACCTGGTCCGGCACGACACCGGCCGCATCCAACAAGCGGCGCACCGCCGGTGCGTGAACGTGCGCATGCTGCACGGTCGACCGCAGCCGCGCCGACTGGAAGGCGGCCTGCGCCGCCGGAGCCAGGCACTCCAGGTCTGGATCGTAGAAAGTCATAGGTTCACCCTGGGCAATCAGGCGTTTGACATCGCCAACAACTGCCAGACCGACCTTCACCGGCTGGCATTGGGCGCGAACCAGCGGCGCTAACTCAACCAGCGCTTGCGCCGCTTGTAATGTTTGACGTCGCGGTAGCTCTTGCGCTGGCCCACGTCGGACAGGCCCAGGTAGAACTCGCGCACGTCGGCGTTGTCCTGCAGCGCGGCGGGCGCACCTTCGAGCACGATACGCCCGTTTTCCATGATATAGGCCTGGTCGGCCACGCCAAGCGCCAGCCGCGCATTCTGTTCGACCAGCAGGATCGTCGTGTGCTGCTCGCGGTTGATGCGTTTGATGATGGCGAAGATCTCCTCCACCAGCAGCGGGGCGAGGCCCAGGCTCGGCTCGACCAACAACATCATCCGCGGGCGGGCCCTCACGGC
>CAZXQZ010000185.1:0-8572 GCA_964642445.1 uncultured Anaerolineae bacterium
CACCACGTATCCCCGCCGGCGCAACAGCCGCCGCGCACCACGAACCGCCGGCAGCAGCAAAAACCCGAAGGGTCTGCGCGTCCACGCACCAAGACCCTTCGGGTTTTCGTCTTCCACCACGTATCCCCGCCGGCGCAACAGCCGCCGCGCGCCACGAATCGCCGGCAGCAGCAAAAACCCGAAGGGTCTGCGCATTTCACGTCTTCTCCCGTCACACGCCCTGACGATCTGATTCGACCATGCTCACCATCTCTGCGAACGTCCCTACCCCCGCCGTCGCCCCCACCGCGGCCACACACGCCGCCCCCGCGGCGTGCCCCAGGCGCGCCGCATCGCGCAACGACCAACCATGCCACAACCCTGCCACCAGCCCGGCCGCAAAACAGTCACCCGCGCCGGTCGCATCGACAACCACGGCTGGCTGGGCTGGCACCTGGTATGACTCGCCGCACCGGTCCATCACCAGGCAGCCCGCCGCCCCCAGCTTGAGGATCACCGTGCCGGCACCAGCCTCCACCAGGCAACGCGCAACATCGGCCGGCGTCTCGCGGCCGGTCAGGGCCCGGCCTTCGGCCAGGTTGGGCAAGAAGTAATCGACGTGCGGCAGGCACGGGGCCAGAACCTCCATCCAACGGCCGGTATCGTCCCAAATGACGTCCAGCAGCGTGACCACTCCCGCGGCCTGGGCATCCCGCAGCACACCGGCCAGCGGCGGCCCGTCCAGTGCCGGCAGCACCAGCGCACCGCCGACGTACAGCATCGACGCGCTGCGCAGCACCGAGGGGTCGACGTCCCCCCGGCATAGGGTGCCGTTGGCGCCGACGTAGTGTACGAAGCGCCGCTCACCGTCAGGGTCGACCAGCACGAGAGTCGTGGAGGTGCCGGCTGTGGTGACGCGGCGCACGCCGCGCATATCGACCCCGGCGTGGGCCAGGGTCTGCACTACGAAGTCACCCAGGGGATCGGTCCCCGCCCTGGCCACCATCGCCACCGGCACACCCAGTCGCGCCAGCGCCGTGGCCACGTTGCTGGCGCATCCGCCGGTGTGCAGGCCAATGGCATCGACCAGGGCCTGCTGGCCAGGCGCGGGCAGGTTGCGCAGGGGGTAAGCAATCAGGTCGGCTACCAGGGAACCCAGGCAAACGACCGGGCCGCGATGCGTTGTCTTTTCACTCGTTTTATCTCTGGTCATCTCGTGAACCTCGGGGCACGGCGCTGAAAGTCCATTTGTACTTCGTCAAGGATTAGGCGTATAATACAGAACACCCACGAATTTCGCAAAGAAGGGATGCATACCTTGAATCTGGCTGAGTTTGCACAGACGGTGCAGCACAACGTGGCCGAGGTGGTGATCGGTAAGAGCAGCGTGGTCGAGCTGATGCTTGTCGCCGTTTTGTGCGATGGCCACGTGCTAATCGAGGACGTGCCCGGCATCGGGAAAACCACCCTGGCCAAGGCTCTGGCTCGCAGCCTCGACTGCTCCTTTGCCCGCATTCAATTCACACCCGACCTGCTGCCCAGTGATGTGACCGGTATCAGCGTGTTCAACCAACAGAACCAGGCCTTCGAATTTCGCGCCGGCCCGGTCTTCAGCCAGATTCTGCTGGGTGACGAGATCAACCGCGCCACCCCACGCACGCAGTCCAGCCTGCTGGAGGCCATGCAGGAACGGCAGGTGACGATCGATGGTGAAACCCATGCCCTGCCCCGACCGTTCCTGGTGCTCGCAACCCAGAATCCGATCGAGCTCGAAGGCACGTTTCCGCTCCCCGAAGCCCAGCTCGACCGTTTTCTGATGCAGGTGCGCCTTGGTTATCCCAGTGAAGCGGAAGAGGAGGAAATGCTGCTGCGGTATGCCCAGGACGAACCTCTCGTCAACCTGCAGCCAGTGGCCACCAGCACGCAGCTGCTGGCGCTGCAAGCAGCAGTACGCTCGATTCACGTCAGCGCCGACGTGCGCCGCTATGTGCTGCAGGTCGTGCGGGCGACGCGTGACCACCCCTCGGTCGAGCTGGGCGTATCACCGCGTGGCTCGCTGGCCCTGTTCAAGGCCAGCCAGGCCCTGGCGGGGCTGCGCGGGCGCGATTACGTGATCCCCAGCGACGTTCAGCACCTGGCCGCCGCGGTACTCACCCACCGCATCCACGTCAGCCCACAGACCCGTCTGCGCGGCCGCACGCCAGCCCAGGTCGTGGCCGAAATCGCCGACACCGTGCCCGTGCCGGTGGTCGAGTAGCCAGCCCCATTATCATGGCAAGCACGCAACCGCGCCCTCTGCGCAAACACGCTCGTTATGTCGATCTGGAAAAGGACAACCAGTTCAGCGAGGCGTGGGTTACGCTGGCCGTCATCCTGACCTTTTTGGGCATCCTGCTCAGCAACGTGTTTTTGACCGCCGCGGCGCTCAGTCTGCTCGTCATCGCGGCGATCACCTGGCTGTGGAACGAATTCAGTCTCTACGGTCTGCACTACGAGCGCCACTTGAGTGAGACACGCGCTTTCCTGGGTGAAACGATCGAGCTCACCCTGGAGGTGCACAACCGGAAGTTCCTGCCCCTCACCTGGTTGAGCATCATCGACCGTTTTCCCAACAGCCTGCTCGTCAACACCCAGCAGGTCGAGGTCAACACCGTCACCAATTTTGGCGAATTTCACTCGTTCTGGATGCCCGGTGCTTTTCAGCGAATTACCCGCACCTACCAGGTGAGCTGCAACGAGCGTGGCTACTTCGCCTACGGGCCGGCCGTGGTGAGCACGGGCGACGGTTTTGGCCTCTTCAGCCGGCGCGCAACCTTCCCCGAACAGCAGCGTCTGATCATCTACCCGCGGCTTTACACCGTGGCCGAGCTGCGTCTGCCGCACAAGAATCCCTTTGGTGACCGGGCTGCGCGCGGCAAACTGTTCGAGGATCCCCTGCGCACGGTGGGTATTCGTGAGTGGCAGCCCACCGATAGCCAGCGCCGCATCCACTGGAAGGCGACTGCGCACCACCGCCAGATCCTCAGCCGCGCCTATGAGCCCAGCGCTGAGCCGCAGGTGCTCCTCTTCCTCAACGTGGCTACCCTCGAACGCCACTGGCACGGTTACGTGCCCGAGCTGCTGGAGCGCGCCGTAAGTGTCGCGGCCAGCCTGGCCGCCCTGGCTGCCGAACTGAAGCTGCCGGTGGGCTTGATGGCCAACGGCGCCCTCCCCAACAGCGACCAGCCCATCCGCCTGCTGCCTGGCCGCAGCCCCGAACAGCTGGTACGCATCCTCGAACTGCTGGCCGCGGTCACCTTTTTTGCCACCGGACCGCTCGAAGAGATGCTGCTGCACGAGGCACCGCGCACGCCGTGGGGATCGACCATCGTCGTCGTCACCGGCATCGCCCATCCAGCCCTGCTGGCCTCCTTGCTCACCCTGGTCCACGCCGGCCGGCAGATCGTGCTGCTCACCCTGGCCGAAGCGCCGCCCACGGAGCTGCTGCCCGGCATGACCGTGCTGCACCTGCCGCACCTGGTGGAAGACCTCATCGTGCCAGAGGAGGTCACACGCTGATGCTGCTGACCGACCGCCGCCGCGGCTTGATTTTTGCGTGCCTGGCTGGCATGGAAATGGCCTGGTTCACACCGTTTCTGGTGTTGGTGCTGTCGATCCCAACCCTGTGGCTGGGGGCTGGGCGCGCGCCGGTCATCGTACCAGCCCTGGTGTTTGCGACGCTGTGGGCCAGCCTGCTTTTTCTGATGGTCACCATCGAGTTTCTCGACCGGCGCCAGGTCGATTCGCCGCGTTATGAGATCATCCTGGTGGCCCTGGTGATAGTAACAGCCCTGGTGGCTGTGCGTGTCGTGCTTTATGCCAGCGCGCCGCTGAGCGACTGGCAGTGGATCGACAACACGCGCGAGGCCGTATTCAATTTCCACCGCGGTTTGCGACCGGAGCTGGTCCTCATCGGCGTGGCCCTGTTTCTCTGGTGGCGTGCCACCAACGCCACCAGCCGTGAGATCAGTTTCTTCAGCGTAGGATTCAGCTTTCGTCTCGGGCTGCTCCTCTTGATCGTCGGCGGCGGTCTGCTGGCGGCACGACCGGGTGGCACCCTGGGGGCGCTGAGCTGTCTATGGCTGTTTTTGAGCCTGGGGCTGATTGCTGTCTCGGTGACACGGATCGAAGATCGCGCCGCCAGCGCACACGAGAGCCGCGGCGCCATGCTGCCGCTGGGGCGCCTGTTGCAGGTTGTTCTGGTGATTGGCATCACGGTGGGCATCACCGCACTGCTGGCACAGGTCTACGCGCCGGAGCCGTTCCTGGGGCTGCTGCGCTGGACAGCCCCGTTCTGGCAGCTCGTCGGGCAGGTGCTGATCGCTATCGTCGAGTTCATCCTGAGGCTGCTGGCCCCGCTGTTCGAGTGGCTCGAAGCGTTGCTGCGCCGCCTGGTGTCTGACCCGCAGCTGGCCCAAAACCTGGAGAACATCCTGCGCAACCTGCGCGCACCCGACGCGGGGGGTGAGCCGCTGCCACCGCCCACCGGGATTCCCGTGCCGGCCTGGGTGTGGAGCGCGCTACGCTACGGATTCGTGCTGCTGGTGATTGCCCTCGTCATCGGCTTTATTCTGCTGTTCGTCGGTCGGATTCGTGGCCGCCAGGCAGCCGAGGAATCGGAGCAAACTGGCAGCGAGGCGATCACCTTTGGGGGTGGAGCGGCGCGGCGGGGCTGGCGGCGCCTGCGTAATCTGGCCCGACTGGTTCAGCGCTACGGCGTGGGCAGCCAGCTGCTGGCCGCGATTTCGGTGCAGAACATCTACGCCAACGTCAGCCGGCTGGCGCGTCGGCACGGTTTTGTCCGCCGGCCGGCACAGCCACCCGACGAGTACCTGGTGGTGCTGTACCAGGCCTTCCCCGGCCAGGAGCCGGCCCTGCAGCGCCTGACCGCGGCATACATGCGGGTCCACTACGGCGACCGCCCCATCAGCGATGAAGAGCTAAGCCAACTGCGGGCCGACTATCGTGTGCTGCAGGCCATGGCAGCGGCTGCGGGTCGTCAGCCCGCCACCGGAGTCTAGAAGACTCACCCGCCAATAAGGCACCATGAGAGCCATGGATCAGTACACCGCAAACAACCTGAGCCTGTGGAACGAGTGGGCCGAGCTGCACGTGGCATCGGCGTTTTACGACGTGCCCGGTTTCAAGGCCGGCCGTTCCGGTCTGACGCCGCTGGAGATCACGGAAGTCGGCGACGTGGGCGGCAAAGACGTGCTGCACCTGCAGTGCCATTTTGGGCTGGGCAGCTTGACGTGGGTGCGCCACGGCGCGCGGGTCACCGGTGTCGATTTCTCCGACAAGGCGATTGCCCTGGCCCAGTCCTTGAGCAGCGAACTGAACCTGCCGGCACACTTTGTGGTCAGTGACATCTACGAGCTGCCGGATGTTCTACACGGGCAGTTTGACGTCGTCTTCACCTCGTTTGGTGTCCTGGCCTGGCTGTCTGACCTGGCGCAGTGGGGCAGGATCATCGCGCACTACCTGAAACCTGGCGGTTTCTTCTACATCGCCGAGTTTCACCCCATCGTTTCGGTCTTCAACGATGCCGGGCAGGTCGCCGATTTGCACCCCACCCATCCCTATTTTTTTGCGTCCCAACCGACGGAATGGGAAGTATTGGGATCGTATGCCGTTTGGGATGCGCCGGTGCAAAACACGCGCGCCTTCGAATGGAACCACAGCCTGAGTGAGGTCGTGATGGCCCTGATCGACGCAGGTCTGCGGATCGACTTCCTGCACGAGTTCAGCTTCTGTGCCGAACGTGCGCTGCCCTGCCTGGAAGAAGGCATCGACGGCTGGTGGCGCCTGCGCAGCAAAGACGGCAGCCTGCCGCTGATGTTCTCGCTCAAGGCGAGTAAAGAATAGTTTGCATTTGCCCAACAATCGCATTACAATGGGGACCCTCTTTAAGTATTCATATCACCATCGCGAGGTCGTCACCATGGCAGCAAACGAGCCGATTACTTTCCTGTGTCTGGCCAGTTATTTCAAAGGCGGCGACTTCATGCGCCAGCTCAAACAGCTGGGCTGCCGCGTGCTGCTCATCACGCGCGATCGTTATCGTGAGGAATCCTGGCCCTGGGAGAGTATCGACGAGGTCTTCTACATGCCCGACATGTCGCGTGAGACCGACATCATCTACGCCGTCAGCTACCTGGCGCGCACGCGAGCAATCGACCGCATCGTACCGATGGACGACTACGACGTAGAGATGGCGGCCGCGCTGCGTGAGCACCTGCGGGTACCGGGCATGGGCGATACCACGGCGCGCTATTTTCGGGACAAGCTCGCCATGCGCGTGCAGGCGCGCGACAAGGGCATCCTCGTGCCCAACTTCGTCCACGTTCTCAATTACGACCGCCTGCGCGAGTTCATGGAACAGGTTCCGCCGCCGTGGGTGTTCAAGCCGCGCTCGGAAGCCGGGTCGATTGGCATTCGCAAGATTCAATCGACCGACGAATTCTGGCCATCCCTCGACGTGCTGGGCGACCGGCAGTCGTTCTACCTGCTGGAGCACTTTGTGCCCGGCGACGTATTCCACGTCGATTCGTTGATCTCCGAGCGCGAGGTCGTCTTTGCCGCGATCAGCCGCTATGGTCAGGCGCCGATGAAGCTCATGCACGAGGGGGGTGTCTTTTCCACGCAGACGGTTCCCCTGGATTCGCCGGATGCACAGACCCTGCTAACGCTCAACAAGGAAGTCATTGCCGCCATGGGCATGGTGCGTGGCGTAACGCATGCCGAGTACATCCATGCCTATGACAGCGGGCAGTTCTATTTTCTGGAGATGGCCGGCCGCGTCGGCGGGGCGAACATCGACCGTGTGGTCGAAGCGGCAACGGGGATACACCTGTGGCGCGAGTGGGCACGCATCGAGGTGGCCCAGGCGCGGGGCGAGACGTACGTGGTACCGCCGGCGCGCACCGGTTACGCCGGGTTGGTGACCTGCCTGGCGCAGCAGGAATGGCCCGACACGTCGGCCTACAACGATCCCGAGATTGTCTGGCGCCTGCCCAAACATCACCACGTCGGGCTGCTGGTTGCCTCGGACAACGCGGCGCGCGTGCAGTGGCTGATCAATTCCTACAGCGAGCGCCTGGCCAACGACTTCCTTGCCGTACAACCCCCACCGGCGCGCCCGGTTGATTAGAGGTCGTAGGTCACAGCAGGAGCTGTGACCTACGTGTAAGAGTCCTCGCTACGCGCAATGACAGCATCGGCGTCGATTTCCACCAGCATCTCCGGCGAAACGAGGCGGCTCACTTCCACCATCGTGGAAGCGGGTCGGATATCGCGGAAGAATTCGCCGTGGGCGCGGCCCACCGCTTCCCAATCGTCGATGTTGGTGACGTAAATGCGCGTGCGAACCACGTCCTCCAGGCGCGCGCCGGCGCGACGTAGCGCCGCTTCGATGTTGGTCAGGATTTGGATCGTCTGGCCATACGGGTCCCCCACGCTGACCAGCTCCCCATCCGCGTTGGTGGCCGTCGTACCAGAGACGCACACAAACTGCCCAATGCGCACCGCCCGCGCGTACCCGACGATGCCTTCCCACAAGGTGTTGGTTTCGATGTTCAGTCTTTCCATGATTTTCTGCCATTCAGGAATGGATTGGCATCAGCCAAATGCACAATTGTCAGGCTGATAGCTGAAGTCCGCCCAGGCGGACTGTGCGTGGCACTTGCACGCAATCGGCTTTTCGCCGGCGCGCCGCGAGCCTGGCTACGGCTCAATCGATGGCCAGGCCCAGATCGATCCCAAAATCACGCGCCAGCACCGCGGTTACCTCGTCCTCGTCACGCAGGATACGTTCCTCGCGCCGGGTGCCCTCGGTCGTGATGAGCCGGCGATCACTCAGCGTGATGCGGCCTGTGGGCGTGGCGCGCGAACAGACGCGTTTGTGCGTGAAGTGAGATTCGGGTGATGTCTGCTGAAAGTGACACATCTCAGCAAAGTCCGCGAGCGCGCGCGGCTGTAAAGTGAAGGCGTAGTCGGGCTGCCACTCGCCGGTCTCGCCGAGCTCCTGGAGACACCAGGTTTCGTCAGTCTGCTGAAGCCGGTACGTGCCAAAGGTCTGCTGCTGCACGACACCCGCCTGCAGCCGCAGCGGCTTACGAAACGAATCGCCAAAACCAACGTCGGCCAACCACGGCGGTTCGTGCTGCCGGGGCGGTTCGAACGGCTGGTGCGGTATGAACCGCCGGGCCTGCTCGAGCTGCACCAGGAGCACGAGGTGATCGAATTCGGGGCCAAACGAGCCATCTTCCCCCATCACCCGCGCCGAAAGCAGCGTGACATCGTACCCCAGGGCGCCGAGCAGCGCGGCAAACAACCCGTTGAGCTCGTAACAGAAACCGCCGCGGTGTGCACCAACGATTTTTTTGTGGAAACGATCGACGTCCAGGAGTATCGTACGGCCAAGATGAATGTCGAGGTTTTCGAACGGTACGTGATAGAGGTGCGCCAGGTGCAAACGGCACAACGTGTCTGGCGTTGGATCCAGCGGCCCGTGATCATCTATGCGCGCCAGGTAAGCGGGTATCGAAACAGGCAG
>CAZXQZ010000186.1:0-8287 GCA_964642445.1 uncultured Anaerolineae bacterium
CAGGTCTTTGCGGCCGGGCTGGATCGCCTGATGCAGTCGACGCCCGGCAGTACGGCGCGCCAGGCGGCCGCCCAGGCGATCGCCGCGCAGTCCGGTCCGCTGTTGGCCCAGGCCGATGCGGTGGTTCAGCTCTACCAGGACACCGCCACCCGTAAGATCGACCGGCTGCGTCTGCTGCAGGCAATTTTCCTGGGCAGTGCGCTGCTGCTGCTGGTGCTCGCCGGCTGGCTGGTACGCCGCTGGCTGCTGACCCCCTTGCAGCAGCTGGACCGGGCGGCCGAAGGCATCGGCGCCGATGACTTGACGACGCCGGTGCAGGTCGGCGGGCCGCAGGAAATCGCCCTGCTGTCGCGCACCCTGGAGACCATGCGCGGCCGGCTGCAAACGTCGCGCGCCGAGCTGCTGGGCCTGGCTGCCAGCCTGGAAACGCGCGTCGCGCAGCGCACCCGCGAGCTGGACGCACTCAACGAGGTCAGCCGCGAGATTTCGGCGCAGCTCGACGTCCAGCTCGTGCTGAACTCGGTAACTGCCAAGGCGCAGGGTCTGCTGGGCGCCGAGGTGGCCTCGCTCTGCCTGCTGGACGAACCGCAGCAGGCGCTGCACCTGCGTGCGCTGAGCGGGCCCTCCAGGGCCATCGCGGGTTACCAGGTGCCGGCCGGCGAGCGTTTTGCGCAGCTCGTCCTGACCGCTGAAGGGGCTATGCCGTGCGGCGGCACGAACTGCCACGATGGCTGCCACATGCTGGCCTCCGCCTATCGCGCCAGCCACCTGGCCGCGCCGCTGCGCCGCGGCCCGCACGTCGTCGGTGCGCTGTGTGTGGGCAGCCCGGCGCATGACCGGTTCACCGCCGAATCGGCCGACCTCCTGGCCAAGCTGGCGACGACCGCGGCCGTGGCCCTGGAGAACGCCCGCCTGTATGCCCAGGCCGAGCGCGTGGCAACGCTGGAAGAACGCAGCCGCATCGCCGCTGAAATGCACGATGGGTTGGGCCAGACCCTGGGTTATCTCGGCCTGATGACCGACCAGGCCGTCGATTTCCTCAGCCAGGGCCAGGACACAGCGGCCCTGGCGCGCCTGCAGACCACGCGGGTCACGATCGAGCAGGCCACGAACGACGTGCGGCGCGCGATCGATCAGCTGCTCGACGAAACACCCGCCGCATCCGACCTGGTGACGCAGCTGGCAGCCGTGGTCGGCGACTTTGCCGGCACAAGCGCGGCCGCGGTGTCCTGGCAGCCGGCAGTGGCCCCGTCAACGGCATGTGCGCGCGCAGTGACCGAGCAGGTGGTGCACGTCACCCGCGAGGCGCTGCACAACGCCGCACGCCACGCCGTTGCGCAGACCGTCGCCGTCAGCCTGGTGCGCACAAACGGACACTATGTCGTCACCGTGGTCGACGATGGCCGGGGCTTCGATACGCAGCAGCCAGAACCGGAGGGACATTTCGGCCTGCAGATCATGCAGGCACGCGCCGCCCACATCGGCGGGCAGCTGCACGTCGATTCGGTCCCGGGTCGCGGCACCCGCGTAACGCTAACCTGGCCGGCGGTGAGGGAGGCCTGAGGTGACCGCACGCACGCGCATCTTGTTGGCCGACGATCACACCCTCTTTCGGGAGGGGCTCGCCGGCATCCTGGCGGCCCAGGCCGACATGGAGGTGGTGGGCGAGGCGTGCGACGGCCTGGAAGCCGTCATCAAAGCCCAGGCGCTCAAGCCCGATCTCGTGCTGATGGACGTGCAGATGCCAGGGTTGGACGGCCTTGAGGCGACGCGCCAGATTCGGCTGGCCCTGCCGGCCACGGTCGTGGTGATGCTGACCGTACGCGATGACGACGAGAAGCTCTTCATGGCGTTGAAGGTCGGTGCGCAGGGCTACCTGCTGAAGGACATCCGCGCCCACGAGATGCTGGCGCAGCTGCGCGGTGCCCTGCGCGGCGAGGCCGCGCTCAGCCCGCGCATGGCCGGCCTGGTGCTGGCCGAATTCCGCCGCCTGAGCCAGCAGGTGCCGCTGGAGGCGCCGGCGGACGAGGTAGTCCTGACCCTGCGTGAGCGCGAGGTACTGGAGCTGGCGGCGCGCGGTGCCAGCGACAAAGAAATCGCCGAAACGCTGGTCGTCAGCCTGTACACGGTCAAGAGTCACATGCGCAGCATCCTGGCCAGGCTGCAGGTGAGCAGCCGGCAGGAAGCGGCCCGCGTGGCGCGGCACAAAGGACTCGTCTGAGGCAAGATTCGGCCGCGATGCGCGCCGAACAACCTGGCATCGACAAACCGATGGGAGATAACGCATGCAGATTACCGACGCATTCCTGGGCGAGCACGGTGTGCTCTACGCCCACTTCGACCACCTGCTGGAGGCGGTGCCCGCCAGCACTGACCTGCCCCTGCTGCAAAGCCAGGCCGCCCTCCTGCTGACCACCCTCGGCAGTCACGCCCACCTGGAGGATGAGCTGCTCTTTTCGGCCCTCGATCCCTTCCTGGGTCCCATGGGGCCGCTGGCTGTCATGCGCATGGAGCATGACCAGATCGAGGGCCTGCTCGGCAAGGCCAGCCAGGCCACAGACGCCGGACAGGCGCGCAGCCTGCTGCTCAGCGCCGTGCAGGTGGCGCGCAGTCACTTCGCCAAAGAGGAGCAGGTGCTCTATCCCATCGCCCGGCAGGTGCTGGACGAGGACCAGCTGCTCGAGCTGGGCGCCCAGTGGGCCGCGCGCCGCGGCGTTGCCGCCTGACCGACCCGCGCAGCGCCATCCTACACGCCCACCGCCCGACGCCACCTGCGCCGCGAGGTGGGCGTTCTTTTTGACATGAACTAGTTCCTTCTGCGTACCACGCCGCACACCAATCACTCCAAATTAGTTCTTGCCGCAGCCCCAAGACCGATGCCACACCACAGGCCAGGCCGTATGCTTGGACACAAGCGTTGTGGGATCAGGCAGGCTGGCTTGATCCTTGCCGTTCGCTCCATGGAACATACCACTGGGTGCATCACAAGCTGGAGGCACGACACCGAGAACGAACTACGTCGGCACCAGCGGGCTGGCGCCGGTGATGGTGACGCTGCGCTGACTGGAACAAACCTCATGTCTTACCCAACGCCCAAGCCCGGCCAGCACAAACGGCGCGTTCTGCTCGTCAGTTCACAGACCCTGTTCGGTGAGAGCCTGGAACTGCTGCTGCGCCGCGCCGATGATATCGAGCTGACCGGTCCCGTGGCGCTGAGTGACACCAGCTGCGATCTCGTCGTGCAGGTTGCGCCCGACGTCGTCGTCCTGGCCGATGAACACCCGGAGAGTGATGCCGTACTCAACCTGACGGCCGTGCTGATGGAACGATTTCCCAATCTGCGTGTGATCAAAACCAGCCTGGAACAGGCCACCCTGCGCGTCTTTGCCGCTGAGACCTGGCCAGCCAGCAGCCTGGACCTGATCGACGCCGTCCGGGAAGGTCACAAACGTGACGATTGAAACGCCATGACCCTTTGACGGAGGTGCCACACATGCCACTCGAATCGTTTTGCCACCCAAACCGGCGACGATGCGCCTATGCCCTGCTGTTGGGCTGGATCGTCGCGATGCTGCTTGGGCCAGCGGTACTGTATGCGGCACCGCCCACCCAGTCGGCGGGTGAGGGCGAAACCCTCTTCCAGACCCGGTGCATCGCCTGCCACACGATTGGTGGTGGCGTGCGCGTCGGTCCCGACCTGGCCGGCGTGGTCGACCGCCGTGACCGGGCCTGGCTCAGCCAGTGGATTCTGGCGCCTGACAAGATGCTGGCAGCGCAGGATCCTATCGGCACCCAGCTGCTGCAGGAATCGAACAACATCCCCATGCCCAACCTGGCGCTGACGGAGGCGGAGGTGGCATCGTTGATCGCCTACCTGGAGAACCCGGGAGCGGAACCGGTGGCCGTGGCCCAGGTGCCGCTGGGCGCAGGCAATGCCGGCCACGGCCGGGCACTGTTCACCGGGGGCAGCCGGCTGGCCAACGGCGGCCCACCCTGCATGAGCTGCCACAGCATCGCCGGCCTGGGTGCCCTGGGGGGCGGCGCATTGGGACCTGACCTGACAGCAGCCTACAACAATTACGGCGGTGACAGCGGCATGGCCTCCTTTCTCGATACCATGCCCACCGTAACCATGAACGCAGTGTGGACCCGCCAGCCCCTGACCGCGGCCGAGCAGGACGACCTGCGCGCCTTCATGCAGGAAGCATCGATTGCCGAGCGTCCGCCGGAGTTGGTGTGGCAGCTGGCATTTTTGGCCGCGGCCGGCACGGTCCTGCTGCTCCTGCTGGCACACTTCACCTGGCGCAAACGCCTGGTCTCCGTACGCCAGGCCATGGTCCAGCGTTCGCGAATTTGAAGCTGTAGCGTCCACAGACTTGTCGCATAGGGAGGCAACCGAACATGGGTTGGATACAGGACCTGATCAAACCGGAAGCACGTCAATGGGAGGAGTTCTACCGCAACCGCTGGCAGCATGACAACGTCATTCGCTCCACCCACGGCGTCAACTGCACCGGTGGCTGCTCCTGGGCCATTTACGTCAAAGACGGGGTCATCACCTGGGAAATGCAGCAGATCGATTACCCCCTGCTGGAGCCGCACCTGCCGCCGTACGAGCCGCGCGGCTGCCAGCGCGGCATCTCGGCCTCGTGGTACGTCTATAGCCCCATCCGCGTCAAATACCCCTACGCGCGCGGTGCCCTGATCGATCTGTGGCGGGCGGCACGCGACCGGCACGAGAACCCGGTCGACGCCTGGGGTGCCATCGTCGAGGACGAGGCGCAGCGGGCACGCATCCAGCGCTCCCGCGGCAAAGGCGGTTTCCGCCGCGTCACCTGGGACGAAGTGCTGGAAATCATCGCCGCAGCCTGCCTGTACACGGCAAAAAAGTGGGGACCAGACCGTGTCTTCGGTTTTTCACCCATCCCGGCCATGTCGTACCTCTCCTACGGCGCTGGCTCGCGCTTCTTGCAGCTCTTCGGCGGCGTCAATATGAGCTTCTACGACTGGTACGCCGACCTGCCCAATGCCTTTCCTGAAGTCTGGGGCGACCAGACCGACGTCTGCGAGAGCGCCGACTGGTACAATGCCAAATACATCGTGGCCATGGGCTCCAACCCCAACATGACGCGCACCCCCGACGTGCACTTCATCTCCGAAGCCCGCCACGAGGGTGCCAAGTTTGTCGTCATTGCCCCCGACCTGAGCCAGGCCGCCAAGTACTCCGACTGGTGGATCCCGGTCAAACCCGGCACCGACACCGCGCTGTGGATGGCGGTCAACCACGTCATTCTTAAGGAGTTCTACGGCGACCGCCAGGTGCCCTACTTCACCGACTATGTCACCCGCTACACCGACGGTCCCTTCCTGGTAGAGCTGCAGGCCAACGAGGACGGCAGCTACCAGGCCGGCCAGCTGCTGCGGGCCAACCGCCTGGCGCGCTACCAGGATCAGGAGAACGGCGACTGGAAGCTGTTGATGATGGACGAGACCAGCGGCCAGCCCAAGATGCCGATGGGCACGGTGGGCTTCCGCTGGCAGAGCGAGCACGGGCAGTGGAACCTGAAGCTGGAGGACGGCCTGGACGGCAGCCCGATCGCGCCGACGCTGTCCTTCATCGAGCAACACGACGACGTGCTGCCGGTGGTCTACCACGAATTTGCCGACAACCAGACCTATCGCCGCCGCGTTCCCGTGCGTTATGTCGAAACAACCGACGGGCCGGTAGCGGTGACCACCGCCTTCGACCTGCTGGTGGCGCAGTTTGGTGTCGACCGCGGGCTGGGCGGTGATTGTGCCACCAGTTATGACGACCTGCACCCCTACACACCGGCCTGGCAGGAGCCGTACACCGGCATCGGCCGCGATACGGTGATTCGCCTGGCGCGTGAGTTTGCGCACAACGCCGAAGCGACCGATGGCCGTTCCATGGTCATCATCGGGGCCAGCATCAACCACTGGTACAATAACAACCTGGCCTACCGTGCCCCCATCACTGCGCTGATCCTGTGCGGCTGCTGTGGCAAAAACGGCGGCGGCATGAACCACTACGTCGGCCAGGAGAAGCTGACGTTGGTGGCACCGTGGAGCAGCTTTGCGTTTGCCAACGACTGGGGCGTGGTGCCGCGCCGCCAGCAGTCCCCCACCTGGCACTACGTCAACAGCGACCAGTGGCGCTACGAGG
Organism: uncultured Anaerolineae bacterium; assembly: GCA_964642445.1. GTDB lineage: Bacteria > Chloroflexota > Anaerolineae > SSC4 > Amarolineaceae > SSC4. The sequence goes on from CAZXQZ010000186.1 coordinate 6,185, forward strand.
GCGATTTCACCGACTATGCGCCGGTGCCGCCCAAGACGAAGTGGGCCAAGGGCCACGCCATGGACCTGGAGGCGATGGCGGTCCGCCTGGGCTGGATGCCCTACTACCCGCAGTTCGACCGCAACCCGCTGCACGTGCTGGCTGAGGCGGAAGATGCCGGTGCCCACACCGACGCCGAGGTGGCAAACTGGACCGCACAGCAGCTCAAGGAGGGCGGGCTGAGCTTCGCCGTCGATGACCCCGATGCACCCGAAAACTGGCCGCGCGTCTGGTTCATCTGGCGCGGCAACGCCATGGCCTCCAGCGCCAAGGGGGCCGAGTTCTTCCAACGCCACTACCTGGGCACGCACGATAACATCGTGGCCGAAGAACACGCCAGGGACAAGGTCAAGACCGTCACCTTCCGCGAGCCCGCCCCGCGCGGCAAGTTCGACCTGGTGGTCGACCTGAACTTCCGCATGGACTCGTCGGCCCTCTACTCCGACATCGTACTGCCGGCTGCGTTCTGGTACGAAAAGAACGACCTCAACACCACCGATCTGCACTCCTTCGTCCACCCCCTGGGTCAGGCGGTGCCGCCGGTGTGGGAGGCCAAAACCGACTATGAGATCTTCAAGGCCTTTGCCCGCAAGGTCAGCGAGATGGCGCCGCAGGTCTTCCCGGAACCGGTGCGCGACCTGGTGGCGGCGCCGTTGATGCACGATACGCCCGACGAGCTGGCGCAGACCGCACCGTTGGACTGGGCCAAAGGGGAGTGCGAACCCATACCTGGCAAGACCATGCCCCACTTCCGGGTGGTGGAGCGCGACTACGCTAACCTGTACAACAAGTTCATTTCGCTGGGCCCGCAGGCGCGCGCAAAGGGCTTCAGCGGCAACGGCGTGCACATCCCGGCCCAGGTGCAGTACGACGAGCTGCTGCAGAACCCCGTGATCGGCTCGCCCGACCCGCGTCACGGCCGCTGCGTCGAGTGGAACGGCCAGCGCTACCCCAGCCTGGAAGATGCGCTGGACGCGGCCAATGCCCTGCTGCACCTGGCGCCGGAAACCAACGGCGAGGTGTCGTACCAGTCCTTCCGCCACGAGGAGGAGGTGACCGGGGTGCCGTTGACCGACCTGGCCGAAGGTGTACGCGGCGTGCGCATGACCTTCTTCGACCTGACCCGCCAGGTACGCCGCACGCTGATCAGCCCCTGCTGGACCGGCATGGTCAACGATGGCCGGGCCTATTCGGCCTGGTGCATCAACGTCGAGCGCCTGGTCCCCTGGCGCACGCTAACCGGCCGGCAGCAGTTCTACGTCGATCACCTCTACTACCTGGACTTCGGCGAGCACCTGCCCACCTTCAAGCCGCGTGTCGACCCGCGCAAGACCGGCGACATTGTCAAGAGCCCGGTGGACGACCAGGCCCTGGTGCTGAACTACATCACGCCGCACGGCAAGTGGAATATCCACTCCACCTACAAGGACAACCACCGCATGCTGACCCTGTCGCGCGGTATGGATCCGATCTGGATCAACGACAAGGATGCGGCGCGCATCGGGCTGAACGACAACGACTGGGTGGAGGTCTACAATGACAACGGGGTGGTGGTGACGCGGGCCAACGTCAGCGCCCGTGTGCAGTCGGGCATGTGCCTGTACTACCACGCCGTCGAGCGCACGATCTACGTCCCCAAGTCGCAGATTCGCGGCGGCAAACGGGCCGGCGGTCATAACAGCCTGACCCGCACGCGCATCAACCCCTTGCAGTTGGCCGGCGGTTACGCCCAGTTCACCTACGCCTTCAACTACTGGGGACCGATTGGCATTTTCACCCGCGATACGTACTGCGTGGTGCGCAAGCTGGAGAAGCTGGAGTGGTGAGGGAAAGGAACTGATCGACATGGATATTCGCGCACAGGTATCGATGGTTTTTCACCTGGACAAGTGCATCGGCTGCCACACGTGCAGCATCGCCTGCAAAAATATCTGGACCGACCGCAAGGGCACCGAGTACATGTGGTGGAACAACGTGGAGACCAAGCCCGGTACCGGCTATCCGACGTTGTGGGAGGACCAGGAGAAGTACAAGGGCGGCTGGGAACGGGACGGCAAGGAGGAG
>CAZXQZ010000187.1:0-8262 GCA_964642445.1 uncultured Anaerolineae bacterium
GGAGTAGGGAGTAGGGAGTAGGGAGTAGGGAGTAGGGGTTTTTGGGGAGGGCTGATTGTTTGGGTGGTGGTGAGGGGTAAGAGGGGGGATGTGTGTATGAATCCAATGTCGGGTTCGGTGGCACGTGATGAGATGATGCGGCGGTTGCGGACGGCGGTGGGCAATCCTCTGCTGGCTGGTGATCGGGCGGCGCTGCCGGGCGTAGGTTTGGTGGGGGAGACGGCTGGGGAAACGGAGTTGCTGGGGCGGTGGCAGCGGGAATTTGCGGCCCTGAATGGTCATGCGTACGGACCATTGGCAGCGGCGGCAGCGCGCGATGCGTTGGTGGCACTGCTGCGGGCGCGGTCTGTATCGCATATCCTGTCGTGGGAGGATGCGGCGCTGCCGGTGCCTGATTTGCAGCAGCACCTGGCGGCGGCCGGCATCGATGCGGTCGTCCATCCGCCAGACTGGCAGACGCGCTCGCTGGCCGAGGCGGACGCGTACGCCGCCGGCGTTGTGGGGGCTGTCGCCGGACTGGCGGACACGGGCAGTATCGTGCTGGTGTCAGGTGCGGGACGGCCGCGCAGCGCGTCGCTGGTTCCACCAACGCTGTTTGCCTTCCTGCGCGCCAGGGATATCTATCCCGACCTGGCCAGCTGGCTGCAGGCGGTGGGCAGCCACACGCTGCGGGCCGCAGCCAATGTGGTGGTCGTCACCGGCCCCAGCCGCACGGCCGACATCGAGCTCAATCTCGTCATCGGCGTCCACGGCCCCGGCGAGATTCATGTGCTGTTGGTGGAGTGAACAACCCCAAAGCTGTTAGTATGGCCATCGGTCTCATGTTTGCAACAAGAGACTCGGCCGTGGTGAGTTCGCACCCCCAGGTGCGAACTCACCTTTCGCGTCTTCGCGCCTTCGCGTGAGTCTTACAATCAGCCTCTCAGCCTGACTTGTGACTCAAATCATGCAGAAGAACCGCCGCGGCGTTGCGCCCGGCCGCGCCCATGATCCCACCGCCGGGATGGGTGCTGGCGCCGGTCAAGTAGAGTCCTGGCAGTGGCCCACGGTAATTACCATAATTCAACGCCGGCCGCAGCATGAACATCTGGTCGATCGACATCTCCAGGTGCATGACGTTCCCCTGCAGCAGGCCGAGTGTGCGCTCGAGATAGAGCGGCGTCTCGATCAGCTGCCCGACGACGGCGCCGGTCACGTTGGGTGCGTACTGCGCCAGCGTCGCCAGCATGGCATCCGCCACGCGCGGCCCGATATCGTCCCACGATTCACCCGAAGCCAACGTGTACGGATAGTACTGGCCCCACAAAAACAGGGTGTGTTTCCCGGGCGGTGCCAGGGTCGGGTCGACGGCAGAGAAGGTCATGGCAATCAGGCCCGGCTCCTGCGAGGGCCGGCCCGCCACGTAATCGCCATAGGCCCGCTCCAGGTACTCCAGGGAGGGGCATATGAACTGCAGGGCGCGGTGATGGTGCCCAGGCTGCCCGCCCGCCGGCGAGGGCAGGGCGGTGTAGTTGGGCAGCTCGTTCATGGCGTAACGCACGATCATGCCGAAGCCGTTGCCAATGCGCGTATGGGCCAGGCGCGTGCGTGCCCCGGCGGGCAGCATCACACCTTCCAGCATGGCCAGCGTCGTGTGGATGTGCGCACCCGAAACGACGGCCTGGGCGGTGAAACGCTCACCCCTGGCTGTTTCGGCACCCACCGCACGCCCGCGCTGCACCAGGATGCGCTGCACCGGGCTGCCGGTGTAAATGCGCCCCCCGTAGGCTTCGATCATCCGCGCCAGCGCCTGGGTGAGCATGCCGGAACCGCCGCGCGGCCGTTTGACGCCGCTGACGTGATACATCGGGTGCCAGAGCGCAAAGGGCGCACCCAGGGGTTCACCCGGCGGCGGCCCCGACTGTGCGGCCATCCAGGCAATCACGGCCGGTACATGAGGGCCGCGGAAGGCCTGGCGCAGGACCTGGCCGTAACCGTGCACCACGTCGACGACCTTATCCAGCGCCTGCCGGTTGCGCATGCCTTTGTTGAGAACCATGTAACGCGCCAGGTTGAGCGGTGTCGGCGCATGCAGAAACGCCTCCACCATGCCCTCGGCAATCGGCTGCCAGCTGCGCACGAAAGCTCGATACGCCTCGGCATCCTGCGGTGACACGGCGGCAATGCTCTGGCAGGTGCGATCCAGGTCCTTCCAGATCGTGATATGGTTGCCATCGGGAAAGGGTGACCAGAACAGGGGATCGACGTCGATGTACTCCAGCCCGTACTGTTCGAGCGCCAGGTCCTTGATGATCGGTGTGTGGTGAATGAGGATGTGGGCCGAGCCACCCAGGTCGAACCGGTACCCAGGCACGATCTCCTCGGTCACCACTGCGCCGCCAACGACCGGCCGCCGTTCGAGCATGCCCACCCGGTAGCCCGCCTTGGCCAGGTAACCGGCACAGACCAGGGCGTTGTGGCCGGCGCCGATGAACAAGACATCAAAATCAGACATGATCTTGGCTCACGCGTTTTCCTGTAATGTCGTGGCTGACGGCTGCAGGAACTGCACGAAGGTGTTCACCACCTCATCGGCCGCCGGCCCGTTCAACCGTACGAAGTTGTGGTCATCGCCGACTTCGACGTAGCGCAGCGGCCCACCCAGCCGCGCCAGGAGTGCGCGCGTGGCGGAAGGTCGCACCAACAGGTCATGGCGCCCCTGCATGACCAGGGTGCTGGCTTTGACCCTACGTGCCCGGCGGTGCGCCTCGAGACCCAACTGGCGCACTTCGTCGACGACAGCAGTGGGCAGGCGCAGCTGCTTGCGCAGCTCGGCCTTGACCGCCGGATCGTCGAGATCGATCCCAGGGAACCACTCCTGCAGTTGGGCGCGCTCGGCCGGTCCATTGGCCGTAACCGCCAGCAGCGGCGCAACATCACGCACGACGTGTTTGAGCGGCGGCAGCAGCAGATTGGCCACCCAGCCACCCAGCGACCAAAACGGCGCCAGGAGAACGACCTGGTCGGCAGGCAGCAGCGATGCCAGGTGCAGCGCCACCGCGCCGCCCATCGAATAGCCGACCAGCACAGCGTGGGCATGCTGCTGCCGGACCCGGCGCCAGGCCGCCAGGGCGTCGCTTACCCAATCGCTGCGCCGCATGGCAGACAGTCGCATAATGTCGGGGCCAAAACCGGGCAGCAGAATGCCCTGCGTCGTCCAGCCCGCAGCGTGCAGCCGGTTGGCGAGCGGCCGCATCTCAGCGGGTGTGCCCATGAAGCCGTGGATGAAGAATGCCGCGGCCGGGCCACCCGCCTGGCGGAATGGCTGATGTTCCTCACCGGCAAACGGCGGTGGCAACGTCGTCATGCCGACTCGATATCCAACGTACCGGAGAAACCGTCACGGTGCGCCTGCATGATATGCGCCGCCACCGCCTGTGGGGTGAGGGCGTTGCGCGGCATGCGAAAGGGCACCTTGTCCCACAGCGGCGTAGCCACGGCCGCCGGTCGCACCAATGTGACGCGGCGCGTGCGCTCTTCTTTGCGCAGGGCATCCACGAAGGCCTCCAAACCGGCCTTGGCGGCGGCATAGGCCGAAAGACCAGGCAGGCGCATGCGGTCATCGAATGCACCGACATACACGAGGTGCGCGTCGGGCGCCAGCAGGTGCAGCGTGGCATGCGTGGCCAGGTAGGCCCCGGTCAGGTTGGCCGTCACGATGCGCTGCCAGGTATCGAGCGTCATGTCGGCCACCCGGGCGGCAGTAATGTCGCCGGCGGCGTAAATCCACAGGTCGACGTGCTCCACTTCCTGGGCGACGGCCAACGCCGCGGTTTCGACCGCGTACGATGACGCAACATCGGCCTGGACAACCAGCGGTGCCAGGCCGTCGGCATCCTCAGCGCGGTGCACGATCGCCAGGACTCGCCAGTCTTCGGCTGACAATTGCTGCACGAGGGCCCGGCCAATCCCGCCAGCGGCCCCCCAGATCAGCGCAGTGGCCTTCGTCATGCTGCTACCTCCTGTACAAACGCGCGCACGGCATCGAGCCAGGGCTCGGGACACTCTTCCTGGGGCACGTGGCCGCAGGCCGGCAGAACGCTCAGCTCAGCCCCGGGAATCTCCTGCGCCAGGCGCAGGCTCTGCGCCGTGGGGACCCAGGTGTCGTTATCGCCGGTCATGACCAGCACCGGCAGGTCGCCCAGCTCGCCCAGGCGTGCACTGAGATCGTACGGCAGACGGCTGGCCAGGGTGTATTCCCACAGGCCGCGGTCCCAATCGCTGGCCTGCAGCGGTTTCTGGTAGCCGGCAAGGATCTCGTCCGTCACTTTCGATGGGTCGTGCCAGGCCGATGGCAGCAGCTGCGGGATGCGTTCGGCCATGGCGCGGGCGATGAGTGGGCCGAGGTGGCGCATCTGCGGCGAATTGAGCAGGGGGCGCACCAGGGACGGCGTGCCACCGCCGCTGTAGATGGCTGCATCGACCAGGACCAGCCCGGCGACCCGATCGGGGTGTTCGAGCGCGACCTGGGTGGCAATCGTGCCGCCGGCCGAGTTACCGATCAGGATCGCCTTTTCCACACCCAACTGGTCGAGCAGCCCCAGCACCAGATCAACCTGGGCTGCCGAGCTGTACGGGTTCGTCTCGCCCCATTCGCTGCGCGGTGGGCGTTCCGTCAAACCAAAACCGGGGCGATCGTACGCGATCACCGTGCCCAATTGACTCAGTGGGCCGATCGCCTCACGCCAGGAAAAGGTACTGGCACCGAAGCCGTGCAGGAGTACCATCACCGGCTGGCCTTCGCCGGCGATTTTCGCGTGCACCTGCAGCCCGTTCACGTCCAGGAACTGGCTGTCGGCGTCCGCCAGCTCCGTGGGAGGCTTGACCCCGTCCAACGGTGGTACGGGAATAGCAAACGGCACAATTAGCAGCGCGACCAGCGCCACGATGAGTACGATACTGACGATCTTGATAACGCGTTTCATAGCATGATGTCCCAACACATGTGATATGTTGGTAGACTGTTTCACCACCGTGATCGTCACAAGCTCACGCGCCGTGACGCTGTGCCGCATCTCCTGGTTGTGAGCTGGTGTGGCGAATGGTGCGGCCTTTCCACGTCGTACGCCCGGTCATCGTGCCGATGAGCGAATTGATGGCAATCACAATGGTCACCAGTATCGTCAGCGGATAAAGGAGCGTTTGTATCTGCGGCAAACGAAAACGCCAGTTGCTCAGCCCCCACAGAACCAGGCTGACAGCCACCGAAGCCAGGGCCAGGCGTAGGCTGTCCGGCCAGACCGGGCCACCCGCCAGGCGCCAGCCGATGACGATCAATGGTTCCCAAAACAGGACCGCCAACCAGACCCACACAAACAGAAAGAGCAGGATGTTTTTTCCAAACAGGGCATACAGGTTTTTGCCGAACCCGCGCCACACGTCACGAAAGGAATAATACATACGGCACGAAACCCGATTCGTGCCATCGACCAGGCGCCAGCGGCGTCCCTGGGCCGTGATGCGCCGCGCCAGCGCAAAATCATCGACGACCTGGGTACGGATGGCCTCGTAGCCGCCGATGGCCTCGTAGGCCGCACGGCCCATCATCATGAACTGGCCGATTGCCGCCGTGAGACCGGGCAGGCGCACCCGATGCGCAAGGGCCAGGGGAAAGAAGCTCCACAGGGCCCATGGCAGAAACGGAATGACCAGTTTTTCGCTCCAGGTCTTCACGATCTGGCGCGGCAACGCGCTGATGAAATCGGCCTTTTCTGCCGTGAGCAGGGCCACGGCGTCGCGCAAAGTCGCCGGGTGATGCACCGTGTCGGCGTCGGTGAAGACCAGGATGTCACCCCTGGCCGCCTGCGCCAACTGATGGCACGCCCAATGTTTACCGAGCCAACCGTCGGGTTTGGCACTGCCGTGCAGAATGTGCAGGTGCTGGGAAGATCCCGGCGTCTCGCGGCACGCCGCCAATGCTGACTGAACCGCAGCCAAAACCAGGCGGGTGTCGTCGGTCGATTCATCGTCGAGCACCAGTACCTCGAAATTGGGGTAATCCTGGTTGAGGAGTGACGACACACAGGCAGCAATATTCGTTTCCTCGTTGCGTGCCGGTACCATCACCGACACGCTGGGCCAGGCGTGCGGCGCTGCGGCATCACCGAGACGGCGTAAGGCCCGGTGATTACTGAGACCGATCCCGAGGAGCAGCAAGAGGAAGTAGAGCAGACCCGCCTGGTGGTCGACGAACGCTTGACTCACGGGTGTCTGCCCCAGCGTTGGGCAACGGATGGTCGCAGTTGTGGTGGCTGGCGCAGATCGCCGCGATATTTCCAGATGAACAGAGCCATGTTGATGGCAAACGTGGTGGTCCACACCACGTCGGCCTGGCGCACGATCAAATAGAGCAGCGTCGTGGCACTGGCCAGAATCACAGCCCAACCCTTGAAACCCAGGAGATAACCGAACAGACCGGAAGCCAGGCCCAGGACGGTGGGCACCTCCCAGATGGTGAGGCCCGTCCACACCCCGAAGGTCGTCGAGATGCCTTTGCCACCATGACCACGCAGAAAGGGTGAAAAGGCATGGCCCAGCAGGGGTGCCAACGTCACCGGCAGCACCGCCCAGCCGCTGACACCGCTGGCATAAACGGCGAGCGCAACAGGGATGCAGCCCTTGAAGCCATCGAGCAGCACGGCGGCAATCCCCAGGCTTTTACTACCCGCGCGCACGACATTGGCTGCACCCGGGTTGCGGTCGCCGTACGCGCGAATATCGGCGCCGAGAAATAAACGTCCCAGCACCAATGAGAACGGAATCGAGCCCAGTACAAAGCCGACGAGCGTATAGAGGATCCAGGTTTCGATCAGACGGGTCTCCATTTGACAGACAATGGGCAGAAAGTGGCCAGCTGTCACCTACGACTTACGGGCCCTGGGTCACCTGTGCCAGCAACGCAGCCGTGGCGGCAATGGCCTGTGTCTGCTGTTCGACGCGACTGATCGTCGCTTCGTTATCACCCTGCTGCGGGCCGTACCACCCGAACTGGGCATGATTACCACCTTCGATGGCTACCCACCCCGTAGCGGCGGGCAGCTGCGGCTGGGCCGCACGTACCTCGGCCGGTGTGGCCAGGCCATCCAGCGTGCCGTAGATCGAGGCGACCGACAGATTCTGTTCCGACAAATCGTTGCCGCTGGCAGGAAAAGCTGCCCACAGGGCCAGGCCATCGACCGCATCCGGGTTCTGGTCCGCGTACTGCGCGGCCATTGCGCCACCCAGGGAATGCCCACCGATGACCCAGTTCTGGATAGCTGGATAGGCCGCGATGATGCTGGATGCTTCGTTGGGTGCCAACACGGCCAGGTTGAGAGGCATGGGTGGGATGACCACCAGGTATCCCTGCTCAGCCAGCGCCCGCGCCGGCGGTGCATACGCCGCAGGATCAACAAACCCGCCCGGGTAGAAGATGAAGCCGGTCTGCGGCTCACGATCGAGCGGGCGGAATACCAGCCAATCGTCGCGTTCCACTGCGACCTGCGCATCCGACTGCAGGGCCGCCTCGGCCTCCGGCATAGGACCAGCGGTGCGGGCACTCACAAAGAGCAATCCGCCCACGACGATCACGACCAACAGGGTGACGACCACCGCCGCCACCCACAACCAACGCCTCGATTTTACCATAGAATTCACAAAGTACCTCTATTGCCGTGACAGCCGCCAGGGCAGCCGATTTACTGCTGCCCTGGCGGCCGGACTACAGGATGACACACCCGTGTTACGCCTCAGGGGGCGCTGGTGGCAGCATCGGCCAACGGCGTGGCGACGTACGATACTTCGGCGGGTGCACCGGCACCCGCGCGCACGGGCAGCGGCGGGTCAGGGCGCACGATAAGGCGGCGCCAGGCAAACGAAACGACCCACAGCATGATCAGAGCGCCGAAGATGCCCGGCGCCCAGGTACCCACCTGGCCAATCAACAAACCACCGGCAATGGGGGCGATGATGCGGGTGACACTTTCGACCGACGTCGCCAGGCCCAGGGTGCCGCCGACTTCTTCCGGGTAAACCGACTTGGTGAGCGCGCTGTTCAGCACTGTGTTCAGCACGCCGCCTGAAAACGCGGTGGGGATCATCACCAGCAGCAACAGCGGTACGGTCGGCGCCCAGGCCCAGCCGACGAGCGAAACCGCCATGACGACCAGGCTCCAGAAGATAAGCCGCCGGTCGTCGAAGCGTGCCGACAGCCGCGCCACGGCAAAACCCTGGGTAAAAACCGAC
>CAZXQZ010000188.1:0-8198 GCA_964642445.1 uncultured Anaerolineae bacterium
TTTACCATACCACCCCCCAACCACCAATCGACAATCCGTTCAATCCGTTCCCCCCACTCCCTACTTCGTACTCCCTACTCCCTCCGTTCAATCCCAACCCCCAACCCCTATTCCCCAACCCCCCAATTACCCCCACGCGCCAGTCAATGGTATAATGCCCCCATGACCAACATCCCCAACGTCACGCCGCGTGGTTTCAAACAGCCGGTCTCGGAGACGCTGCCGGCCGCGGTTGCGCGCATCGTGCAGGCCCTGCACCCGCAGAAGATCATTCTCTTCGGCTCGTACGCCTACGGCAACCCGACGCCGGATAGTGATGTGGATTTGTTGGTGGTGGTTGAACCGAATGGAAGCCCCATCGATCGTTACCTGGTGGCATCGGCATCACTCTATCCCCGACCGTTTCCCGTAGATATTCTGGTCAAATCGCCGGAAGAGGTACAGCATGCGCTGGCTAGTAGGGACTATTTTGTGTCAGAAATTGTGATGCAAGGTCAGGTTATGTATGAGCGACCCCAATGATCCACAGGCATGGGTAGCCTACGCAGAGGACGATTACGAATTGGCACGCATGGTGATGCGACGCAAGCGTCCCATGACGCATGCCGCCTGTTTTCACGCACAACAGTGTGCGGAGAAGTACCTCAAGGCTGTTCTGGTGGCCAATGGTCGCAGTTTTCCCTTTACGCATGATCTTTTGGCTTTGAACACCCTGTGCGATCAGGCCGGCATCTTTTTGGGTGTGCCGTTGGCAAACCTGGATCGATTGTCGGCCTATGCCGCCCGCGTACGGTATCCCGGCGACGAACCGATCCTCGAAGAAGCCCAAGACGCCCTCGCGACCGCCGCCGCGGTCCGGCGCTTCGTGCGCAAACTGCTGGGGGTGCCGCCCCGTCAGGCCTCGGCCGGATAGACGCGGTGATAGGCCGCGACCGTCTTTTCCACTGTGAAACCGACCGTCTCGTACAGCCGTACCGCCCCGGTCAGGTTCTCGGCGTCGACGCGCAGGCCCGCCAGATCGTGTCCCGACGCCCTGGCGTGCAGCAGACTCTGCGCCAGCAAGGCACGCGCCAGGCCGCGCTTCCGCCAGGGCCGGCGCACGTACAGGATGCCAATCCACCCCTGGTTGCGCCCGTAGTGACGCACCGCCGCCGGCCCCATGTCGTTCAACGACGCGCCGGCGATTTCGTCCCCATCCCAGGCAACAAAACTGCAGTCCAGGTTCATCCAACCGGCATCGATGCGGTAACTGAACGAGGCAAAATCCTCCGGCAGGTGGCCCCAGTGGTCCTCGAAGGCCTCGTTGAAGCCAGCCCACACGGCACGGTCGTCGCGTCGCGCCGCCCAGGTCGTTAGCTCGAGTCCCTCGGGCACAACCACGGGTGGGATCGCCTGGTCCAGGTCGCGCACCATGTCGAAGAAGTAACGCACGCGACGCATGCCGAACGACTCGAACAGGGCGCGCGCGTCGGCCTGGTGGGCCGCCACCCGCGCACCCAGGACGACCGGCGTATCGCCCGCGGCCTGCGAGATGGCCTGCACGCGCTGCCACTGCGCCTCCAGGAGCGCGCACCCCACGCCGCGGCGGCGGAAGGCCGGGTGCACGTGGCACTCGCTGCGGTACATCTGGTGCCCTGCTTCGCCGCGCAGCCGTCCTTCACCCAGGCCCACCACACCGTGGCCGGCGATTTCAGCCACCAGCAGATCCTGCGCCGGTGTCCAGCGCGGGTCGGCCAGCCAGGCCTGCAGGTCTGCCGGACCAAAATTGGCCGGCTCACCGTCGGCCAGGCTGGCCGCGCCCACGATCGTCAAGATGGCATCCAGATCGGAGGTGCGATAGGTGCGAACCGTGATATCGTGCGGCATGATGCGCTCCGTCAGCTCAGCGCAATCATGCACGACGGCTGGGGCGGGAAGAGCGCATCGAGCACCACCGCCGCTTCGTCGTCGGCCCAGCAGTCGGGATAGAACCGCCGCAGCTCGGCCAGCCCACTGCGCCCAAAGATCATCTGCAGGATGACACCCGGTGGAAAGTGAGCACTTTCCTGGTCGTACGACGGCCGCCAGGGTTCGGCGGACACCAGCCGGCCCTGCTCGAAGACGACGCGCAGCCCGCTGACGTGTTCGGAGATGCTCAACGTCCCCGTGTAACCCGCTACCACCGACCGTGCCAGCCGTGCTTCGAGCACCGGTGCGATGTGGCGCAGAAAGGCGGGCAGGTCGGGCACACGAATGTACCACGCATAAGGATCGCGCGTCCGGTGGAGGAGCTCCGGCATCGCCGCATAGGCGGGGTGTGCGATACGACCGAAGTTGAAATACAGCGACTGCATCGGGCGCGATCGTTCCTGCGCAATTTGTTCGGCGAACCCCTTGAGCCAGCGCAGTACCGCCGGCAGCACGGCGCGCATCGACTGCCCGTCGGCCACGGCCAATTCGACGACCGGCACCAGGCCACCCCAACAGTCGCGCGACGGGCCGACGTAACCCACCGGCCGCCCCTCACCATCCTCGATGACCTGGAAGGGACGCCGCTCCCACGATTCGGGCGCATAACCGGACAACAAGACACGCCAGAACCAGTCCGGGCGCGGACAGGCCACCAGCGAAAGTGCACAGTCACGCGCATAGAGCGGCGCGGTAAAAGGAATGTCGTCCTCGGTCATCGGGCGCAGCCGGTAGGCCTCGGCCTGGCCGTCCGCCAGCCGCGGCACACTCGTCAGGTCCACGGTGCGCCCGCCGCCCAGGTCCATGGCATATTCGTAACCGAACTGCCGGTAGTACCAGGAAATGCCGGTGATGCCCTGCACCAGGTGACCCAACGCTGCGCTGCGGGCGTGGATGACTTCCATCTGCTGGCGCACCAGCCCACGCCGGCGGTACGCCTCGTCGGTGGCCACCAGCTCCGGCCGCCCCACCTCGAAGGGGATGCCAGCGTAGGTCCAGGTCTGCGGAATCAGACACAGGGTCGACACGGGCTGGCCGCTGCGGGTGTCTTCGACCAGCGTGAAGTTGCCCGCGCCACACGTCGGGTGATTGGGCGACATCAGGTCACGCGTGGCTGCGGCAATGGCGGGCAGCGGCTGGCCATCGCCAAAGACACGCTCGTTGAGCGCAGTCACGACCTCGATATCTGCCGTCGTGGCAAAACGCAGCCGCAGGCCATCCCCCAGGTCACGCGGGAGATCGAGGATTTGTTCGGGTACTGGTCGCGACCCGTTGGTCGGGCGGACCACTTGATGGTTGATCATGTCAGCACCTTCTCGAAAAAGTCGAACTGCTGCGCCACGTGCATGCCGGCACGCTCGTACAACCGGGTGGCACCGGTCGTGTTCTGGGAATCGACCCCCAGCCCCACCTTGCGCTCACCCCGCCGGTAGAATTCGCCAAACGAATGCAGCAGCAGGGCCATACCGAGCCCCTGCCGGCGCCACGGCTTTCGCACGGCCAGGTGGCGCACCCAACCGAGGTTTGGCCAATGGTAACACAACGATGTCCCGGCCACCTGATTGCCATCCATGGCCAGAAAGAACAGGCTCGGATCGAAGTCGTCGCGGGCAATCGATCGGTTGAACCACGATTCGTAAGTATCGGGCACGTGCCCCCAGTGGTCGGCAAATGCCTCTTCGACCGCCTCGAAAGTCGCACGCGCGTCGGTGGCCGGGTCCATGGCGCGCACGGTGATGCCGTCCGGCCACTGCGGCGCCGACGGCGGTTGCACCAGGTCGATTTCCATCCGCCAGAAACAGCGCACCGGGTAATAGCCGTGGTTTTCCAACAGGGTGCGCGCCGCCGTGTTCTTGTGGCTGGCAATATGACTGTTGGTGACCTGCGCGCCCGGAGGTGCCAGCGGAATGTGGATCCGGGCCCGGACTTCAGTCCACTGCAGCAGCGCCGTGCCAATGCCGCGACCAAAATGATCAGGATGCACGGTGCCGCTGCTGGCGATCTTGACGTGCGGTTCTTTGTCCCAGGCGTCCGCATAACCGACGAGCTCGCCCGCAGCAGTCTCGACCACCCAGGCATCGGCGGCCAGGTCGAAGCGCGGTCGCTGCCACTCGTTCAGCATGTCTTCCCGCGAGGTATCGGGCTCGCCAATCTCGACGACGTCGTGGGCCTGAAACAGGGCCAGTACGGCGTCGAAATCGTCCATCGTAGCTGGCCGGCCGGTCAAACCGGCCGGTAAATGAACAGTCATCATCGTCTCCTTGGCCCGGCAGCTGCAACCTGCCGGGTGAACATCCATCGCAGAAACGCTCTCGAAGTTGCGCCTGATCTGCACCGGAGGTGCAGATGCGTTCATTCGGCATCCATGCGCAGATAACTTTGATAACGCCGTTCGGCGATGTCGCCCGCCGCCACGGCAGCTTTGATGACACAGCCCGGCTCGTGCGAATGTGTGCACGTGGCACCAAACTGGCACTCGCCCAGGTAGGGACGCATCTCGCGGAACAGGTAGGCCAGGTCGTATTCGGCCAGTGAGGCCAGGCTGAGTTCCTTCACCCCTGGCGTATCGATGACCTGCCCGCCACCGTCCAGGTCGAACATCTCGAGATGGGTGGTGGTGTGTTTGCCTTTGCCGGTGCTTTCACTGATTTCACTGACCCGCAGGCCCAGTCCGGGCTGGATTGTGTTCAACAGCGACGTCTTACCGACCCCCGATTTGCCCACGAAGACCGACAGCCGGTCGTGCAGGGCGGCCTGCAGCGCATCGATGCCCGCACCGCTGCGCACGCTGGTCAGGATCACCGGATACCCCATGCGGCGGTAGGTTTCCGCCTCGGCCTCGAGCGTGCCAGGGTCCACCAGGTCGATCTTGGTGATGCAGATCAACACCGGCAGGTCTTCGGCCTCGGCGATGGCCAGGTAACGGTCGAGCAGCCCCCACGTCGGTTCGGGCTGCGCCGCGGCCAGCATCGGAATCAGCTGGTCGATGTTGGCCGCGATGACCTGTTCGACTTCCTGCGTGCCGGCAGCCGGGCGCACGAAGCGGTTGGCACGCGGCAGCACGTTGGTGATCATACCGGTGCCGTGGGGGGCGTCGAGATACTCGACCCAGTCGCCAATGGCGACCGGATCGAGTACCGCGAGACCCCGTACGGCCTGCACCCGTCGATGCCCCACCGACGAACGATCGGCGGTGGGATAGACCAGGTCTTTGCGCAGTTTGCTCGACAACGAGCACACCACGGTTTGATGGCCGGTCCGTACGTAGTAATGGCCCAGGGCTTTTTTGAACACCTGGCCCTGGTGGCGGTGTGTTCTGTGACCCGATGTCGTCATCGTTTCGCCTAGCCGTTCCGATGCAGCTTGCCGGTGCGTTTTGCATACCGCTCGGCCCAGCGGAAAACGGCCAGGCCGGCCGGAATGGTGACGGCGCCGATGACCAGCAGCGGCCAGATGTAGGGCCACAGGTCGCGCGTCGCCGCCCCGTCCAACAGGGTGGCGCGCACCCCGTCGAGCACATAGGTAGCGGGCGACAGCTTACTGAGCGTCTGCATCCATTCCGGCAGAACTTCCACCGGATAGTATACACCCGAAATCAGCAACAGCAAGGCGATGATGACGTGTGTCATCTGCGAGCCGCGTTCCGGGAACAGCAGGGGCAGCACCGAGCCGACGATACTGATCCCGATGAACGAGACACTGCCGACGATGAGCATCACCGTGCCGCCCCACAGGTTCGCATTATCCAACCGGATGTCGAAGAAGAGCAGGGTTGCTCCCAGGATGACCGCGGTGTGGATCAGGCTGTAGATGACGGCGAACACGGTTTGCCCCAGCATGTGCGTGATGCGTTGGATTGGCGCCATGAGTGTGTACTCGATGGTCCCCTCCCACCGTTCCATGCCGATGACGTCGGTGACCCAGTAGAAGATGGACGACAGGTAGCGCCAGACGATGGTGCCGATGGCCAGGTAGATGACCAAAAACGCCGTATCGACGCCTGAACCGCCCAGCGCACCCATGCCATAGCCGATGTAGCTCACAGACAGGGAGTTGACGATGGAGTAGACGAGCCACACCATCTCCCATGCCCAGTAGCGTTTGACGATATAGAAGTTGCGTTCCATGAACGCATAACTGGCTTTGAATTCGTTGGCTAAAACGCTCATCTTCGTCCTCTTATTCAGCCTGGTCCTCGGTCACCAACTTCTTCCCGGTAAGCTGGAGGAAGACTTCCTCCAGCGTCGGCAGCTGGCCATTCGTCGCCGGCACCAGGCGTTTCAGGTTTTCCGGTGTATCCAGGGCCACGATATCACCGCCGTTGATGATGGCAATCCGGTCACACAAGGTGTCGGCTTCCACCATGTCGTGTGTGGTCAGCAGGATGGTGGCATCGTGCTGGTCGCGCAGCTCACGCACGAAGGCCTGGACCTCGCGCTTGGAGCGTGGGTCGAGACCGGTCGTCGGCTCGTCGAGCAGCAGCAGGATCGGATGGGTCAGGAAGGCACGGGCGATGGCAACCTTCTGCTGCATGCCGCGTGACATCTCTTCCATCGGCTGATAGATCGACTTCTCTTCGAGCCCCAGGCGAACCAGGATCGTGCGTGCCTGCTTGCGGGCCTCACTGCCGCTGACGCCGTACAAGCGGGCGCCGTAGAGCAGGTTTTCCATCGGTGACAGCTTCTTGAAGAAGCTGGCCTCGACCGACACGCGGTTGATAAGCCGCTGCACGGCCATCGGCTGCTGCACCGTATCGTGTCCGAAGACCGTGATACGCCCGCCGTCCGGGATGAGCAGGGTGGCAATCAGCCGAATCAGGGTCGACTTGCCGCTGCCGTTGGGGCCGAGCACACCAAAGATCTCGCCGCGCCCCACATCGAACGAGACGTGGTTGACCGCTGTCGTCTTGGGTGTCCTGGCTGGCTGTGTGCCGTTGCCATTGGTATGCCCGTTGTGGCCATTGCGCTGCGTCGTTGGCAAGAACTTGCGCCAGCCGGCCAGGCTGCTGCCATTTTTGCCAAACGTCTTGTGGGCTGCCTCTACATGTAGAGCAACTGAACTGTTCATGTCATTTCTCCTCTCACGATGTCCTGCGCTCCCAGCTCAGGCATCGTCAAAGAATAACTTCCGGCATTATCACTGGAATTCCCGGCAAATCACGGGAAGTTATTCTTTTGCGAGCCCTCAGTCGACAAAAAAGGCCGAGGGAGCGCCTGCGCCCCTCGGCCCAACCGGTCTGCACGACAGACCGGCGTCATCAATGAAAAGGCCGTGAGGCGTTGTCTGCACCCACGGCCATGAAGCATTCTCGTCTGTTGACGATTATGTCAACCTGGCAGCAGGCGCAACGCGCGCGCGAACGAACCCACTGCTCACCGCAGTGACTCGCACAGTCGCAACGACAGGGATGAAAATCTTAGTCATCATGGATGCGCCTTTCCTTTCCAAAGAATCGATCGGTTGGACCTCTGACCCTACCGAGCGTGGAAGATCATAACACCGCCCCACCAATTTGTCAAACGCGACCAACCCAAAATCAAATCCAAATCTAAAATCTCCCCAGCGCTTTCTCCATCTCCTCGATCGACGTAAATTTGACGCGCGGCCGGTTGGCCGCCTTGCCGGCGGCGGTCTCCTGCTCGTTCAGGTGTTGCCAGTCCTGGTAAGTGAACAGGTGCGGTTGGTGGGTACGCACGAACGCTTCGGCCGCCGCGGCATCGGGATGGAGTGGATCGAGGCAAATGCCGTTGGCCAGGTCTTCCAGCATGCACTCCACCGTCTCGACGGCGTCGGGCTTGTTGGTGCCGATCACACCCGACGGGCCACGCTTGATCCAGCCCGCAGTGTATTGGCCAACCAGTGGCCGCTGTGTTTCGGGGTCGAGCACGCGCCCGCGCTGGTTGAGAATGACCCCCCAGCTCTCCTTGAACGGCACGCCGGACAGCGGCACACCCAGGTAACCGACCGAACGAAAGACCAGGCCGACTGCGATCTCCTCGAAAATGCCGGTCGGTTTGGGACGCAGCGAGCCAGCATCGGTCTTGTACAGCTGGTTTTTGACCAGGCGCATGCGTGTGACGCA
This sequence comes from uncultured Anaerolineae bacterium, assembly GCA_964642445.1. Lineage (GTDB taxonomy): Bacteria > Chloroflexota > Anaerolineae > SSC4 > Amarolineaceae > SSC4. Next base: position 8,030 of record CAZXQZ010000188.1, read on the forward strand.
ACCGGTCCCATCGTCCATCAGCTCGGTGGGCGACACCAGGAAGCGGAAGATGAGCCGGCGCCCCTTACCCGTGGTAGGGCGGTCGCCAAAGGCTTGCAGCAGCTCGATCTTCTTGGTGGTGGCACGATCGCTGCTGTTGGCCAGTTCCTCCTGGCTCAGCGGATCCAGC
>CAZXQZ010000189.1:0-8162 GCA_964642445.1 uncultured Anaerolineae bacterium
GCGCGCCCCGGCAAAACCCTGGGTAAAACCCGACAGTTCGCCGACGTAGGCCAGGACGTAGCCGGTAGTCTGGGCATTCAGCCCGAACCGGTATTGGGCATAGAGCGGGAAAATCGTTTGCAGTACCGCAAAAGCCAGGCCGAAGAAAAAACGAATGTGCAGCAGGGGACCGACACGCGGCCGGCGCAGGGCTTCTCCCAGCGCGCTGATATTGAAGGCACGCGAGGCCTGGGCGCTCATGGCGGCACGTCGCTCGGGCGTCAGCGACTCGGGCAGCCACAGGGTTACGGCGATCAGATTGATCAGGGCCAGGCCGGCCGCGACAAACGCGGGCACGGCGTAACCCCACTGGCTCAGAAAACCGCCCACCGCCGGGCCGATGATGAAACCGAGTCCGAATGCAGCGCCGATGATGCCCAGCCCCTTGGCGCGGTTCTTTTCGTCGGTGATATCCGTGATGTAGGCCTGCGCGACGCTGATGTTGCCACCGGTGAAGCCATCCAGGATGCGGCTGGCAAACAGCACGAACAGCGTATTGGCCACACCCAGCATCACAAAGCCAACGAACGTGCCGAAGATGCTCAGCAGCAGAATCGGCCGCCGCCCATACCGGTCGGACAGCCGGCCCAGGAAGGGCGCGCCAAAAAACTGCGCAATCGCGTACGACGCCACCAACAGCCCAACGACGATGGCACTCGCCCCAAACGTCTCGGCGTAAAATGGCAGCAGCGGCAAAACCAGGCTAAAACCCAACAAATCCACAAAAACAACGATGAAAATGGTCAGCAAACGGCGCCTATCCACGAGATTCCAGCTCCCTCACAATTGGAATGTCATACTAAGACGCCATCTACCCGCCCCGCGTCACCACCCCCAATCCAAAGTCCAAAATCTAGAACTTTTCCGCCTCGTCCACCACCCCACGCAGCATGCGGTCGAAAATCAGGTTGTGCAGGGGATAGAGACCGTACCAGTAGAGCACCCCCGACAGACCCTTGGGGGCAAAAAACGCCGTCTGCACGATGCGCGTCGTCTGATTGGGTTGTGCGTGGGCCTCGAACTGCAGCCAGGCACGGCCGGGCACCTTCATCTCTGCGCGCAGCCGCAGCAGGCGATCCGGCTCCACCGCCTCGACCCGCCAAAAATCGACCGCATCGCCGACGTGCACGTGTTCGGGGTCACGGCGGCCGCGGCGCAGACCCACGCCACCCACCAGGCGGTCGACGATGCCACGTGCCCGCCACGCCCAATTGGCATACAGCCAGCCGCGATCACCGCCCAGGCTGCTGAACACACGGAACACGGCGGCCGGCGTGACCGTCGTCGTCTGCTGGCGCCGGTCGATGAACAGGCCCTCCTGCTGCTTGAACGCTACGGGCTGGACGTCACGCTGGCTGCTAAACAGGGCGTCGCTCCACGCAGTCTCAACCGCGCCGGCGTCCAGCTTACCCAGGGCCAGGCGGACCGCAGTGGCGTAGTCAAGAGGTTGAATACCCGGAAAAAGCCGGCGCGCCGTGTCATCGCGCACGATCACTTCGTTGCGCAACCCCTGGATCAAGGGCCGAGCGATGGGGGCCGGAATAGGCGTCACCAGGTGAACCCAATACGACGAGAGCCGCGGCGTCAGCACCGGCACGGGCAGCAGACGCCGGCGCAGGCCGCGCACCTGGGCATACCCCAGCATCATCTCGCCATACGTCAGCACATCGCGGCCGCCGATTTCGATCACCCGGCCGGCGCTTTCGGGCACCTCCAGGACGGCGAGCAGGTAACTCAGCACGTCGCGAATCGCGATCGGCTGCACTTTTGTGTAGACCCACTGCGGGCAAATCATCACCGGCAGGCGTTCGGTGAGGTAGCGGATCATCTCGAACGAAACACTGCCCGAACCCACGATAATCGCGGCCCGCAGCTCGGTCACCGGCACGCCGGCTTCGGCCAATGCCATGCCCGTTTCCTGGCGCGAGCGCAGGTGCTGCGAGAGGTCAGCGGCCGGGTCCCCCAGGCCACCGAGATAGACGATGCGCTGCACACCGGCCGCCTGGGCAGCCTGGCCGAAGTTGCGCGCCGCCGTCAGGTCACGCTGGTGGAAGTCAGCCGTGTCGCCCATGCTGTGAATCATGTAATAAGCGGCTGTACAGCCGGCCATGGCGGGCGGCAGAGTGGCGGGCTGCAGCACGTCGCCGGTGGCGATTTCGACGTGTGACAGCCACGGCCGGCCCTGCAGGCGCGCGGGGTCGCGCACCAGCACCCGCACCTGGTAGCCCGCAGCGAGCAGCCGCGGAATCAGGCGCCCGCCGACATAGCCGGTGGCGCCAGTGACGAGAACACGTAACGATTGGGTCATGTGAACAGCTCCAACAGCGATTGTTTGCCCCGCTCGATCTCGATCCAGGCTTCCAGGAAACCGGCCAGGGGTGAGCCTGGGTCGGTCAACCGGGCCTCTTCATAACCATCCACCAGCTGCTGGTAGCTGTCGCCGGGCAGGGCAAATATCCAGGTCGCCGCTTCGGTCTCATCCGTCTGTTCAGCCGGTGGTGGTAACTCGTTTGTGTTCGGCATTTCTTTTTTCTCCACAACACACCGCCCAGGCCCGGTACAACGGGTCCCGCACCAGGCCGCAGGCTTTTTTGCCAACCCGCGCGCTGCGCGTAAACGAACTTTGGGTTGCAGTGACGGTTGTGCTTGCCGGTCATTGGACGGCATCCCCGTCCTAATTGTAACAGCATTGGTGCAGGACACACTATTTGCCGACACGTCATGCTTCGGGTAATATCGCCCCACGAATCACACGAAAGAAGTCCGCATGCCAGAATCACCATCATCAAGTGCAAGAGGTTATACCCTCGTCCTGTTGGCAGCCACGCTGTGGGGTGCGATGGGTGTGTTCTACAAAGTCCTCATCGAACGTTACCACATGACGCCGCTGGCCGTCGCCACGCTGCGCAGCCTCTTGGGCGGGGTGATCCTGTGTGCATTTCTGGTCATCCTCCGGCGCCGGCTGCTGCGCGTCCAGGCACGGGACCTGCCGCTGCTCATCGCATACGGGGTGATTGGCGTTGCCGGTTTTTTTGTGGCCTATGCCTATGCGGTAGCGCTGACCGGTGTGGCCGTGGCGGCGGTGCTGTTGTACACGGCACCGGCCTGGGTGGGGCTGATTGCCTGGCGCTGGCTGGGTGAATCGATGCACGCCCGCGTGGTGGTGGCGCTGCTCATGACGCTGGCGGGGTCCGTGCTGGTGGCCGGTTTGTACGACCTCGACAGCCTGCAGGTCAACGGCCTGGGCATCCTGGCTGGCCTGGGTGCGGGCCTGGGTTACGCCCTGTGGAGTGTCTTCAACAAGCTGGCCGTCCAACGCTACAGCGCGTGGACGGTGCAGACGTACGGGCTGCTCATCGGCGCGGCCACACTGCTGCTCGTGCTGCCCACGGCGCAGCGCGCCACACCGGACGACCTGCGCGCGGCGTGGCCCTGGCTGTTGGCCATGGCGTTGGGGCCGACCCTGGGCGGAGCGCTGTCGTACTCGCTTGGCGTCCGCTCGATTCCGGTTAGTATCGCCAGCATCGTCGCGACCCTGGAACCGGTGATCGCGATGGTGTTTGCATTTTTTCTGTTCGACGAACGCCTGTCCTTACCACAGCTCCTGGGCAGCGCGCTGATTATTGGCGCGGTCGTTATGCTGAGACCGCAAGAATGATTGACAGTTTTCATCTTCTGCGCTAAAATGCTTCAATTGCCGCCAGTCCGCACAGGCTGGCGGCGAATCATGCGCACCTTTGAGATAGAGAGGTAATCCGAGCCTCCGGCCGGCGCTGCGGGCTGCTGGGGTGGTGGATTGCCGATACCGCGGTCGGCAGTGAGCAGGATACTACCCCACCACAGGTCGGCCCGTACAACTGCATGTAGTCATCTGTGGAGGATTGATGAGCAGCTTCGCAACAAAAAACATACGAAATGTGGTACTGGTTGGGCACGGAAGCTCTGGCAAAACATCTTTGACCGAGGCCATGCTGTTCGACACCGGCGCATCGACTCGCCTGGGAAGGGTGGAGGATGGCAGCACGGTGTCTGACTGGGACGACGAAGAGCGCCGGCGTAAGGTTTCCATTAACACGTCCGTGGTGCCCTGTGAGTGGAAAGGCGTCAAAATCAACGTGCTCGACACGCCGGGATACGCCGACTTTGCCGGTGATGTGGTGGCCGGTGTTGCGGTGGCCGATGCGGGTCTTGTCGTGCTTGATGCCGTCGCGGGCGTCGAAGTTGGCACCCAATTGACCTGGGGGTATCTCAGTGAGCGCCAGCTGCCACGCTTCATCTTCGTCAATAAGATGGATCGTGAAAACGCCAATTTCCAGAATGCCCTGGCTTCGGTCCGCGAAGCCTTCACCGGTGTCAGCATCGTGCCAGTGCAGATCCCCATCGGGAAAGAGCACGGTTTCCAGGGCGTCATCGACCTGATCCAGATGAAGGCGTTCATTGGGTCCAAGGGCGAAGAGAAAGAAATACCGGCCAATTTATTGAGTGATGCCGAGAGCGCCCGCGTGCAGGTGGTCGAAGCGGCGGCCGAGGGCAACGACGACCTCATCATGAAGTACCTGGATGGTGAGGAGCTGACGCCCGAAGAGATTGTCGAAGGCCTGGGGATTGGTATCCGCAGCGGTTCGGTCATTCCTGTGATGTGCGGTGGCGCCACGGCGAACCTGGGTGTTCAGTCACTGATGAACCTCCTGGTTCAGCTGGCACCCTGCCCGGCTGACATGGCGCCGGTCGAGGCGACACGGGATGACGGTGCAGGCACTGTCTCGCTGAAGGCGGATGCTTCGGGACCCCTGGCTGCCCTGGTGTTCAAGACCGTGGCGGACCCCTACGTGGGACGCGTGACCTTCTTCCGTGTCTTTTCGGGCACCTTCCAGTCCAACTCGCATGTCCTCAACCCGCGCAGCGGCGAAGATGAGCGCATTGCGCAGCTCTTCACACCACGCGGCGAAGAACACCACAACGTCGACGTGGTGGTGGCCGGTGACATCGGCGCCGTGGCCAAGCTGGCCGATACGGTAACCGCCGATACGCTGTGTGAAAAGTCACTCAACGCGGTGCTGCCGCGGCCGTTGTATCCGGCACCGACCTATGCGGTAGCCGTCAGCCCCAAGACCAAGGCCGACTCGGCCAAACTCGGCCCAGCGCTGACCCGCCTGACCGAAGAGGACCCCACCCTGCGCTGGCGGCAGGAAGCCAGCACCAAACAAACGATCCTCGAAGGCATGGGCGATACGCACATCGACATCGCCATCCGCCGCATGGAGTCCAAGTTCGGCGTCGGCATCGAGACCGCGGTGCCCAAGGTACCGTTCCGCGAGACGATTCAAAAAGCAGCCAGCGCGATGTACCGCCACAAGAAACAGACCGGCGGTGCCGGCCAGTTCGGCGAAGTGCACATGGAAGTCAAGCCACTGCCGCGCGGCAGCGGTTTCGAATACAGCACCGACCGCGTCTTTGGTGGTGTGATTTCTGGCTCGTTCTTCCCCTCGATCGAAAAGGGCATCAAGTCGGTCCTGGAGGGCGGCGTCATCGCCGGCTACCCGGTGGTCGACGTGCGCGCCGAAGTCTATGACGGCAAAATGCACCCGGTCGACTCGAAGGACATCGCATTCCAGGTGGCCGGGCGCGAGGCGTTCAAGCTGGCGATGCAGCAGGCAAGCCCCGTGCTGCTCGAGCCCATCATGAACGTCGACATCATCGTACCTGAAGAGTACATGGGCGACGTGCTGGGCGACATCAATACGAAGCGGGCCCGCGTGCAGAAGATGGAACAGGAACGCGGTCGCAGCGTCGTAACGGCGCAGGTGCCCCTGGCCGAAATGCAGCGTTACGGAACCGGTCTACGCTCGATTACCCAGGGTCGCGGCATCTTCCGGATGGAGTTCTCGCACTACGAAGTGGTGCCATCCAACATTGCCGAATTGATCATTGCCGAAGCGAAGCGTGAGGCCGAGAAAGAGTAAGTCGCGATGATACCCAAAGATTTTGCAGGTCGCGGTAAGGTGGCGGTCCTCAAAACCACGCCACAAACGGTGCTCGAAGACTATGCGCGCGTCATGGCGCTGGCCGATTTCGAGTCGGCACTGCCCAAGGCGATCGATACGATTCTCAAAATCAACATCTCCTGGCAGACCTGGTACCCGGCTTGTTCAACCCAGCCGTGGCAGCTGGAGGGAGTCATCCGCGCCCTGCAGCGCGCCGGTTACGCCAACCTGATCGGCGCACACAACCAGACAGTCGTGGTCGATGCGTACGTTGGCGAGCGTAACAACAAGCAGAAGGTCGTCGTGGACGCCTACGGCGTACGCAACGTTCACCTGTACGAGCCGGAAAACCGGTGGATTCGTTACGAGCCGCGCGCACCGATGCTGGTGCTGGACAAGATCTTCCCGGATGGCATCCTGATCCCCGAGATGTTCATCGACCGTAACATCGTGCACCTGCCGACGGTCAAGACCCACGTCTTCACGACGATCACGGGCGCGATGAAAAATGCCTTCGGCGGCTTGCTGACCGAAAAACGTCACTGGACGCACGGCGTCATTCACGAAACCCTGGTCGACCTGCTGACGATCCAGCACGAAATCCACAGCGGCATCTTCGCCGTCATGGATGGCACGTTTGCCGGTGACGGCCCCGGGCCGCGCGCAATGCGCTGGCACGAAAAGGATATCATCCTGGCCTCGGCCGACCAGGTCGCGATCGATGCGATCTCGGCCAAGCTGCAGGGTTTCAACCCGATGGAGATTCCGTTCCTGCGGATGGCGCACGAGATGGGCCTGGGCGTGGCCGACCCGCGCGAGATCGAGATCGTCGGCTACGACATCTCGGCCGAGGATTGGAGATTCGTGCAGGAAGACACCTTTGCCAGCAAGGGCCAGAAGCTGATCTACCACGGGGCACTCAAGCCGTTCGAGAACGTGCTGCTGCGCTCGCCCCTGGTGCCGTGGTCGTTCTTTGCCTCCAATTTTTACCACAACGTCTACTGGTACCCCTTCGTGGGCCGCCCGCGCGTCGAAGCGGCGCTGGAGACCAAGTGGGGCCAGCTGTTCAAACACTACGGTGATGGCAAGGTGGTGATGCCCGGTGTCGAGCCGCGCACGACGGCGGTGGCCGCCATTGGGCTCGCCGGACTGGCGCTGATCGCCGGTGGGCTGGCCGCGCGCCGGCTGAGCGGCCGTGCGACCAGCTGACTGAACGCCCGGTAGAGGAATCCGCATCTGGGGATGCGGATTCCTCTACCGGATCGCCTGACAAGTGGGTTGAAGAGATGAGGAGCATCTTCGATGGGTGAATTGTGGAAAGTCGATTTACACTGCCACACCTGGTATTCGCGTGACAGCCTGATGAACCCGCGCGTGGTCGTCGACCGGGCGATGGCACTGGGTTTGAACAAGGTTGCAATCACAGAGCACAATAACCTGGCCGGTGCGCGCTTCCTCAAGCAGTATGCGCCGGACCTCTTCATCGTCGGCGAAGAGATCAAAACGACCGCGGGCGAATTCATCGCTTACTTCGTCAGCGAAGAAGTCCCCAAAGGGCTCACGCCGGAGGAGACTTTGGAGCGCCTGCATACCCAGGGGGCGGTGATCAGCATCCCGCATCCCCTGGATTCGTGGCGCCGCTCGGCCATGGGTGAAGCGACGACCCGCCAGTACATCGACCAGGTCGATGCACTCGAAGTCTTCAACGCCCGCTGCCTGGTGAGCGACGACAATGACGGCGCCAAGGCCCTGGCCAAACGGTTTGGCAAACTGATGACCGCTGGCAGCGATGCCCACACCGTCGACGAAATCGGCAACGGCTACCTGCTCATGCCACCGTTCGCCGACAACGCCGCCAGCTTCCGCGAGAGCCTGGCCCAGGCGCAGCCGGCAGGGCGGCCAAGTGGCCTGTGGGTGCACTTTGCCAGCTCGTGGGCGAAGGTGAGGAACACGAAGCCGCGAAGTTAGACAAACCCGCAAATCACCTGCCCCGGTACCGGGGCAGGTGAAACACCCCACGAAAGGAGGCCAAAGAATCCGTTTCAAGCGCACTGTCATCGGAAAAGGTGCTGCTCCGCGGACTCCGTTCAATCCGTTCCCCCGGGATGGGACCGTGTCCCACCCGCGTTGACAGCCATC
>CAZXQZ010000190.1:0-8104 GCA_964642445.1 uncultured Anaerolineae bacterium
TACTGTCAACGCGGGTGGGACCGTGTCCCACCCCCGGGGAACGGATTGAACGGATTGCTGTCAGCGCGGTTGGGATCGTGTCCCGCGCCCGGGGAACGGATTGAGCGGATTCGTCAGGGTGTATCGCGTTGGCTGGGCAGAGGGCGCGTGGACGGGAGCAGTGAGAACTGAGTAGCCGTGGGCGATAGTGGGAGCGGATCGATGAGAAAGTTTGGATGGCTGGGTATCATTTCTCTGGGCTGGGTGATTCTCCTGGCTGGTTGTGCGCAAACGCCGACGCCGGGGGTGACGCCGGCGGCGACGGCGATACCGGCGATTCCGCTGCAGCCGGCGGCAGACGGCCCTGTTAAAGCGTCGGGTTACGTCGTGCCGGCGCGGCAGGCTGAGCTGGGTTTCACGACGGCCGGGCGGGTGGCGTCGGTGGCGGTTGCGGTGGGCGACTTGGTCAACGCCGGGGCGCCGTTGGTGATCCTGGACAGCGCCGCGGCCGAGGCGGCAGTGCTGCAGGCCCAGGCAGCCAGGGCACGCGCCACAGCTCAGCTGGAAGCGCTGCGCGCGGGCGCGCGTCCCCAGGAGGTGGCCGCGGCGCAGGCGCGCCTCGAGGCGGCGCAGGCGCGTCTGACTCAGCTCACTGAAGGGGCGCGACCGGAGGAGATTGCGGCCGCGCGGGCGGCCCTGGCTGCGGCGCAGGCGGCGCAGCAGCGTCTGTTCAGCGGGCCAACCGAACAGGAGCGGATTGCAGCGGAGGCGGCGCGGGCCAACGCCGAAGCTGCCCTGCAGCAGGCCCAGGCGGCCTACGACCGGGTTGCCGGGAGTCCTGATATCGGTGCGCGTCCCGAAAGCCGCCTGCTCCAAGAAGCGACCAACAATTACACAGCGGCCAGGGCGCGCTACGATGCCCTGTTCGCCGCTCCCGACGCCGCTGCCAGCGCCGCGGCGCGTGCCCAGGTCCAGCAGGCACAGGCCGCCCTGGACAAACTCCTGTCGCGTGCCACCGCTGGCCAGATCGCCGAGGCCGAGGCCCAGGTGCACAGCGCCCAGGCCGAAATCGACCTGCTGACCGCGGGCGCGCGTGAACAAGAGATCGCAGCGGCCGAAGCCGCCGTGACCGAGGCCACGGCCGCGCTGACCCTGGCCGAAGCGAGCCTGGCCAATTTGACGCTGGGGGCGCCGTTTACCGGTACCGTCACCGACCTCAAGATTGGCCCGGGCGAGCTGGCCCTGCCGGGCGCCACCGTGTTGACGTTTGCCGACCTGGACGAGCTGCAGGTGGAAACAACCGACCTGAGCGAACGCGATGTCGCGCGCGTCAGTGTGGGGCAGCCGGTCAAGGTCCTGATTCCACCCCTGAACACCGAAATCAACGGCCGCGTGCTGCGCATCGCTCCCCAGGCGACGACCATCGCCGGCGATGTGGTCTATACGATCGTCATGAGCCTTGACGAACAGCCGCCGGACCTGCGCTGGGGCATGAGCGCCGAGATCGAGACGGTGCCGCAGTGAACCTGGCTGCACCCGCGGCGATGGGTGAGGCCTGAGCCGTGGGCCTTGGCCAGGTCATTACGCGCCGCCGCGGCGTGCGCCAGCCACCTGCTGCGGCCAGCCGCCTGTTGGCACCAGGCAGCGGCGCCGGTCACCGGCTCAGGCTGGCCGTCAGTGCAGGGTTCATCGCCGGCGCGTTGTTTGCTGTCCAGGCCTGGCTGCTGAGTGATGCGGTCAACCAGGTCTTCTTGTTGGGCCGCGACCTCGGTGCGGTGCTGCCAATCGTGGCGCTGCTGCTGGGGCTGCTGCTGGTTCGGTGTGGCCTGGTCTGGCTGAGCGAGCGCCTGGCCCAACAGGCTGCCAGCCAGGCCAAACGGTCACTGCGCGACCGCTTGACTACGCACCTTTTTGCATTGGGACCCGCTTATACACGGGCCGAACGGACCGGCGAGCTGGTGAGCACCCTGGTGGAAGGGGTGGAAGCCCTCGACGCCTACATCACGCAGTTCCTGCCGGCCCGTACCCTGGCTGTGCTGCTGCCCCTGTTTGTCCTCCTGCTCGTCTTTCTCCTGGATCCGCCGACGGTTTTGGTTCTGTTGTTTGCTGGCCCGATGCTGCTGCTGATGCTGGCCTTTATCGGTGGGCGTGCCCGCGCGTTGACCGACCGGCGCTTTCTCGAGTTGAGCTGGATGAGCGCGTTTTTCCTGGATGTGCTGCAAGGCCTCACCACCCTGAAGCTGTTCGGACGCAGCCAGGAGCAGGCCCACAACATCGAAGACATCAGCCGTCACTACGGTAAGACGACGATGGAGGTGCTGACGACTGCCTTCCAGACCTCGTTGGTGATGGAGTGGGCCGCTACGGCGGCCACCGCCCTGGTGGCCCTGGAAGTGAGCCTGCGCCTGATGAATGGGCTGCTGCCGTTCGATCGTGCCCTGGCCGTGCTGCTGCTGACCCCGGAATTTTTCCTGCCCCTGCGCCAGATGGCGGTGCGTTACCACACCGGTACGGCTGGTCAGGCCGCCGCTACACGTATCTTTCAGCTGCTCGATACACCGCTGCCGAATCAGCCGCCTGCCGCATTTTCGAAGGTTCCGGTTGCGGCTGCCCTGGCGGGCTCGGCCATGGTGACCGCGTCTCCCTTTGCGATTACATTTGCCGAGGTGGACTATACGTATCCGGCATTGGCCAGCAATCGCCAGGCTGCAACGCAAGTCAACGAGTCGCGTACACTGGCGGAAGTGCTGCCGGCGGTTCAGGACCTGACTTTTGCCATCGCCGCCGGCAGTACCGTGGCCCTCGTCGGTCCGACGGGCGCCGGCAAAACGACGGTGGCCAATTTGCTGCTGCGATTCGTCGAGCCGCAGGCCGGCACCATCAGCGCCAACGGCCAGCTCTTGACCGATTATGATCCAAGTCACTGGCGGGCACAGGTAGCCTGGGTGCCACAGCATCCCTACCTGTTCCACAGCACTGTGGCGGAAAACATCCGATTGGCCCGGCCAACGGCCACGCCGGCCGAGGTGATTGCGGCTGCGCACGCCGCACACGCGGCCGAGTTCATCGATACGCTGCCGCAGGGCTACGAAACGGCAATCGGCGAACGTGGGACGCGCTTGAGCGGCGGGCAGCAGCAGCGTATCGCCCTGGCGCGGGCGTTTCTCAAAGACGCACCGGTTTTGATCCTAGACGAGGCCACGACCTACCTGGATACCGCGAGTGAGGCCCTGATCGAGGCGGCTCTGCTGCGGCTGCGGCAGGGGCGGACCGTGCTCATGATTACCCACCGCCTGCAACTGGCCGCCAGCGCGGACCAGGTTCTCGTGCTCGATCGTGGGCGCATCGTGCAGATGGGCCATCACCAGCAGCTGTTGGCCGCCGACGGGCTGTACCGCCGGCTGGTGCTGGCACACGAGGTGACCTGATGCCGCCAGCCCACGGACCGTTGCGCCGTCTGCTGCACTTCCTGCGCCCCTACACGGGGTGGGTGATCGCTGGCGTGCTCTTGGGTTTTGCCACGATTGGCTCCAGCGTGGGCTTGATGGCGGTGTCGGCCTACCTCATCTCGAAGGCTGCCATTGCCACCGACGTGACGCAGCTCTCGCTGGCGATTGCCGGGGTGCGTTTGTTTGCTTTGACGCGGGCCGGCTTCCGTTATGCCGAACGTTATATCACCCATCTGGCCACATTCCGTATCCTGACGGCCCTGCGGGTTTGGTTCTACCGCGCCATCGAACCCCTGGCCCCGGCTCGCCTGCACGCGGTGCACAGCGGTGATCTGCTCGCACGCATCGTGGCCGATATTGGCACGTTGGAGAACTTCTACGTGCGGGTGATCATCCCACCGCTGGTGGCGGTGTTGGTGACGTTGCTGGCGTGTGCCATCCTGGGTGCGTTCGATGCCTGGCTGGCGCTGGCGCTGCTGGTTTTTCTGCTGCTGACCGGGGTGGCGCTGCCGGTCAGCAGCCACTGGCTGGGCCGGCAGCCGGCGGGCCAGCTGGTCACGCGGCGGGCCGAACTCCACGCGGCGCTCGTGGATACCGTGCAGGGCATGGCCGATCTGCTGGCGTATGGACAGGAAAGCGTGCAGCACGCACGTGTGCTGCGTCTGACCGACGAGCTCAACCAGCTGCAAGAACGCCTGGCACGCGTGCGCGGTCTGGCGGAGGGATTGTCGGCCCTTTTCGTCAGCCTGGCAGCCTTGACCGTCTTCTGCCTGGCGGTGCCGCTGGTCACGACAGGCCGCATCGACGGTGTCTTCCTGGCGCTGCTGCCCCTCACTGCGATCGCCAGCTTCGAGGCGGTGCAGCCGCTGGCGCGAGCCTTCCAGGAGTTGGATATGAGCCGCACGGCGGCGACCCGGCTGTACGAGCTGGTCGACGCAGTGCCCGCCGTCACTGATCCCGCGCTGCCGCGACCTGTGCCGGCATCACCGACGATCGAGGTTCGGGACCTGCGTTTCCGTTACGCGCCGGACGAGCCCTGGGTGTTGGAAGGTCTCAACCTGCGCCTGGTGCCGGGTGAGATGGTGCAGCTGCATGGACCGAACGGGTCGGGCAAGTCGACGCTGGTCAATCTCCTGCTGCGGTTCTGGGAGTATGACGACGGGCAAATTCTGTTGGATGGACACGACGTGCGCGCCTACCGCGCCGACGACGTACGCGCCGCTATCAGTGTGGTCGCGCAGCACACCCATTTGTTCAACACCAGCGTGCGCGACAACCTGCTGCTGGCCAACCCCGATGCCACGGAGGCCGAGATGATCGCCGTGTGCGAGCAGGTGCAGCTGCACGACGTCATCAGCAGCCTGCCCGCCGGCTACGATACGCTGCTCGGTGAAAACGGCTTCCGCCTGAGCGGCGGCGAGCGCCAGCGGCTGGCGATTGCGCGGGCGATGTTGAAAGGGTCCCCGATCCTGATCCTCGACGAAGCGACCGCCCACCTCGACCCGGTGACGGAGCAGCAGGTTCTGCGGGCTTTGACAGAGTACGCCGTGGGGCGGGCGACGTTGCTGATTTCACCGGGTGACAATGGTCACTGATAAGGGTAAAATGAGCATGAGAAGGTACAAATCATGCCACTTTGCGAGGTAAACGTATGAATCGGGTTATCGAAGTTGTGCCGATATCAGACCTGCGTCACCGGCAGAATGAGGTTATGGCCCACTTGAATAAGGGACCGGTGATTCTCACGCAGCACGGCCGTGGCACGGCTGTTTTGGTCAGCATGCAGCAATGGCAGGAGATCAACGAGTGCCTTGGCACCATGTCTGACACGCAAGCGCTGCGCGCGCTGTATGCTGAGTTTGACGAGGAAGAGCGACAACTGGCACAGGCGGGTGTTGGCCGGTATGTGCAGCTACTTGAGCAAGACGAGGCTCGCGCATGAAGCGGGGCGACGTCTACCTGGCAGACCTGGACCCAACAAAAGGATCCGAACAGGCCGGGCGGCGGCCCGTGTTGATATTGCAGGATGACCGATTGATTCCTGCTACTTTGACCGTGATGGTAATCCCACTCACGACCAACTTGAGCATGCAGAAACTGCCTACGTGTGTGCTTATTCCTCAGGGTGAAGGCGGTCTGCGCCAGGATTCAATTGCGATTTGCCATCAGATGCGCGCCCTGGACAAACAGGGACTGATCGAGCGGTGGGGCACGGTGTCGCCCGAGCGGTTGGTGGAAGTCGAACGCATTATGCTTCGCACACTTGGGCATCGTAAAAGAATAACTTCCCGGTTTCCGCCCGGAATTCCCATGCCAAAAGCGGAAGTTATTCTTTTACGAGCCCTTGGTGTTCGAAGCTAGCGCGCAATCACGCGAGTTCCGACGTCATCTGGGGCGGGCTGATTCTGTAACCGGCACGGTTCATGGCGTGGGCGTGTCGATGGTGCTGAGCAAATCGATCAATGCCTGCTGGCTCACCTGCAGCAAACCTGCCTGCGGCCGGTCCAGGTCGGCGATGAGCACGAGGACCGCGGTGAATACCAGGGTCAAGAGAATCGTCACCGGCCAGCTGCGCTCGCCTGTCAGACCGAACTGGTAACCCATGGCCGCCATCGTCAGCATAGCCACGCTGTACAGCACCAACCAGATACTGTCGGGGATTCGGTTGCGGCCGGCGGTCACGCGTGTTTCGTCGAGGTCGATCACCTCGTTGAGCGACTCTACGAACAGGGCAGTCAGCATGGAATCGGGATTTTGTGCGGCGGCGGCGACGGTGTGGGCCCACAGCGCTTCGTGAATCGCCGACGACTTCGTCCGCATCTCGGGTGTCAGCAGCGCGGTGACCCCCCCGACGCGCAGGGCGGCATAGTCGCGCAGCAGGCCACGGATCGTACCGCGCGGTGGCTCAGGCAGCATCTCAGCCCGCAGGTAGGCGGTGCCGATCGCGTTGGCTTCCTCCAGAACCAGCTCCTTACGGTCGTCGTAGCGCGCGGCAGCCATCCCAAAGGTGAAAGCCAGCAGGAAAGCCAGCAAGCCAAGCATTGCACCAATCACGGCACCGATCGGTGCTTCGCGCTCATGCTCCGGCAGCTTGCGCCGGTAGTTGCCCAGCCGCCAACCCACTTCGCTCGAGATGAGCACGATGACCGCAGTGATCAGAAACAACGCAGGCAGTGATAACGTGTCGATGATTCCGCCGGAATGCAATCGTGACCTCCCTCGTCTCGTTCGACCTGCCGGTTTCGCCAGGATTTCACTGCCAGGGCCACCGGTCGTCTCCATTATACTACGGATTGTGTTGTGCCCATCAACCAGGCACACTCCCAGGTCCAGCGCGTCAGTTTCACTGCCGCCCTCTTGGGGCTCGTCAAAGAATAACTTCCCGTGCTCTATTGATCGAATTTGGCGGTGGCGGTTGCACAGTTGCCATCTTTCCAAAAAGATGGCAACTGTGCAACCGCTACAAGCCCTTGATGTCAATTTAGCGCCACTTTGGCCGGCGCAAACGAACCGGCTGGTCCGGCGTGCTTTTGACACTCGGACAGCTTACCCCTATAATCAGCGGATGTAGTTCAATGTATTGGTATTTGGTGGTAACTGCTCACCCTGCAGGCCGATTTTGACAGGATGAACAGAATGTACAGGATTCTTGGTCTGTGGTGTGCAAAACGACCGGCGGAGAGTCCGAATATCCTGTCAATCCTGTGAATCCTGTCTGAATTCCAGGCAGGTTGAGCAGTTGCATTTGGTGTTTGAATGCTGGAGACACGCATGAGCCTCATCTACGACGCGTCCGGCCGGCTGCACATCGATACGCCGCTGATGGCCGAGTCGCTGATGGACAAGTCACTGTTGGCCAGTACCGCCCGCAGCCAGGTTTTCCGCCCGCTGCCCAATCTGAACGTGGTGAAACTCGGCGGGCAGAGCATTATCGACCGCGGCCGCGCAGCTCTGCTGCCCATCCTGGAGGAGATCGTCGCTGCACGCGCCGAGAACGAACTCCTGGTGCTGACCGGTGGTGGCACACGCAGCCGGCACGTCTACGCGATTGCGCTCGACCTGGGCATGCCGACCGGCGTGTTGGCCAAACTCGGCGACAGCATCAGCGAACAGAATGCGTTGATGGTCTCGCTGCTGCTGGCACCCCACGGCGGCGTCAAAATCGGTCACGACGACGTGCTCAAGCTGGCGGCGTACATGGCGCTGGGCGTCATCCCGGTGATGCATGCGATGCCGCCGTACGGGTTGTGGGAAGAGCCGGCCGCCAGCGGGCGTATCCCACCGCACCGCACCGACGCCGGGACCTTTCTGACGGCGGAAGTGGTGGGTGCGCGGCGCTGCATTTTGGTGAAGGACGAACGCGGCCTGTTTACCGCCGATCCCAAAAAAGACCCGGCGGCGCAGTTCATTCCCGAGATCGAGGTCAATGAACTGCTGGCGCGTGATTTGAACGACCTGCCGGTGGAGCGGGCGATGCTGACGGCACTGGCCCACGCCTCCAGCGTGCACGAGGTGTTCATCATCAACGGATTGGAGCGGGGCAACCTGGCGCGCGTGCTCGCCGGTGAGAACCCGGGTACACGCATCTATCGCCAGGCGTGATGGGATCGAGTCTGGCGGTGGCGGTTGCACAGTTGCCATCTTTCTAAAAGATGGCAACTGTGCAACCGCCACTG
>CAZXQZ010000191.1:0-7966 GCA_964642445.1 uncultured Anaerolineae bacterium
CTTCCAGTCGTTCAACCTGGTGTCGACAATGACGGCGCAGCAGAATGTCGAGTTTCCCATGGTCTTCGCCCGCGTGCCGGCCCAGCAGCGCCACCAGCGGGCGCGCACCCTGCTGGACGCGGTCGGCCTGGGCCAGCGCTTGGCACACAAACCGACCGAACTGTCGGGCGGCGAGCAGCAGCGCGTGGCCCTGGCGCGCGCCCTGGTCAACCGCCCGTCGATCCTGCTGGCCGACGAGCCAACCGGTAACCTGGACAGCGGCACCGGCAGCGAGATTCTCGACATCATGCTGCGCGCCAACCGTGAAGGCAACGTGACGATCGTGCTGGTCACCCACGACCCCGGCGTGGCGCGCTACGCCAGCCGCGTAATCCGTATGAAAGACGGTAAGATCCTCGGCGAAGAATCGGCCGCCGGGCTGGCCGCCGCGGCCGCCTTGATATCGGGCTGAGCTGGTGAGAGGTTGATGTATGCACAAAAAGCTGGTTGTAACGCGCACGCGAAGCCGCGAGGATCGCGCCGAAGAATCGATCAGAGCCTCACGCGGCAATGTTTTCGCGGCTTCGCGGCTTCGCGTGAGACAAACCCGACCTTTTCCAACAGCCCGCAATAAGCTGCTGCTGCTCTTGTGCGCCGTGATCCTGGCATCACTGCTCAGCCCGGCCGTGCACGCCCAGGACGTGCCGCCCACCAGCGTTCGCCCGCTGATCTTCATCCGCAGCTTCCGCACCGAGCCGGCGGTCGTGCAGGCCAATGAGACTTTCCGCCTCTTCCTGGAGCTGCACAACGTCGGCTCGGCGCCGGCGGTCAACGTCGTGGTGGCGATCAACAGCGACGACTTTGTGCCGCAGGGCTCCTCGAGCGTCAAAACCATCGGCGGCCTCAACGTCGACGAACACGGCTGGGTGTGGCAGGACCTGCGCAGCGAGCCGGACCTCACGGGCGGCACCTACCCGGTGACGATCAACCTGTCCTACCAGGACGACGATGGCATGCCGTATGCTTCCAGCGAAACGGTCGGGGTCAACGTGGCCCTGGCACCGCCCACGGCCACGCCCACCGTGGCGCCCAAACCGGGCCTGCCGCAGCTGGTGATCGAAAACGTCACCACCCAGCCCGCCACCGTGGCCGCCGGCGAACCGTTCACCCTCACCCTGCGCATCCGCAACCCGGGCACCGGCATGGCCCGCCGCGCCCTGCTCACCGTGGGCGGTGCCGACGAGAAAAACTTCGCCCCCACCACCGGCAGCAACGTCGTCAGTGTGGGCGACATCGGTATCGGCCAGACCAAGGACGTGTCGCTGGCCCTGGTGGCCGACGCCGATACCCAGGCCGGCCGGCACACCCTCGGCCTGGAACTAAGTTTCATCAATTGGGGTGACGAGAAGTTCACATCGGCACAGAACGTGGCTCTCACCGTGGCCGGCGTGGCCGGCGCGGCGCTGACCCCACAGCCGCAGGCGCTGCCGATCATCGAAAGTTACACGAGCACTCCACTGCGGCCCAACCCCGGCCAGACCCTCGACCTGCGCCTCAACGTGCGCAACGTCGGCTCCCAGCCGGTGCAGAACCTGACAATCGACTTTGGCACCGCCGCGACGACCAGCGGCACGACGTCGACCACGATTTTTGCCCCCGTGGGCACCGGCAACGTTCGTTATGTGCCGGTCGTCAACGTGGGTGAAACGATCCCGATCGACATGCAGTTCATCGTCAACGGCACCGCCAGCGCCGGCACCTACGTCGTGCCGATCGAAATGACCTACGATGGCCCGGACGACAAGCCGGTCGAACGCACCGAGCAGATCACCCTGCTGGTGAGCGTACCACCGCAGCTGCGCATCGACTACTACCAGCCGGTGGGCCAGCCACTGCCAGGCATGCAATTCGACGTCAGCGTCGAAGTGATCAACCAGGGGCGCAGCACGGTCGACATCGGCACGGTCGACCTCACCGCCGCCGAACTCGACATCGAAAACGGTTCGGCCTACGTCGGGCCGCTCGAACCGAGCCAATCGGGCACGGTCGACTCGCAGATGACAGCCAGCGCCGGTGGTTCGTATTCCATCTTAGTTACCGTGCACTACGTGGACGACTTCTATCAAAACCAGGTCGTGACGGCGACACTGCCCCTGGAAGTGCTGCACATGGAAGAACCCGGCCAGCCCGGCATGGGTGGTGACGGCAGTGACACGGGCGACCCGCTGCCCGAACAGCCGCAGCGACCGTTTTTGATCCGGCTGATTTTGGGTTTCCTGGGACTGGGAAGCAGCTGATCATGCAACTGTTGGATTTGCTGCGCACGATTGTCGCCAACCTCAACCGCATGCGGGTGCGCGTCTTTTTGACCGCGTTCGGGGTCGTGATTGGCACCGCTGCCGTACTCGTGCTGGTCAGCCTGGGTGCGGGCTTGCAGCGCAGCGCCACGCAGCAAATCGGTGGAATCGCCGACCTGACGACGATTCGCGTCTTCCCGTCGGACATGGGCATGCCGGTGGCAGCCGGTGAAGAAAAGCGCGGGGATAACCAGCCAACGGGGCTGACCCTGGACGTTCTGCAAACCCTGCAAAACCTGCCCAACGTGGTGGCGGTCACGCCGATCGAGTCGATCAACGGACCGGTGATTCTTAAATACAAACGCCTGGAAGGATTCAGCAACGTCGTGGGGGTCGATCCCGACGCCTTCGAGCGCCTGGGTTACACGCTGACTTCTGGGCAGGGCCGCCTGCTCAAGAACACGGCCGTGGCCGGCGCCCAGGTCGCCAGCAATTTCTACGATCCACGCCAGATGCAGGAGGGCACGATGTTCGGGCCGCGCGGTGCAACGGACAGCCGCCAGCCGGTCGAGCTGCAGGATGCCCCGCTCGTCCTCCAGGTCCAGCGCTTCTCCGACAACGGCACGGCAACGACGCGCGAAGTGCGAGTGCAGGTCACCGGTGTGCTGGAGGAGTCCGGCGAAGCCGACTTCAACCTGTACCTGCCGCTGCGTGACGTCGATGCGCTGAACGAGTGGTACACCGGCAAACAGGTCGATCGCCAGAAGCAGGGTTACCAGCAAGCGATCGTCAAGGTGGCATCGCCGCGTGACGTTGCCAACGTACAGGCGGCCGTGCGTGAACAGAATCTGAGTTCCTACTCGATGCAGGATGCGCTGCAAAGCATCAACACCTTCTTCCTCATCCTGCAGCTGATCCTGGGCGGCATCGGGGCGATTGCCCTGCTGGTGGCCGCGCTCGGCATTGCCAACACCTTGAGCATGGCAATCTACGAGCGCACGCGGGAAATTGGCCTGATGAAAGCGATCGGCGCCCGTAACCGCGACGTGCTGAGCATCTTCCTGGGCGAAGCGGGCGCCATCGGCTTTTTGGGGGGCACGGTCGGTGTGCTGCTGGGCTGGGGGGTCAGCAGCGTCATCGGATTGTTCGCCCAGAGTGCCCTGGCGCAGCAGGGGGGTTTGTTTGGCGACGGCAGTTCGGCCAGCATCGTCTACACGCCGCTGTGGCTGTTGCCGTTTGGCATCGCATTTGCCACCGTGGTCGGGCTGATCTCCGGCGTCTATCCCGCGCTGCGTGCGGCAACGCTGGACCCGCTCAAAGCGTTGAAGTACGAATGAGCGCAGCGATGACCGTGACGCGTTTTCAGGCGGTCGATCTCCTGGCGGACTGGCTGAATGATGGGACTGGCGGTACCCCAACCCTGCCCACCTGGTCCGCCGCCACCTGGACCGTCATCCTCCAGGAAGCGGTCAACCACGGCGTTCACCTGCTGCTGCATGAGGCCTGGTGCCTGGACGGGCCGGCACCGGCTGGGTTGCCGGGTTACGTCGGGCGCTGGCTGGCGCGCGAGGCGGGGAACAACGGCGAACGCAACCAGCGCCTGCTGCACGAGCTGGCCGCCGTGCTGGACGCGGCGGCGGCTGTGGGCATTGCAGTCATGCCGTTCAAAGGAGCAGCGCTCATCGGCCATGCCGGCATCTATCCACGGCCGGCGGTCCGTCCCCTGGCCGATCTCGACCTGCTGATCCGTCCCCAGGACCTGGCGAGCATGCAGGCAGTCCTGCGCCGGCTGGGTTACCAGGAAGAGCAACGTACGACCTGGAAACACCTCAGCTTCGTCAAACCCGGCAACCGCACCGCCGTATCGATCAGCGCCAGCGACCCCGATAACCCGCGGCGCATCGAGCTGCACACTGCCCTGGCCGAGGATGTCCTGGGGCTGCGTCTTGATCTCACCGGGCCTGCCTGGGCGAGCAGTACTACCGGCTCGCTGGCCCAGGCACCGGCGCAGCTGCTGGCACCCGCGGTCCTGTTTCTGCACATCGCTGCCCACGCCTCGCAGGACGTGTGGGAACGCAAAGCGCGTCTCGTGCAGCTCGTCGACCTGCGGCGCCTGGCGGCCACCCTGACGCCGGCCGATTGGGCCACGGTCGGGGGTGCTGCCGCGCAGCCCGTTTTGGTGAACGAGCCGCGCCTGGTGCTGCCGGCCTTTTTGCAGCTGGAACGTACCTTTCGCGGCACCCTGCCGGTGACGGTGACGGCCCGCCTGGCCAGCCAGGTCGCTCCCGAACTGGTGGCCTGGCTGGTCGATACGCCGTTGGCGGCGGTTTCGTTGAGCAACGACGCCCCGCGCCGCCTGGCCGATACCCTGCGCTGGACGCACACCCCGCGCGAGCGGCTGGTGGCGTTACGCCGCCTGGTCTTCCCCGACCGCTACGAGCTCCTGGCCAAGGATGCCCCCCAACTGGTCAACACCCCCTTCTACCCGCTGGCCTACCTGCTGCACCTGCGTTTTCTGGCGCTGTGGCTGCTGCGCCGCCTGCGCCCACACGGGCAGCGCCAGTTCATGTCGGTGCGGCAGCACCAGCTGGATGCGCTGGGTGCAGCCATCCAGGCCGAAGCGGGCCGTGAGCACCACACCCCATACGACCTGGAACAGAAGATTTGACAGCACGGGTACACACCTTACAATAGTGCCGGCAAACCCCAAGTTTACGACAATCTTGCACGATCCCCGATCATTCCACGACAGGAGCCAAAAACATGACACCAGACCCTTCTTACGCGGCGCTCAATCGCGCATCGAGCGAACGCATTCGCGCCCTGGCGGCCCGCCTGAGCGACGAGGAGATGCAGCATCCCGTGGGCGAGCACTGGACGGTGGCCATCACCCTGGCCCACCTGGCCTTCTGGGACCGGCGGGTGATGTACGTGCTGGACATGACCGAGCGTGATGGCACGTTATTCATCCCAGAGATCGACATCTTCGTCAACGACCTCTCGCTGCCGCTGTGGGCGGCGATTCCACCGCGTGCGGCGGCCCGCATTGCGATCGAAACGGCCGAAGAACTCGACAGGCGCCTGGAGACCTTCCCCCCTGCGCTGCTCGAAGAGATCTACGCTTACAACAAACGCTGGGTGGTACGCGCACTGCACCGCAACGAACATCTCGACGAGGCCGACGCGGCACTCGCCAGCTGAGGAACTCTCAAGCCCATGCGCTTCGATCTGGGCCTTTTTTCTGCGCCCTACCGCTACATCTTTTGGCCCGTGCTGGCCCTGGTGATCCTGCCCGAGTTTGTTCTGCTGGTCCGCATGCGCCGACGTCACCCCTCAGTGACATCCCACGATGCCGGATCGCTGCGGCTCAACGTTCTCGGCACCCTGCTGGCGGCGTTCGTCGCGCTGTTGATGGCGGGTGTGCCGGTGCTGCGATTTCCCCAGCGCATGTACGGCCGCGTGTTTGCGAGCGGTGTCATCATGCTTGCACTGGCCGGGCTGCTGCGTTGGCACTGCCGGCGGGTGTTGGGCAGTCGCTTTACGGCTGACATCACGACGAGTGCGGACCACAGCGTCGTCGAAAAGGGTGCGTACGCGTGGGTTCGCCACCCGTCCTACACCGCCGTCATTCTGATGACTACGGGCATTGGGCTGGTGCTGGGCAGTTGGGCAGGCGCAATCGTCTTTGCGGTTGTCACTGTGGGTGTGTTGCGCAACCGAATCGAAATCGAAGAGCGCGTGCTCCTCTCGGTGCTGGGTGCGCCGTATGCGGCCTACATGGCGCGACATAAGCGGTTGATCCCGTTCGTGTACTGATGTCCCCGGCACAGCCCACAAACCCTTTCAACAATCAGAGGACCCTTGGGCTGTGCCGGGGACATAATTGTCCAAAACGGGAAACCGGCTATACTTACCCCTTCACAGGTGTCCGGCCGACGGGCACACCCGATATCTGTATTCCGAGGAGAATTCACGTGCCAGCATCCACTTCCCTATCTGCCCCCTACCGCCTGTTCGCTGTCGTGACCTGCCTGGCGCTGGTGCTTAGTGTGGTGGCCGTGCTACCACCCGCGGTCACCGCTGCCAGCGGCAAGATCGATCCTGACCTGGCGACACGCCTGGCCGGCGAGGGTCAGGCACCGGCCCTGGTGTTTCTCGCCGAACAGGCCGACCTGAGCGACGCAGCCCACGTGCCGGACAAGACCGCCAAAACCGCCTACGTCTACCAGGCCGTGCGTGAGGTGGCGACGCGCAGCCAGGCTGGTCTGCGGACCGAGCTTGATCAGCGCGGCGTTCCGTACCAGGCCTTCTATTCGGTGAACATGCTGTATCTGCCCGCCGCCAACCTGGAGCTGGTCGACGACCTGGCGGCGCGCGCCGACGTACGGCTGATCACCCTCGACGCGCCGTTTGGCGTAGACAAACTGGAGTCGACCGTGATCCCGGCCAATGGTGAAGCGATCGCCAGCGGTGTCAACTACATCCGCGCCCCGCAGGTGTGGGCCCTGGGCATCGACGGCACCGGCATCGTCGTTGCCGGCGCCGACACCGGTGTGCGCTGGACGCACGAGGCGCTCAAGCCGCAGTACCGCGGCTGGAACGGCGTCACCGCCGATCACAGCATCAGCTGGCACGACGCAATCCACGACGGCGCCACCAACGTCTGCGGCTTCAATGCCACCGCACCGTGTGACGATCACAGCCACGGCAGCCACACCGTCGGCACTGTCGCTGGCGACGACCGCAATGCCGACCCCGGCCAACGTGACCAGGTCGGCGTGGCGCCGGGCAGCAAGTGGATCGCCTGCCGCAACATGAACGCCGGCGTCGGCACGATCAGCCGCTACGTCGAGTGCAACGACTGGTTCCTGGCCCCCGGCGGCAACCCCGCCAACGCGCCCGACGTCATCAACAACTCCTGGGGCTGCCCATCCAGCGAAGGGTGCAACACCAGCACCTGGATGCAGATCCAGCCCTCGATCCAGGCCCTGATGGCGGCGGGCACGATGTTCGTCGCCTCGGCTGGCAACAGCGGATCGGGATGCAATACGATCCTCGACCCGCCGGCGGTTTATCCTGAGTCGTTTGCCGTTGGCTCTTTTTCCGACGCCACCGGCACCATTGCTGGCTCCAGCAGCCGCGGCCAGCGCGCGTTTACGAACCTTTTCGGGCCCGACATCTCGGCACCGGGCGTCGGCATCCGCTCGGCCTACAAAACGAACGATACCAGTTACGGTACGATGTCGGGCACCAGTATGGCGGGGCCGCACGTGGTCGGCCTGGTGGCGCTGATGTGGCAGGCCAACCCACAGCTGCGCGGCCACATCCTGGAAACCGCGCAGTACATTCGCGAGACCGCCGACCGCGTCGACAACACGACCTGCGGTGTCTTGAATCCCTACCCCGACCCGCTGGACAACCGCCCGACGCCGAACCAGGTCTACGGCTGGGGACGCATCGACGCCCTCGACACGGTCAACGCCGTGCTGTGCCCGGCCGATATCGACTACGACGGCAGCGTCGACGTGCGCGACGTGCAGCTGGTGTCGGAGATTTGGCTGACCCAGCCGGGGGACCTACTCTACAACGCCCGCCGCAACCTCGACTTCAGCGACCCGGCGATCACCGCGGCCGATATCACCGCCGTGGCGAGTGCCTGGGGCACGACCTGCGGGTAACTTTGGAGTGCG
>CAZXQZ010000192.1:0-7962 GCA_964642445.1 uncultured Anaerolineae bacterium
CCCAGCACCTGGTGCTGCCCGCGGGCAAGGGAGCACTGCTGGAGGCGGCGCGCCTGGCGGCGGAGCGCGCGAAATTGAACACCATCTGGCCGCAGGCGGTGCTTGCGCCGCAGTGGACCGGGATTTTTACGCGACCGCTGGCAATTGATTTTCCAATCACATCACCGTTCGGCACGCGCCGTAGTTACAACGGGGGGCCGGTGTCGAGTTTCCACGAGGGGCAGGACTTTGGCGCGCCTGAGGGCACGCCCGTCGTCGCGCCGGCGGCTGGCCAGGTCGTGCTGGCCGAAGAGCTGGCGGTACGCGGCAACGCCGTGATCATCGATCACGGCGTTGGTTTGCACACCGGTTACTGGCATTTATCCAAAATCGATGTGCGGCCCGGCCAGGTGGTACAGGCCGGTGACAAATTGGGCGAAGTCGGCACCACGGGCCTATCGACCGGGTGGCACCTCCACTGGGAGGCACGCATTGGCGCGACACCGGTTGATCCGCTGCCGCTGCTGCAACGGGCCTTGCCCGATTAGCGTTTTTCCCACCACACGTAGACTTCAGCGCGTCCGGTGTCTTCGTAGTATTCGACCACGATCGTATGGCTGCCCGCGTTGAGCACCACATCGTGGTAGAATCCTGTGGCCGCCTGGATGCGCCACTCGTCGATGATGATCTGCCCGTCGACCCAGACCCGGACGCCATCATCGCTGCGGGCAAAGAAGCGGTACAAACCGGCACTAAAGTGCGCCGTACGGCTCCAATGGGCCGAGAAAAAATCGGCCGTCACGACCTGCGGATTGGGCGAGCCAAACCCCCAGTTGAAGTTGATCGCGGCATCGTTGCGGGTCAGAACAGGGCTGCCGGCTAGATCGACGTTGTTGAAGTATTTGCCGGCCCACGGACCGCCTGGCGGGGGCGGCGGCGGCGGGGGTGGGGGTGGGGGTGTGCCGCGGCATGGAATCACCAGGTGCTGCCCGACGTAGATGCGGTTGACGTTGGTGATATGATTGGCGCGTGCGATGGCTGAGACCGTACTGCCGTAACGGGCGGCAATGCTGCTCAGGGTGTCACCTCGCCTGACAGTGTAGTGGATAGGGCATTGTCCCGGCGGCGGGGGCGGTGTGCCGCCCCCGGTTGGAATGCACAGGACCTGCCCCACGTAGATGCGGTTCAAATTTGTGATTCGATTGGCGCGGGCGATGGCCCAGGGATCGACACGGTAACGGGCAGCAATGCCGTACATCGTATCGCCCGCCCGCACGCGGTAGTAGGTGCAGGTGGCCGCAGCGGGGGCAGCATCTCCGGGTGCGGCCATGGCCCCAACCGGTGTGACCACCACCAACAACACAAGCGCCACTGCGCCCAACCAGCGCATTGAACGTCTCATATTTCCTCCTTTTGGTTAGTCGGGTCGTTTGAGTTCACAGGACGATAGCGATCGTCCCGCGACACGTTACCATCGGCCGCAAGCTGCGTACGTCAGGCTGGTATTCCAGCCTGTGTTCGGGCGAATCTCTTGTTCGTGCGTATCAACTACTGAGTAAGACGTTGTTCTGGCCAAAAAGTGCCGCCCAGATAAGCTCTGTAAGGCGATCTTGATCCTATCCACCCGCGGCGTGTGCCCTGTATGGTACGGCGACGCTGGAACGGGCTGGACGCATCGATGGCGCCGGCGTGAGGTCACATCGCCAGTGGTCAGGCGCGTTCGATCACTTCGGTCAGCGTGCGGGCCACGGTAAAGAAGCCAATACCAAGTTTGATCCAGTCACCGGCATTGATATTGGAAACCTCAAAGGACCCTGAGCGCTTCTCCTGACCTGAAGCCAGCCAGGCAAGCACACCACCGGCGGCTGCGCCCACGAATACTCCGAAAATGATACGTTTTTGGGTAGGTGACATAGAAAGTTCAGCATCTCCTATAGGATTAGGGTGTCGGCGGCTGCTTGCGTGACACGAGGTTGGTGATCGTGCGCGCTGTGGTTTCGGCTCGTGCCCATTCGGACTTGACGCGAATGACCGGTTCTGTCACCTGGGTCGAGCCTTTTTGTACGGCATCATGGACCTGCCACATGACCGACTGGACTTGCGGCATCTTCGTGGGCAGCACGCGGTTCAGCGCACGCATGCCACGCCAGGCGAAGTAGAGGGCCACCAGGGGAATCAACGACAGGATGATCGAAAGACCGATGAGGAAGATCAGTGATATGTCAGTCCACGTGAAAATCATCAGATGGCATCTCCCTTCGAGCGCTGTGTGACATCGTTACGCTGCGATTATAACAGAAAAACATGCATTAGGCAATTGTTTGATGGATTTGCATGCTTTGCAGCTTGACGGACCTGCCCGCGCTGGCTATAATGAAAATTAGTTGGCGGGACATGCCAGGCATCCAACCGGTGGGTGTCTGGCCGCGGTGGAGCGGTTCATTGCCGGTGTGTGGAAGAGGATGGTTAAACACCGTTGGACAAATTCGGCGTGACACTGGTGCCAGCCGAAAATCGTGTGGTCTGGCATCTACCTGAGCTTCCTGGACGCGTGGAACATATCTGCTGGGGTCGGCACGATGTTTCGCTCGAACGCCTGGCCGACAGCGGGGCAGGGCTTGTAATCGAAGTAACGGCCCAACTCCCGTTCGAGCTCGAAGTGGAGGCCGGCGCGGTGGTGTTTTACGAGTCGGTGCCGGCGGGCCGTACCCGCTATGTCTTGACCCATTTGGACCGCAGCGACGTGCGGCAGGTGTGAGCACTGGCGCCGCTTCATGATGTGAATCATGGGAAATGGGGGCCGGGTCTGCTACAGTCACACCAAATGTATGAAAACTATCCGGTTTTACCAGACGATACCACAGTGAGGGAGACCATGTCTGAAAAGCGTGTCAGAGACATCATGCACAAGGGCGTTATCGCCTGTCACCCGAACACAGCCGTGGCTGAGGTCGTGCGCGTACTGGCCGACACCGAGGTGCACGGCGTTGTCGTCACCGGCGCATCCGGTGAGTTGGTGGGCATCATCTCGCACATGGATGTCATTCCGCTGTACAACAAAGAACTGGAAGGCAAGACAGCAGGTGACATCATGACCAGGGATGTCATCACCGTGTCGCTCGACGCCAGCGTGCAGGAGGCCATGCAGCTCATGGTGGCCCGCCACATTCACCGCCTGGTGGTCAGTGATCGCAATGAAAAGGGATTGCTGATCCCGGTGGGGGTACTATCGACGACGGACATCGTGCGCGATATGCGGGGCTCGCGCTGGATGTGGTATTTTAGTCCCAATCCGTGATATCGAACGAGAAAGAGCCACTATGACGGCACAGATTATCGATGGCAAGGCCATTGCCGCCCAGATTCGGGCCGACATTGGCCGCGAAGTGACCGACCTGAAAGCCCGCCTGGGACGCGTACCGGGCCTGGCGGCGATACTGGTGGGCACCGATCCGGCCTCACAGTCGTACGTCCGGTCCAAACACAAGGCGTGTGCGCAGGCCGGCATTCAATCGTTTGCCTATGAGCTGCCGGAAACTGTCAGCCAGGCGGAATTGGAAGGCCTGGTGCGCGAGCTCAATACCAACCCCGACGTCAACGGTATCCTCGTGCAGCTGCCGCTGCCCAAAGGATTGGATGAAGAAGCGGTCCTCAGCACGGTGCACATCGAAAAAGATGTCGACGGCTTTCATCCCATCAACATTGGCCGGCTCAATATGAAGGGTCGCCCGCCGCTCTTCGTTTCGTGCACACCTGCGGGCGTGTTGGCACTGCTCGATGCCGTCGGCACGCCGATCAGCGGCGCCGACACCGTCGTCATCGGGCGCAGTAACATCGTGGGAATTCCGGTAGCGGCCCTCCTGCGCAACCGCGACGCAACCGTCACCGTCTGTCACAGCCGCACGCGCGATCTACCAGACAAAGTGCGCCGGGCCGATATCGTGGTTGCCGCGATTGGCCGGGCAGAGATGATTCGCGGCGATTGGATTCGACCCGGGGCAGTGGTCATCGACGTGGGTATCAACCGCATCGAAGATCCCACTTCGCCCACCGGATCGCGCCTGGTCGGCGACGTCGCCTTCGAAGAAGCACGCCAGGTGGCGAGCGCCATCACCCCAGTACCCGGCGGCGTAGGCCCGATGACGATTGCCATGCTGCTGCAGAATACGCTGATCAGCTTCAAACGCGCCAACGGATTGTAACCGCACATAACGGGTGTTTTTCAACCGCAAGGAACGCATAGAACACAGAGTGGCGCAT
Source organism: uncultured Anaerolineae bacterium (assembly GCA_964642445.1). Classification (GTDB taxonomy): domain Bacteria; phylum Chloroflexota; class Anaerolineae; order SSC4; family Amarolineaceae; genus SSC4. The sequence continues at coordinate 4,240 of CAZXQZ010000192.1, forward strand.
TTCTCTGTGCCCTGTGCGTTCTTTTGTTGTAGATCGTGCAAACCGGCGCAAATAATCATTCTGGTTTGGATGGCAACGTTGGGTGTGCCCCAGGCACACACCACACCCTCACCCACGCACCCAGTGGCTGCGCCAAACACACAACACCCTCACCCACGCACCCAATCATTTGCGTCAATTTGCGTCAATTCGCGGTTTACCCAAAATTCCGCGGACCCCCCACCAACCCTCGCTATACACGCCGAAACACAGCGCGGACCCAGGCGGAATAGTTCAGCAGCGTCACCTGGTCACAGTCATCACAGCAGTAGGCCAAACGGGGTCGCGGACGCGGCTGTTCGTACAGCCACTCCATGATTCGCAGGCCGTACGATTTCGGCTGGCTCACCGCATCGCCCAGGAAGTAACGCAGGATGCCGGCTCGCAGGCAGCCGCGGCGCTGGCTGGCCAGCTGGTGCATGTCATCGATCGCGGCCAGTTTGGCTTGCAGCGCCAGGGCACGCAGCCCCTCCTCGATGTTGGCCTGTGCAATCGTTTTTTCAGCCATGAAGCGCAGCAGGCCGGTGTCGTCGGGCCGCCGGAACAGCACCGCCAGCGCCTGCCGGCGGTCGCGCCCGGCGCGGCCAAACTCCTGTAAATAATCTTCGACCGATGCCGGGTGCTGCCAGTGGATCACCAGGCGTACGTCGGGTACATCGATGCCCATGCCGAAGGCGCTGGTACACAGAATGACACGCGCCCCCGGTGCGCGGCGACCCATGAAACGGTCCAGCAGCTCTGTGCGCTGCGCTGCACTGTCGATCTTCGAGTGATAGAACGGGATGTCGAAGCCGTGCTGGCGCATCCCGATCTGGATGCGCTCACCGGTTTTGATGGTTGGTACAAAGATCATGGCCCGGCCAGACGGCAGCAGGTTGAGCAGCGTTGCGATCGCAACAAAGCGCGCGTCGTCGTGCTCGATCGCCAGGCGCAGCAGGGCAATGTTGGGCCGGTCGACGCCGGTGACCACCACCTGTGCATCAGGAATACCGAGGGACTGCACGATCCGCTGCTGCGTTTTGACCCCGGCCGTGGCGGTGAAGGCCAGCACGGTTGGATTCCCCAGTGCGCGGCGCGTCTCACCCAGCCGGCTGTAGCTGGGTCGAAAATCGTCACCCCAGCGGTCGATGCAGTGCGCTTCGTCGATCACCAGGTAGCGCGGGCGCGCCGCCAGCAGCTGCGCCACTTCCGCAGGACGCACCCGCGTGTCGTCGAACCGCTCCGGCGTGCAATAGAAGAACTTCACCGCCTGCTCGCGCAGCCAGGCATACCGCCGATGTTTATCGGCAGGCGCAACGTCACCATGGATGAAGGTGCTGGGAATATGGCGCTGCTGCAGGTCGTGTACCTGTTCGCTCATCAGGGCCTTGAGCGGCGAAATGACAAACGCGCCACGGTCCTGGATCAGGGTCGGCAGCTGAAAACAGAGTGTCTTGCCCGATCCGGTCGGGCTGACCATGAGCACGGATTGTCCACGCAGCGCCGCCAGCACCACCGCAAACTGACCGGCACGCAGCCGCTGTGCACCCAACAACCGCAAGCCAGCACTCAACCGGCCCAGGCTGTCCGGCAGATCGAGGCCGCCATCCAGGCGAACTGCCAGCTGGCGCAAGGTGCGCTCGAAGAAGCCTTGCGAGCCGGCCGGCTGGGCCAGCTGCACGTGCTGCCGGGCACACGCCGGGCACAACGTGACATAATCAGCGGCCAAGCGCGGCACCGCGACCTGGTCGGACAGCAGCGGGTGGACGTCGGCCGATGGCGACCGGCACAGCGTGCCGCAGGCCAGACAGCGATAACCATCCCGCGCCAGCACGATGGCCGGGAGGTTTTTGGCGGCATTCATATGCGATGTGTTACATTCATCCGACGCTCGCTGCGCGTGAGTTGAGAACAGTGACGGGTGGTGTGCGTTTAGGATAGCACAGGTGTTCTGAATTGGCAAATTGGGGTGTATCGTGAGGCGCAACACGTGGTTCTTCGGATTACTCAGGGCAGGCCCTTTGGGTTTTTCCTGGGGGGCACTTGCCACGACTGTAGCCATTGGTCGAGCGTAATCGATGGCCATGCTCATGCGAAGTGATCCGGTAGTGCGAGTACGAGTAGGAGTACGAGTACGAGTAGGAGTAGGGCGGTAGCCGTGCGCAGCCCTGATCTCCATGCCGCAGCGACAGCCGGTTTGACGGCGCGCGGGTATCTGACGTATGATGATGGTACCGATTTGGACTCGTAGGGGATAGAAGTATGTCGCAAACAGGCAACGCATCGGACTCGGGCGCCGCGCGCGCCGCAACCGGTCTACGCAGCTTGCCGCGCAACGTCTGGGCGGTCAGTGTTACAAGTTTTCTGGCCGACGTGTCGAGCGAGATGATCCTGAACTTGCTGCCGCTTTTCCTGACCAACGTATTGGGTGTCCGCACCAGCGTCATTGGTCTGATCGAAGGTGTGGCCGAAGCGACAGCCAGTCTACTGAAACTCGTTTCCGGCTGGCTGTCGGACCGCCTGGGGTCGCGTAAGTGGCTGGCAGTCGCCGGCTATGCCATCTCCGCCCTGTCCAAGCCGCTGTTTTACGGCGCGCAGACCTGGACACGCGTGGCCGTGGCCCGCTGGAGCGATCGGGTGGGCAAAGGGATTCGTACGGCGCCGCGCGATGCGCTGGTGGCCGATTCGACGCCGGTGGCGCAGCGGGGCCTGGCATTTGGCTTCCACCGCGCGTCGGATACGGCCGGCGCGATGGTCGGCCTGATCATTGCCCTGGGCGTGGTGTGGTTGGTGCAGCAGGGCAGTGTGCTGCTGTACGAGTCGACCTTTCGTACGTTGGTGCTCCTGAGTTTGCTGCCCGCGTTCGCCGCCGTGCTGGTGTTGATCGTGGCGACGCGGGAAGTAGCGGTAGCTGGACAGTCGGCCCTGCCACGCCTGGGGTTCAAGACCCTGGGCCGTCCTTTCCTGATCTTCCTGCTGATCGTGGGACTGTTCGACCTGGGCAATTCCTCGGACGCCTTCCTGGTCCTGCGCGCGCAGGAGCGGGGCATGAGCGTGAGCGGCATCCTGGCGATGTTGATCACGTTCAACCTGATCTACACCCTGGTTTCGACGCCCGCCGGCGCACTGTCGGACCGCATCGGGCGCCGACGTCTCCTGGTGGCCGGCTGGCTGATCTATGCGGCGATCTACTTCGGGTTTGCACTGGCCCAGGCCGGCTGGCAGATCTGGGCACTCTACGCCGTGTATGGGTTGTACTATGGGCTCAGCTACGGCACAGCCAAGGCCATGGTTGCTGACCTGGTTGCGCCGGCCCTGCGCGGCACGGCCTACGGCACCTATCACGCCGTGCTGGGTTTGTTGGATATCCCAGCATCACTCATCGCCGGCCTGCTCTGGCAAGGCATTGGCGCCTGGCCCGGCTTTGGCCCCGCCGCGCCCTTTCTTTTCGGCGCCCTGCTCGCCCTCGCCGCCGCCCTCCTCATGGCGCTCTGGCACTCCCCTGCCCTCCAACCTACCACGCCCCCCTGATCACCCTGCCCCCGCCGCCTCCAAATCAATCAGCTTATCCTGCCCTCCTCCCTCCACACATCTCGATACTACATTCCCCCCCTCCCGCTTTGCACTGGGCCCAATATGCTTTCCATTATACCAACAACTCCTCCGCCAGAACCAGTAAAAAAGACAACAAAGTCTGGTTTTTTG
>CAZXQZ010000193.1:0-7927 GCA_964642445.1 uncultured Anaerolineae bacterium
GTGTTTTCGCGCCAGCTGATTCGGGGGTTGACGTCGGGGGCGATTAAGTAGGGAGCAGGGAGTACGGAGTAGGGAGTAGGGAGTAGGGAGTACGGAGGGGTGTGGGATGCGTGTAGGAATTGTGGGTGTGGGGGCGATGGGCACGGTGCATGCGGCGGCGTGGCGGGAGACGCCGGCGGAGATGGTTGGCTTTGTGGCCACCACCGCCGCAACGGCCGAACCGTTGGCGCGTGCGTGTCAGGCCCGCGCTTACGGCAGCCTGGAAGCGCTGCTGCGTGACGTGGATGTGGTTGACTTGTGTACGTCGACCCATCTACACCACGAACAGACGCTGCAGGCGGCGGCGGCTGGCGTTCACGTTGTGTGTGAAAAGCCACTGGCGCGGACCAAAGCCCAGGCCGAGGCCATGATTGCGGCCTGCCGGGCGGCCGGTGTCAAGCTGCTGGTGGCGCACGTCGTACGGTTTTTTCCCGAGTACGTGCGCGCCAAGGCGGCGATGGATGCGGGCGAGCTGGGGCAGCTGGCCGTGCTTCGCTTCAAGCGCAACGTCTTTCAGCCGAAGAAAACCGAGGACAACTGGTTCGTGGACACTGATAAGTCGGGTGGGATGATGCTCGACCTCATGATTCACGATTTCGACTGTGCGCGCTGGCTGGCGGGGGACGTCGTGCGCGTGATGGCCCGCAGTGTGAGGCACCAGCAGTCCGGGGCAGCGTTCGATCACGCCCTGGCGATCCTGACTCATGCCAATGGCGCGATCTCGCACGTCGAAGGGTCGTGGGCCTACCCACCACCTACCTTTCGCACGGCGTTCGAGATCGCGGGTTCCCAGGGGCTTATCCTGCACGATTCAGATGCCACGGCCGCCGTGCGCACCTTCCGCCAACCCGTGCCCACCGCCGACATACCCGACGTACCGGTGCCCAGCAATCCTCTGCTGGAAGACCCGTACACCACGCAAATCAAGGCGTTCTACGCGGCCCTGGCGCATGATGCACCCCTCGCGGTCACGGCAGACGACGGGCTGAAGGCACTCGAGATTGCGCTGGCGGCGATGGAATCGGCGCGGACGGGACGCGCGATGGGGATCAGGGGCTAGGGGTTGGGGATCAGAGGATGGGGGTTGGGTATGCGGATTGGGTTGGTGAGTTTTGCGCATGTTCATGCCGAGGCGTATGCGTATCATCTCAACGCGATGCCGGAGGTCGATTTCGTCGGGATTGCGGACGCCGATGCGGCGCGGGGCCGCGATGCGGCGCAGCGTTACGGGACGGCGTTTTTTGCCAGCGATGAGGCGCTGTTGGCCGCGCGGCCGGATGGGGTGATCGTCTGTACGGAAAATGCGCGGCACCGCCGGCCGGTCGAGTTGGCGGCGGCAGCGGGCGTTCACGTGTTGTGCGAGAAACCACTGGCCACGACGCTGGCCGATGCCCAGGCGATGATCGATGCCTGTCACCGCGGCGGGGTGGTCTTGATGACCGCCTTCCCGATGCGTTTCAGCGCACCGCTGCTCGAAGTGAAGACTCTGCTCGACCAGGGCGGGCTGGGGCGGGTCTATGCCTGCACCGGTGTCAACCAGGGGCAGGTGCCGCGGCGCTACCGGGAGTGGTTTGTCGACCCAGCCCTGGCTGGCGGCGGCTCGGCCATGGATCACACCGTGCACCTGACCGATGTGCTGCGCTGGTTCTTGCAGCGCGAGGTGGTCGAGGTCTACGCCCAACTCAACCGCATCATCCACGGTGATACCGTCGAGGTCGAAACCGGTGGGCAGGTGATGCTCACCTTCGAGGATGGTACGTTTGCCACGATCGACTGCAGCTGGAGCCGGCCAGCCGACTACCCGACCTGGGGTGGGCTGGCGCTCGATCTCGTGGGCGAACGCGGTGTCGTGCACGCCGATGCTTTCGTGCAGAACCTGACCCTGTACAGCAACCGTCCCCAGCACCCAGCGTGGCTGGCGTGGGGATCCGATCCGGATCTGGCGATGATTCGTGAGTTCATGGATGCGGTGACGGAACAACGCCCGCCGCGCGTCACCGGTGAGGATGGTTACCGCGCACTGGAAGTGGCATTGGCAGTCTATCGTTCGGCGGCGTCGGGACAGGCCCAGCCGATCAACGCAGCAGGTAGATCAGGGCCACGGTGATGCCAAGCACGACGACGACCCGACGCAGCGCGTTGGGCGAGATGCGTCCGGCGATGCGTCCGCCAATGACTCCGCCCGCAATGGCACCTACCATCATGACGAGCGCCGCGGGCCAGACAACGAGTCCCGAAAAAAGGAAAAAACTGGCGGCGGCGACATTGACACTGAATGCGATCGCCTGTTTCAGAGCGTTCAGCCGCGTGAGGTTGTCGTCGATAACCAGGCCCAGGACGGCCAGGATGATGACACTCACCCCAGCGCCAAAATAACCACCGTAGATCGACGCAACGAACACCGGCAGTATCACCCAGACATCGTGCGGGTGGGCTGCGTGCGGGCGTGAAGCGCGCCGTTTTTCCAGCAGGGTGCGTACACGCGGCTGGATAGCCAACAGCAGTGAGGCCAAGAGAATCAGGTAGGGCACCAGGGCACGGAAGAGTTTCTCTTCGGTAGTGACCAGCAGCAGCGCCCCGACCACACCCCCCGCCACGCCCGTGGGAACGAGGAGCCAGAGACGTCGACGTTGGTCGCGCAGATCGGCGGCCTGGGCCCAGGTGGCACCCAGGTAGCCGGGGGTCAGCGCAACGGTGTTCGTCACGTTGGCGGCGACCGCCGGTATCCCAACCGCCGTGAGCGCCGGGAACGAGATGAGTGTCCCGCCGCCGGCAATGGCGTTGACGGCACCAGCTGCCATGGCGGCAAACGCAAGAAACAGGAGCGTGGTGAGGTCGAGAGGTTGCATATCAGTTCCATTGTCGCGTTGATGCGGTACCTTGTCAAAGCGCGCAATAGCAGCTCTTGTAACGCCACAGGGCGCAGAAATCTGCTGCACCAGTTTATGACAAATCGTTACGCCTGCGCTATAGTTGCGAAAATCTGTACAGCGGCCTGAAATATATCGACACAAACCTGGCGTGAACCATGATCCACGAAACTTCCACCTACGATATCAACAAGACCTTTGTACGCAGCATTGTCGCGCGCGACATTGCCGAACCGCTGCCATCGTTCGATGTCACGACGCCGGCCGCTGACGTGCGCGCCATCATGACCGAGCAGCGGTTTGTTGTGGCTGGCGTACGTACCGCTGGCCTGATTACCGGCTACGTTGTGGCAGACGACCTGGAAGCGGACGCATGCGGTGAAGCGGGGCGTGATTTTGGTCAAGCCGTGATCCTGACCGACAGCGCCCTGCTGTTGGACGTGGTGCGTGCACTCGACACGGTACCCTGGGTATTTGTGCGCAGCCTGGGAACGGTGGCCGGCTACATCACGCGCAGCGACCTTCAGGACCCACCCGTACGGATGTGGCTGTTCGGGTTGATCACGGTGCTCGAGATGCGTTTCCTGGCGTTGATCCGGCAGCACTTTCGTTCGGATCAGGGCTGGATGCAGTATCTGTCCCCGTCGCGGGTAGAAAAAGCGCGCCAGCTGCAGGCCGAGCGTCAGCGACGTGGCCTGGATGCAAATCTGATCGACTGCCTTCAGTTTGCCGACAAGGGGCAAATCGTCGTGCGTAACGATGCTCTGCGCAACCAGGCTGGTTTTGTCTCGCGACGGCGGGGCGATGAGGTCATCAAACGGTTGGAACGCCTGCGCAACAACCTGGCGCACGCCCAGGACATCGTTTCGACCGACTGGGACGTCATCGTTGGCATCGTAAACAATTTGAGCCGGCTCATCGAGATGGACGAGCCAGTCTGACGCGGGAGCTTCTACGCATCGGGAAGGCGTTCCCCCACAAGCGTCGTCGCCCAGGGGAGTGCTTCCAGGCGTTCGAACGGGATCGGCTTGCCTGAAACTTCGCTGGTGCCGTAGGTTCCATCGGCCATGCGCGCCAGGGCCTTGTCAAATTGCGCCAGCTCTTGCCGGCCGCGCCCAATCTCGGCCATAGCCCGTTCGTGATTGAGAATGTGCCAGGCATCTTCACCACGGTCTTCGACCGAATCGAAGGCTTCTTCGGGCGTGGTCACGTCTTTTTCCAGTTTGGTGATACGCTGCAGCAAAACGGCACGCTCCGTTTCGATGCGAGCACGTAATTCAGTGATTTCTTCTGGCGTCAACACGGCGTGACCTCCTTCTTGGCCCGTCCTCATCGTTAGTCCCATTTTACCGGAAGTACCCTATCCATGCAACAAAGCCAGACCCCAAGCACCCAACTGCTAGCTCCAATTATTGTGTGACCCACCGTTTTGTGGTATTCTCCAGCCATGTCCACCCACTCGTCGTTTCCACCACCCTGGCTGCTCGCCGCACTGCAAGGTATTCGCCAGGCTCGCCTTGACGAGGACGCCTGGTTGTGGGTGGTGGCGTGTTTGCTGGGGTATGTACTGCTCAGCAACCTCTTCTGGTTTGTACCGGCCCTGCGACCCTGGAGCCGCGGGACTGCCTTGTTTGCCGGACGGTTCTTTGGGTTTGGCCTGCCGCCCTACCTGGCGCTGCAGACCGGCCTGGTGACTACCACCGCCATGGGCGTGGCGCAGCTCGACTGGCTGCGCCCGTTTGGAGTCGGGTTGGTGGCAGGGGCCGCGCTGCTGCTGATCGTCGCGCTGGCCGCGTGGCACTACCGCACGTGGGCCGCAACGGGTGATGTGCTGTCATCCCTGGAGCTCGCCGCCGCCGCCCGGGATGAGGTGCCCGTGCTCCTGGTGCCGTTCCTGGCGGCGGCCGAACAGCTGTACTGGGCTTTCCTACGCGCCGGCTGCGTCGCATTCTTGCTGACGGCCGGCGCGCCAGCAGACGGTGCAGCCTATTGGGGTGCCTGGGCCGGTTTTGGTTTGCTGATCGTGAGCTGGCTGGCTAATACGGCATGGCGCCACACCGCGCGGACAACAACCGGCAGTTATGTCGAAATGCTGCGCCTCGCCACCGCCCTTGGGTCAACGGTGCTGTTTTTGTTGAGTGGCAACCTGTGGGTGTCGTGGGCTTTCCACGTGGCGGCCAGCTGGCTGGCACAGTTTGCCCGTGCCCGCGTGCGCCGCGCGGTGCAGCACCCACCCGCGGTATGATCTGGGTGCTGCGCCTGGCCTGTGCCGGCCAGGTCCAACCACCTGGCTGTGGCGCGTAGGATGGTGTATGTACATTCATGTCAATGGTATCCGGCTGCGTTACGAAACGTGGGGCGATGGCCCGCCGGTCGTCATGCTGCACGGTCTTGGCTCCAGCGCCGACGATTGGGTGCTCCAGCTGCCGGACCTGGGGCGGCATTTTCAGTGTATCCTCGTGGACCTGCGTGGGCACGGCCTGTCAGACAAGCCGGACGTGCCATACACAATGGCCCTGCTGGCAAGTGACATCGCCGGCTTGATTACGGTCCTCGGACGGGGATCGGTGCATGTTGTTGGGTTGAGCCTGGGCGGCATGGTGGCGCAGCAGCTGGCAATTTCTCATCCGGGCTGGGTACGCAGCCTGGTGCTGATCAATACGCTGCCGGGGTTGTGGCCACCGCCGCGGGCGATGGTATTCACCGCGTGGCGACGCTTACGGGCGCTGCGGATGGAGCGGACGCGGGGCATGCAGAACACAGCGGGGGTCGTGGCCATGAGCCTGTTTCCGGAGCCGCATCAGCAGTTGTTCCGCAACATGACGGAACGACGCATTGCCGAGAATGACGTCGCAGCCTACCGCCGCAGCACTGCAGCAATAGCACGTTTCTGGCCGGGCCGGGCGCTGCGCCGTGTGCTGTGCCCGACCCTCATCGTTTCTGGCGAACTGGACAACATCGTACCGCTCGTGTACCAGGAACGCCTGCTACGCTGGCTGCCCCACTCGCGCATGGTCAGGATACCGGGGTCGCGCCATGCGAGCAATATCGATCACCCCGAGGCCGTGAATCCGGTCATTCTGAAATTCCTTCTGGAGATGGAACTATGGCGGGCCTCACCGGTACCGGATCAGCCTGTCGCCGCGCAGTTGCCCACCCCGCAGATGCAGCATGACCGTGGCTGATGGCGAGCCCGACGATCGCCCACGCGTGATCGAGATACCAGGCACCGATCCACGGCTAGCCATTGCGGTGGCTGAGCTGAGTTTCACCTACAGCCGCAGTGGGGGTCCCGGTGGCCAGCACGTGAACAAGACGGAGACGCGTGTAGAGCTGCAGTTCGACGTCGCGCACTCGCCCAGCCTCGATGAACGGCAGCGAACCCTGCTCCTGGCACGGCTGGGCAGCCGTGTCGATAAAGAAGGTATTCTGCACGTCGTATCGGGCAGCACACGCAGCCAGGCCGACAACCGCGCCGCGGCCATCGAACGCTTCAAGCTGCTGGTACAGCATGCCCTACATGAAACGCGCCCGCGCGTCGAAACCAAACCGAGTGCCGCGGCCCGGCACCGGCGCCTGGAGAAGAAGCGGCAGCGTGGTACATTCAAGCGACTGCGCGGTCGCGTCGATCGTGACGAGGAGTGACACATGGACACGTTCTTCAAGCTGCTCAATGCATTTCCGATGCCGCTGTGGCTGTTGATGATGTTTGCGCCGCGCGCGTCGATCACACAGCGTCTGAGCCGGTCGAGCATTGTGTTTGGCCTGGCGGCGTGCCATTACGTGGCCGCGCTGGGGCTGGCGGCGCGCGGCGGATCACGCGACGGTGGCGGGCTCGACTTCACGTCCTTGGATGGGATTCGCCAGGGGTTCAGCACGCGGGAGGGCACGCTGGCCGCATGGTCGCACATGCTGGCGCTCGATCTGTTTACTGGCGCGTGGATTTACCGGCGCTGCATGGCGCTCGGTGCGCCGGCCTGGGTGCGTCTGCCGGCGCTGTTTTTCACCTTGATGACGGGGCCGTTGGGGCTGCTGCTGTTTCTGCTGTGGCGGGGGCTGGTGGCACGGCAGGGTGAGACGCTGCCGGCAGAGAGTTGAACCGGTTGCGTGGGGCGATAAACCATCCTGCACCGTCTCCAGAATGACCCATTGACAACCGTTGCAACCCCAGGTCCGTCGTACATCTCTCCCTACCAGCCCTCCAACTCCAGTGGAACCAGCTGCGCGCACATTACCGGGTGATTGTGCAATGCTTCGAATGCCTGAACATCGCCAAACCAGTCGATTAGTTCATTTCGTCGCAGCCACGAAGCTCTTGCCAGAACCAGCGTCTCATAGGATGAGTAGGGCCACCGTCGAAAATCGTCGATCAGTCCGTGTTTTTGCGGGTTTCGATGGATATATGCCACGAGAGCGCAGCGATATTCTTCGGTGCCAACCTCAATGCGGCGAAAAGGGTGCTGGAACAGGCTCCCGGTGCGTCCATACGCCTGGTTGATCGCTTTGGTGTACGAATTCAGAAGGTTTCCGATTTGCTGGCTGGGATTCAACGTCCTGCCAGTCTGCAGCGCACGCGGTTTTTGGGACTGCCAGGCCAATTGTTCGTCAACCGTTCGCGTACGAATCATGACGTGAAAATGGTTCCGCAACAGAGAAAAAGCGTACGTGTCCGCGATCGGCTCGACAAAAAAGGAGTACCGTTTCATGAAGAACACGTAGTTGCGTTCCTCGAAGAAGATGTTACACCGGTCGATCCCACGGCTAAAGATGTGATAGTATTTGCCAAACTCCAAAGTAATCGGTTTAGACATGGCCCCTCACTCCATACCCTTTGGTTTTTGTGTGATAGAACGAGTGGCTCAAGTGGCGCGTTGACGAGAGTATACCATGATGCGCCGGTAGCGGCGAAAACCCGAAGGATCTGCGCGTCCACGCACCAAGACCCTTCGGGTTTTCGTCTCCTACCACGTATCCCCGCCGGCGCGACGGCCGCCGCGCACCACGAACCGCCGGCAGCG
>CAZXQZ010000194.1:0-7843 GCA_964642445.1 uncultured Anaerolineae bacterium
GCCAGAAGATGGCCAGGGCTTGCGGTTCGGCCTGTTCCAGGTAGGGCCCTACGGGGCGCGGCGGCTGCCACTGGAGGAGGGACTGCTGGTCGGTATCAGCTCGGGGGCGGCGGTGCACGCGGCGGTGCAGGTCGCGCAGCGCCCGGAAAATGCGGGCAAACGCATTGTTGTCATCATCCCATCGTACGGCGAGCGCTACCTGAGCACGGCGTTGTTTGCTGATTTGCAGGTTTGATGGTTGGTGGCTTGAATTGACCACAGAGAACACAGAAGGCACAAAATGTTCGAGACCCTGCGCAGCGATATGCAAGTCATTTTCGAGCGTGACCCGGCGGCGCGCAGCAAGGCCGAGGTGTTGTTGTTCTATCCGGGCCTGCATGCCGTGTGGTTCCACCGTGTGGCGCATGCCTGCTGGGTGCGTGGCTGGCGGCTGGTGGGGCGCGGCATCAGCCACGTCGGGCGGTTTCTGACCGGCATCGAGATCCATCCCGGCGCCACGATCGGCCCTGGTTTTTTCATCGATCACGGCATGGGCACGGTGATCGGTGAAACCGCCGAGGTGGGGGCCAACGTCACGCTCTACCACAACGTAACCCTGGGCGGCGTGAGCTGGGAGAAGGTCAAACGCCATCCCACGCTGGAGGACCACGTGGTGGTCGGTGCCGGCGCGCAGATCCTGGGGCCGATCACGATTGGTGCCCACAGTCGCGTCGGCGCCAACTCGGTGGTCGTCAAGGACGTGCCGCCCGACAGCGTGGTCGTTGGTGTGCCGGGGCGTATGCGCGGGCGCAACGGGGAAGTGGATCTGTTACGCCAGCACGAGGACCTGCTGCACAACCGCCTGCCCGACATGACCATGGACCTGCTGCGCGACCTCACACTGCGGCTGGCGCTGGTGGAGCAAACCGTGACCGACCTGCGCCTGCAGGACGATCACCAGACGGCGGACGTGTGGGTGGCGGGTGTGGGGAGTCACATCTAATGCAAATTGCCACTGGACACATTCAAAACAATGTTGTATAATTGGTCCGTACTTCAGATAGCCGTTCATCACGTGGTGATTCTGAGTACACGCGGCTTGGGATTGCCGGTGCAGGGACGACGATGCCCTGTCCTGCTGCCGGTTTCTCCTTTGGGCATCGGAAAGGCGGGTGGTCTGCCGGACTGAGGGCCGTGAAACGTTCGTCTCCCCGTTTTTATCGATTTGCCCACCCATCTACCCAGGGTGGGATATCCCGTATTCACTCATTCGGAAGGAGTATCCACATGGGCACTATTCTTACTATCGTTCTTGCGCTCGTTGTCGCAGCTGTTGTCCTCTACATCGTCAGCCGGCTGAACATGGGCCTGACGGTGGACAGCTTCATGAGCGCCATTATCGCCGCCGCAGTGATCGCCATCGTTGGTGGCGTGATCTGGTGGCTGCTGGGGCTGATTGGTATTACGGCTGGTGGCGGCGGCCTGTGGGCTGCGATTGTCTACCTGGTCGTGGCTGCGGTCATTCTCATGGTCAGCGACCGTTTCCTGCCCGGCATGAAGGTCAACGGCTTCACCGGTGCACTGATCGCTGCGATTGCGATCGCCGTGGTGACCTGGTTGGTTACCTGGGTGCTCGGCCTGTTCAATATCACGGTGTAACAGCGGACCGTTTGGTTTAATCAAAGAAAACACTGCGCCAGCTTCTCGCTGGCGCAGTGTTTTTTGTTGCGGCGATGCACCGGCGCCCATTCTGGCCAATCGAAGACGCGGCGCGGCCAACAGATGGTAATCGGGGCTGCTAACCGGTCAGCCGCGTCCAGGGCACGGCCACGATCTTTTCATCCAGCCGGCGAACCGACGTGCCGCTGTGTACCAGGATGCCGCCCACTGCATCAGGGTGCGCATCCAGGAACTTCTTGATCCCGGCGATGTGACGGTAACCGGGCTCATCGGTCAGCTTGACCTCGATGCCCACGACGCGGCGGCCGTATTCGACCACAAAATCGACCTCTTCGCCGCCTTGCGTGCGCCAGAAGTGCAGCCGGCCGCGCGGGTTGAGCAGGCCGGTCATGACACGCAGGTGCTGGTAGAGCAGGGTCTCGAAATAGGCACCCAGCTGGCGGCTGCGCTGGAGATCTTCGGCGCTGAAGATGCCGGATAAAAACACCGCCAGGCCGGCATCGGCCCAAAAGGCCCGTGGTGCTTTGAGCAGGCGCGTCGTTGGGTTGGCCAGGTAGGGCGGCACGCGCTCGAAGAGGTGTGTCGCCTCCAGCAAATTGAGATAACGATGGATCGTCGGCTGCGAAAGCCCGGCATCGCGCGCAATGTCCGATTGATTGAGCAGCTGGCCTGTGCGTAGAGCCAACAGCATCATCACGCGCCGAAAATCGACCAGCGACTCGACCTGCGACATCTGGCGCAGGTCGCGCTCCAGGTAGGTGGCGACGTAACCGTCCCACCAGCGCAGCCAGCTGTCGGGTGTCGCAAGCGGCAGCATGGCCGGCATGAAGCCGCGCAGCAACAGGGGCAGCGGATCGGGTGGCGCAACGGGCAGGGTCTCCTCAGCCGGCCAGCGGCCCGCCAGGACATCACTCAGCAGGCTGGGCGCGGGTTGGCCCTGCATCTCACCGTGCGTGAGCGGGTCCAGGACCAGGTAGACGGCGCGCCCGGCCAGGCTTTCGCTGACTTTGTCCATGAGCAGAAGGTTGGCCGAGCCGGAGAGGACGAAGTGATACTGCCCCGGCTGCTCGTCGACCGCACGTTTGATGGCCGGCAGCAGTGCGGGCGCCTTCTGGACTTCGTCGAACACGACGGTGTCAGTACCGGCCCACAGGCTGGCGGGGTGTTCGCCCACCTGGCGTAGCGTATCGAAGTCGTCCAGCGTATGGTAGCGCCAGGCGGCGAACGGTTCGGCGTGGCGCAGCAGCGTGCTCTTGCCGACCTGGCGCGCGCCGGTAAGCACGACGATGGGGTGGCTGGCGGCCGCCGCCTGCAGGAGGGGCGTCAGCCAGCGCTCGCGATATTCAACCGTGGATGAATGAAAGTTATTCATGGCCTGAATAATAACTATGAAGCCATGAATTGTCAACTCCTGAATCACATGGCGTTAGCCAACGACCATCCCCCAGTTGTTCCGCCTGCCCCAAACTGACCAGATCCCATCAATCCAACCCCACCCCACCCTCGATTAGCTCCACCAGTCTCTGCGTAAAGCGCGCCGCCGGCGCACCGTCGATCACGTCGTGGTCGTATGTTACGGTCAGGTCGAGCATCTCGCGCGGTTCGATCCGGCCGTCGATTACCGCCGGCTTCCACGAAATCCCGCCGACGATCAGATTGAGCCCATGGGTCAACGGCGACACGCCCCAGCCACCCTGACCCTTGCCAAACATGCCCACCGCTGTAATGCCCACCGTCCCGGCCAGCGAGGTGAAAATCGTCGGGTCGCGGCGCATGGCCCATTCGAGCAGCACACCGAACCAGCCCGCAAACGGCGGCGGCAGCAGGAACGCCCGCTGCAGCCAGCCCGGCATCCCGCGGCTCGGCGGTGCCGGCGTGGACTGCGCCGCACGAATCTCCTGGTGAATCTCCAGGTACGACTTGCGGTTGGCGCCGCGTACGGTGTAGCCCATCAAGGCGTGCTTGTCGCCGACCTTTTGCTCGATCATCAACCCCACATCGACGTCGTTGGGCACGTAGAGCTGCTTACGCCCTTTGAAATAGGCCTGCACCAGCTTGTTCTCGTCCACTGCCCGCGCCAGGCAGAAGGTTAAATAACCGGTGAACGACAGCTGCTCGCCAGTCTGCGCCCGGTGCGCCTCGATGAACTGGCGGATGAGCGTGACGTCCACTTCCAGCAGGCCGTACATGAAGTGCTTCTGCCAGTACATCCGGTTGGCGTTGGCCATCAGGCGGCGCCCGGGGGGAAGATCGATGACCTGGCCTGGTGTGATGTGGTTGTCCATAAGTCTGCATGACTCCTCGCGCGGCCGGTGCGCCCGTCAACGCGATTCACCGCCCGGCTTGCGCAGCGTACCCAGGATCAGGCCAGCGTGCAGCAGGTGCGAAACCAACGCCAGGCCGCCGCACACCAGTGCGATCCACGAGTAATCGGGCATGTACAGCCTCAGATAGCCGCGCCGCCTGCCCAGCAGCGGTTTCAGCATGAGAGCGACCAAAAAATCGGGGATGAACGAGAGCAGGAGGTAACGCCCCCACGTACCCCTGTCCCGCGGGCGGCTCTCCGGCGCCTGGCGCCAGCGGCGCAGCAGACCCAACGTCATCATGCTGCCGACGATTTGAAGGAGGGGGATGAGCGGCTGGCCGCGCAGCATCCAGGGGATCATGCCGACGAAGGGAACCGATTGTGAGCGTTCACCGGCGAGCCGGTCGGTCACGCCGGCACCAAATGTGGTGAGGACAGGGTTCATCCAGTGATGGTCGGCGTTGACGAGCAGCACCACACCCTTCTTCTGCTCGGGGATAAGCGCCATGTAGCCAAAAAAGTCGGGGAGGGTGCCGCTGTGCCAGACGACCTTTTTCGACCCCTGTTGGTCGACCCACCATCCCATCCCGTAGTGTCCCAGCGACACGCCATACACCTTGACTTCCCCAACGCCACGCGCCAGCTCGGCAACGCTCTGCGGCGAGAGGATTCGCACGTCGCCACGGCGCCCTCCGTCAAGCAGTGTGGTCAGGTAGCGGGCGACATCTTCAGCGCTGGAGATGAGCAGACCGCCGGCGAGCGCACCGTGCGGGAGAGGCAGGTCAGGACTGGCGATCGACACACCGAACCAGTACTGGTGACCGGTGGCCAGCCCATCCCGCTGTGCCGCCGCCTTCGCCGTATAGCTGTGCCGCATGTCCAGGGGGTCGAAGATGTGCTTCTGGATGTAACTTGCATACGCTTCGCCGCTGGCGGCCTCGATGATCAGCCCGAGGACCTGGTAGTTCGAGTTGCTGTATTCCCACGCCGCACCAACCGGGCGTTCCAGCACCAGCGTCGCCAGACCGCGCACCTGGCGCTCGGCGGCGTCGGAGGCCGCGTCGCTATCCGACAGAATGATCTCGCCGGTCCAGGTCGGCAGGCCGCTGGTCTGGTTCAACAGGTGGCGCACCGTGATTTGGGCGGACGCCTGGGGATCCGCCACACGAAACCAGGGCAGGTAACGCTGGACCGGGGCATCCAGCACCACCTTCCCGGCCTCGACGAGCTGCAGCACGGCCACGGCGGTGAATGATTTGGTGAGCGAGCCGATGAAGAAGGGTGTCTGTGGCGTGGGTGGTTCGCCGCGCGGGCGAGTCCGGCCAAACCCGCGCTGGTGCACGACTTCACCGCCATCGATCACGGCGAGGGCCACCGCGGGGATGTGCAGGCGGCGCATTTCTTTTTCGATGTAAGCATCGATCGCATCATAGGCACTGCGGCTGGAGGCTGGTTGTCCCGAAACGGTTGTCGTGGTCATGGTGCGACTCCTTGTCACTCGCTGTCTTCTCCCGCACTGCCTACCCACTCCAGCGCGACCTTCAGCACATTGAGCAGCGGTTCCATGGCCATCACTAACGCACACGCCGCCAGATTATCGACCGCCCCGGGCACGGTTCCGCCATTTTTCCAGCCACGGTCAAAAAACAGGCCAAAGACAACGGCCGGCACGTTGGGATAGGCCAGGAGGACCCATCCCAGCGTGCCAAAACGAACCAGCTCAGACGCTTTCTGGCTGCTGTCCTTTTTCGGCCAGGTGCGCCTGGTACGCTTTCCAGCCCGGGCACCAGCCGGTGTGCCAGCGCCACAGCCGCGCCATGAAGGACTTGGGATTGGCTTCGGCCTTCTGGCGCATGGCGCAGGTCTCGCAGGCAAACGTCTTGTCCGAGGCAGATGGTGTGTCGGCTGCCATGATGTTCTCCTTACCGCGCAGCTGCGGTTTCCGCAACAGGTTGGACGTTGTCGCTTTTCACCGGCGGATGGAGGGCCAATCCCGCCGTCAGGATGAGCACAACGACCAGGATGATCGACATCAAAAACACCGCTTGTGGGCTCACCACGGGTACCAGCAGGACGACCAGCGCCGGGCCGAGCATACTGCCCAGCGAGCCGGCTGTGCTCTTGAGCCCCATCATGCGTGCGGTGTATTCTGGCGGTGTCACGTCGAGGAACAGGGCGCTCAGCGCCGGGTCGTACAGGGCATTGCCCAGCCCGGCGACGACGAAGCTCAGCACGATCCAGGCGACCTCGCGGAAGACGACCAGCCCGATGAACTGGGCCGAGAACAACACCAGCCCCAGCACCAGCACTGGCTTGCGCCCGCGGCGGTCACTCAGGTGGCCCAGGCCAAATGCCCCCAGCATGAAGGCCGTGCCATACGCGCTCATAACCGCCCCCAACTGGGACGAGGTCCAGCCCAGGTCGTCGTACGCGTAGAACATGAACTGCGGCTCGATGAACGCCCAGGCAAACATCGCGCCAAAGGTGATGAGCAAGAGCAGTAGCACGGTCGACCGTGCCGGCAGCGCACGCAGCCCATGCAGCCAGGTCGTGCGTGGACGATCGGGATGGGACACCGGTGTGTGCGTCTCGGGGATGAGGATCACGGCCAGCAGCAGCGCGGCCGCGGCCAGCCCGATCGAAGCAGCAAAGGGCACGACGTAGCCAAAACGATCGTACAGCAGCCCACCCAACAGCGGGCCGACGATCCAGCCGGCGGCCGCGCTGCCGCTGACGATGCCAATCCACTGTGCGCGCCGGTTCTCGGGCGCCAGGTCACCGACGATGCTCAACATCGCCGGCAGCAGCCCGGCGGTGAACACGCCGGCCAGGCCGCGCAGCACAATCAGCAGTCCGGTGGTATTTGCGAACAGGAAACCGCTGAACGCCAGGACGTAGCCGGCGAGGGAAAACAGCACGACCGGCCGGCGGCCGAAACGGTCGCCCAGCATCCCGATGAAGGGTGCGGCCACGGTGCTGGTCAGCGCATAGGCCACCGCGCTGACACCGAGCGCCTGCACACCCGCGCCAAAACTGTCGAAACGACGCGCATACAGCGGCAGAATCAGCACCAGGCCGGTCATCTGCAAGGCGATGCACAGGGCAACGGCGGTCAGGGTGCGCGAAGGCTTCTGGGCAGACAGCGACCTCATCGATCAACCCCTTCCGCGGCGTGCGCGTGACCCGGGTGACTGCCCTGGCCCAAGACTTGGACGAAGCGGGAGATGTCGCGAATCTGCCCATGTGTCATGGCCGGTTTTCCTCTGGCATCGCAAAAGAATGACCTCCAGCATTATGACTGGAATTCCCGGCAAATCACGGGAAGTTGTTCTTTCACGAGCCCTTTGTGTACATTTTCATTATGAATCCGATGCGCCGGCATGTCAACTGATCTCACAGCGTTTTGCAGACCCAGCAACACACGGCGTACCACCGGGCCTGTACGAGCAGGCAGCACTGCCCATTGGCCGGAGTTTTCGTTCCGTCGATTGGATGATACAATTCGGATCGGCAATGCGATGGGTAGACCGCTGATGTATCAACAAGGAGCACGGGCATGTTTGGAAAGCCGCATCAAGGCGCACAACGCGCCAGCGGTGAGCTTCTGACGTTGCCTGAAACGAACGTGCCGATGAGAGCCTGGCGACCGCAATTTGGGCTGATCGTCGCCCTGACCATTATCTTGCTGGCCACGACGGCATCCGTACAGGTCGCGTCCAGCGCAGCACCAACACCTGACGCCGGCACGCCCGAAGCCCCGGTCCTGATCAACGCCGGCTTCGAGTGTGCGCGCGGTTACAGCCCGCGGCCGGGCATCGACGGCCTCGTGCCCAACGGTTGGACGCCGCGGCTGCTCAACGGCCGGCCGGAGCTAAACAG
>CAZXQZ010000195.1:0-7830 GCA_964642445.1 uncultured Anaerolineae bacterium
CGTAGATTTCCAGCGTCTCACGGGCAATGCGTTTGCGTTTGTGATCGGGCAGGGCACCCAGGGTGCGCATGTTGTGCAGCCGGTCCGCCAGTTTGATCAGCACCACGCGGATATCGTCCACCATCGCAAGGAACATCTTGCGCAGCGACTCGGCCTTGGCATCGGCCATCTTCTCGTGGGCCCGAGTCAGCTCTTTGATCTGTTCCAGCTTGGTGACACCATCAACCAGTTTGGCAACTTCGGTTCCAAAGGCTTTCTCCAGGGTTTCGACGGAGATGGAGGTGTCCTCAGCCACATCGTGCAGCAAGGCGGCGGCAATCGTCGCCGCATCGAGATGCATTTCGGCCAGGATTGCCGCGACGGCCAGGGGGTGAAACATGTAGGCTTCGCCCGACGCGCGCAGCTGGCCCTGGTGCGCGGCATCGGCCATCCGACAGGCACGTTCGATCAGCTCACGGTCCTGCGGGGCCTGGTCCCGGGGCAGCATGGCCAACAGGCCCGCAAGGTCGACCGGTCCGGCATCTTTGTTGTCACTCATGCTCATAGGGTACCTCTTGCGCAGTCAGGCGCCGAAGCAGGTGAAAAACGATTCCAGCGCTGCCTGGCCGGGGCGTATACACCCCACACCAGGGACGGCAAAGGCGCCGAACACGGCGCCGTGGTTTGCATTATAACGCAGGATCCGGTATCACGCAATCTGGAGTGCGCAAGCCACGCTTGCGCTTTGGAGTGCGTCAGGCCAAAGCGGCAGCATAGGGGCGATCGCCGCTGGCGCTGAAGGCGTGAACCCGCACGACTCCCGCTATCGCCCCGGGCTGCCGCACGCCGGAAGGAGAATTTTGACACGACTGCTTCGGGCGTGTAGAATCCACCCCGTACGCCCTCGTAGCTCAACGGACAGAGCGCCTGGCTTCGAACCAGTAGGTTGGGGGTTCGAGTCCCTCCGGGGGTACTAAACCGGACGTTGGAGCGTGACACGTTCCAACGTTCTTTTTTGTGGCATCACCAGCGAGGACTGAACCAGCAAAGCATCCATGCCGGCCGACGACGTACAATCCCTCAGCGAACGTGAAATCGACATTCTGCGGCTCCTCGCTACCGGTGCCTCCAACCAGGAGATTGCGCGGGCGCTGGTCATCAGCCCTAACACCGTCAAAGTTCACCTGCGTAACATCTACGAAAAGCTCCAGGTGCAGAGCCGCACCGAAGCCACACTGGTTGCCATCCGCGCCGGGTTGGTGGCGGTCGACACGCCAGCCGCACCGCTGTCCCCCAGCGAGGCAGCGACCGCTGCGGTCCCCGCGCCACCACCACCGCTGGTGGCACCGCGCCCAGACCTGGCCGCGCCGCCGCCGATTGCGCGCTGGCAGCGCGTATTCTTGTTGGCGATGGTGGGGTTGGCGCTGCTTGCGCTGCTGCTGCCCTGGCTGCACGCCCTGGCCGGCCCCTCGGCAACGCGCCAGGTCGACCTGGTCAGCGATGCCGCGGCGCCCGTCGCAGCCCTGCCTATTCGTCAGGAAACCCAACGCTGGCAGACGCGTGCCCCACTGCCGGGACCGCGCAGCCGCCTGGCGCTGGTCGGTTTTCGTAATCAGCTCTATGCCATTGGCGGTGAAACACCCGACGGGGTGACCGGTTCGGTGGACGTCTACGTTCCCGAACGTAACGAATGGCAGCCACGCAGCAACCTGCCACGCCCACTGGCCAACATCCAGGGTGCCGTGCTCAAGAACCTGATCTACATCCCCGGCGGAACGCTGGCCGATGGCCGCATCACCCAACGCGTCGTCCGCTACGACGCGATTGCCGATGCCTGGGGTGAGGGTCCAGCGCTGCCAGGGCCGCGTGCCGGTTATGCCCTGGTGAGCACCGGTGAGAACCTGTACCTGCTGGGGGGATTCGATGGCAGTGGGGTTGTAGCCAGTGTGCTCATATTCGACCCGGCCAGCGGGTCGTGGCGCGATGGGCCAATGCTGCCCGCACCGCGTGCCTTTGCGGGTGCTGCGCTGCTCGACGGTCGCATCTACGTGGCCGGCGGCTTCGACGGGATGCAGCCCACCGCTTCACTGTTCGTGCTCGACCTGGAGGCCGCCGAACCGACCTGGGTACCAGCTGCACCCATGCAGTCGGCACGCAGCGGCCTGGGCCTTGGCAGCGAGGGCAATGCGCTGTACGCCTTTGGCGGCGGCTGGAACCAGGCCCTCGATTTTCACGAGCGTTACGACCCCTTCACCAACACCTGGTCAACGATCGCCTCACCGTCCCGCGGACCCTGGCGCCATCTCGGCGTCGCCACGCTGGGCCCCATGCTGCACCTGGCCGGCGGCTGGAACGGCGACTACAGCGTCGCCCACGAGCAGTACCAGGCCGGCTTCCGTACCTTCATGCCCGCAGCACCGAATTGATTTTGGATTGTGGATTGATTGTCGTGGTCAATCCAAGATCTAAAATCCGGGCGCTGCCAGAACGCGGATTTTCTCGCCGGTTTCGCGCCAGGAGATTTCGGAAAGACCCAGTTTGAGGCGCAGGCGTTCGGGGGGCATGCCGGTGCGGTAGTCGCGCACGGCGGCGGTCCAGCGCAGGGACTCGAATGATACCGGTTTGCTGATCTCGGCGGCGCGCCCGATGTCGGCCAGGACGTACTCCAGGTTGCGCGAGGTGCATTCGAAGAGGAACACCTGTGGCTTGTACTCGCGCTGGTACTGTTTGAGTGCCGGTGCCAGCTTGGGGCTCAAGCCGAGTTTGCGCTCCTTGTGGTGCATGCGGGGGTCCTCGTGCCGGATGTAGATGGCCGGACCGGTGGGATCGTTGAGATCGAGGTCATCGAGTTTGACGCGCATGCACTCCCCTTTTTTCATGGCAGTTTGCAGCAGCAAGTTGATCAGCACGTAGGGTCGTGCATCAGGCTTGTGTGAGTCCCACAACAGGTCCTGGCTGGTCTGGACCAGGCGTGCCACCTCGTCGTCGAAGAGGATGATGGGCAGCGGTGTGGTCACCGGCTGGTGCACGATGCCTGCTGCCGGGTCGTGGTCGAGGATCTCGCTGGCCGCCAGCCAGGCAAAAAAGACCTTGAGTGTGGTCAGGCGCCGCGCGTAGGACTTCGGGCTGCACGGCACGTCGCGCTCGAACTGCAGCCAGTCGAGGAAGTGCTGCAAGTCCTGCGTGCCAATCGTATTCAGCGCGCGGTTGGCCCCCAGGTACTTGCCCGCCAGCCGCAGGTCGCTCTGGAACGACTTGATGGTGTTGTCGGAAAAACCCTGGCGCAGCATGAATGGTTGGAACGCCCCGATGGCCGCCGCAAACGAGGAGTGCGCCGTCAGTTCCGGGATTTGGATCGACGGTCGCGCGGGGGTCTGTTCGGGGATGGAATCGAACAGACTGGGCTGGGTCGCCGTACCTGGTGTGTCAGTCATAACCCGCTCCTTGTGCTCGTTTCTTCGTGTAGTTGTGAAACAAGCACATTTTAACAGGTTATGTCAGGTTTGTCAATCACTCAGGCAATTGGGTTTTGATTTCGCCAGTTGCGGTTTGGCCCAAAGTAGGGTACAATCGCTTTACTGAGGTGCACCCGGCTGCGCCCAAAGTACCCAAATTATGACCGACAAGATCGACTTTCCTCAAGACAGAATCGCTGAGTACGCACGTCGACACCACATCCGGCGGTTGTCGGTGTATGGCTCTGCCCTGCGTGCAGACTTTGGCGACGACAGCGACATTGATGTCCTGGTCGAGTTCGAGCCAGGCCACGTGCCCGGTTTGTTCGGAATCGCGCGCATGGAGCGTGAGCTATCGGCGCTGCTCGGCGGCCGCAAGGTCGATCTGCGGACACCGGAAGATCTGAGTCGCTACTTCCGCCAGAGGGTGTTACGGGAGGCGGAGCCCCAGTATGTTCAAGGATGATACGACCCGACTTCGTCACATGCTGGATGCCGCCCACGAGGCCGCTGAGTTCGCGCAGGACCACACGCGTGCGGATCTGGACGGCGACCGCATGCTGGTCATGGCGCTGGTGAAGGAAATCGAGATCATCGGCGAAGCGGCCTACCAGGTGACTGCGGCAACGCAGGAGCAATTGCCAGATGTGCCCTGGGAGGACATCATTGGGATGCGCCATCGCCTGGTTCACGCTTACTTCGACATCAACCTTGATATCCTGTGGGAAACTGTGGAACAGGATCTGCCGCCGTTGGTTGAGACATTACGGAAAGCCATCAGCACCATCTGACCTCGGTTGGGTGGGTCGCGCTGTGGCGCAGACGGCGTTGTACACCCTGCCTATCCCAACATCACCATCACGTCCACCACACCCACGGCCCCGGCCTCCGGTGGCTCGTAATCGGCCAATGCCTTGCCCAGGATGTTGCCCAACCGCGGCCAAAAACCGCGCCGCCGGCGGGCACAGCCGGGTACGGATGACGGGACGAGCAGGTCACCCGCCCGCACCGGACCCACCACCTTGCAGCGCGCCCGGCCGTAGATCGTGACGCGCGCCCGGTCCTGGTAGCCGAGCAGGTCGGCTGTGGCAGTCACGACACCGAACACTCGCGCCTGGTTGTCGGTATGAGCCCGCTCGACGTGCCACGGCTGCTCATTGCCGGCGGCAACCACATCGCCCACCTCGAGGTCGTCGGGTGACGTCACGTCCTCGTAAAGCCGGCCGCGCTCGACGGCCAGCGCAGCACCGAACACGAGCAAATCCTGCTGCAGCTGGTCAGCCGTGCTGTCCAGGCGCTGCAAGGCCTCCTCGGTAGCCAATTTCGTCCGGGCATAGGATTCACCCAGGGCATCCAGGTCCTCACGCGTGGTCTGCGCCGTGGACGTGAGTGCCGGCAGCGCCGCGAACCGCGGCCGCAGGTCGGCCGTCACCTGCCAGCTGTCACCCACCTGGCCGAGCAGCGCCAGCGGACTGACGTGATGGTACCCGCCGTGCGGGGCCAGCGCCGCGTGGCCATCGGTGCCGGCGGGCCACTCGATGCTGCCACCCATGCCACCGCCCGCACTGCGCGCCGGGATCAGCCAAAAATCGCCCGTCACGAGCCGGCCATCCGGCGCAAAGCAGACCTGGACCCCGCGCTCGAGGTCGACCCACGTCTTGCGTTTGACAGTCACGGTCCCCGCACTGCCCTGGCCCGGCTTTTGATCCCAGCGGCGCAGCAGGGGATGGACCGCCAGCAGGCGACTGCGCACGGTCTCGTCACGCAGCGCTGTGTCGTCTTCCAGGACGACGCGCCCGCGAGCCCGGTCCACCTCGAAGACCGGTACGAGCAGCGGTGACGCCTGGTTCAACACGGCATCGTCACTGGCCAGCTCCACCCAATCACCCCGCTGCAGCCGGCCCGGATCGAGATCGACACCGCTGACGGTCAGCACCGCCCGGCCGTCGACCACCTCGATTTTGGAGATCGGGAAGGTCACAGCACCGTTCTCGCGCGACCACATGAACGAAACGGTGTCTTCAGAGGCGCTGTGGATTTCGACCCGGTACAGTTGATTTTCCAGCAGTGTGCCGGCCGTCCGGCAGCGCGCCTGCATACGGCCGCGGCGGGAAGGATCCTGCTGGGCGGCGAACTGCTGCCACTGGCTGGACCCATCCGCGTCTGCATCCTGGCCTTCCACCGCCAACAGCTTCACCTGCCAGATCGTCTGGCTGCGCGTGGCCGTGTCGGGTCCGCCCAGCGCAATTTCGCGTATGCCAGGGTCTTCGGCGGCGCTGACGTCACGCGGCCAGACGTCGAGGTAGACGATATACGAACCAGCACCATCTGCCGGCAGCGCCGCGGCTGGCCAGCCTGGCTGCTGGGTGAAGCGCACAGGGTGCTCGTTCTCGCACAAGATGCCGTCGACGTAATAGCGGCCGGCACCGATCAGCAGGTCGGGCAAACCATCGTGCGGGCTGTCGTCCAACAGGGTGATGGCGTATCCATCGCCGCTGCCCGGTCCGCCCGCAGCACCGACCAGGCTTTGTACCAGGGCCCGCTGGTGATGCGCCACGATGTCGGCCTGTTCGTTCCAATCGGCGTCGATCTGTACCCGCCCCTGCTGCATCCGTACACTGGTGTAGTGTTTGCTGGCGTCGAATGTCGATCGTGAAAAGTCGCCTTTCACAGTAAACCTCTCTATGTTTCCAGGAATAGGGCCGGACGCAGGCCCAGGGGAAGGTATTCGGCCAGGGCTGCCCGTAGATTGGCCTCAGCCTGTACGGCATGCCGCGCATGAAACGCCCCAATCTCGGAACCATCCGCAGCGCCGGCACGAATCGCCGGCGCACAGTGCACACTCAGCTGCGCATACGCCGGGTCGCCATACCGCGTCGAGATGAACTGCGGCGGCTCGACCCCCAGGCTGATGGCGGTATACGCCGCACCGTCCAGCCCCGTCGAACCGATTGGCACGTAACTGCGCTGCACAGCCTGGGCTGTCGCCGGCTGCGCAGCCCGCAGCGGATCGACGAAGATGACCCCATCGGCCTCTGCGTCTCGCACCCACACGCGGCCAAACACCGTCGTATGAGCCAGGTGCACCGCCGGCCCCACGGTGACACCCGGACCTGCCAGGGCATACCGGCCGGCGGCGTCGATGATACTGTGCGTGATCGACAGCTGCCCCAGGGCTTCGCTGAGGATCAGCGGGCCAACGATGCAGCTGTCGATCTGCACCTCGACGGTGGCCGCCTGGCTGGCGGCCATCGCCGTCTCCAGTCCGGTGGCCATCAGCGTGCAGTGCCCCAGGCTGAGGCGCATCGGACCGTGCGTTTGGCCCGTCGACCCAGCATCTTCGATGCGCACGCCGCCTTCGATGAGCAGGCCATTGAGCAGCAGCTGACGCTCGTGGTAGGCATCACCGTGTTCGGCAGTCGCGGACCGCGATACGAAGGGGTCTGTCAGTTTGACCACCAGCCGCCCGATGGCCTCGATGGCCGGCCGCACGCCGTTGTCGGCAACGATGGTCAGCGACGCGCCGGGTGGCAGGGGGATCTCCAGGCTGCCGCCGTAGGCGCCGTTATCCAGGAAACGGATCATCCCCTGCGGTCGCGGTTCGCGCTGGCAGTAAACCAACCACTGCCGCAGCGCCTCTTGCAGGGTGGACACCTCGGTGCCTTCGGCCACATCGACCTGCCACGGCACACCGCCCTCACTGCCCGGGAAGCGGCGGTGATAGGGGCCGCCGCCGATGTCGTCGCTGAATCCGTAGCTGTAGTGGACCGAGATTTGCCCTGGCTGCGTGGCATCACCGGCGTTGAGCACCACCAGGCGCCCAAGCACCGGATCGATCAAGGCCACCGGCTCCAACTGCTGGTGGGCGCGGTACAGCTCACGTGCCGCCGCGCTGCGCCACCGCGTCAGATCGACGGCGAGCACGTCGGAGGGTGGAATGGGCTGCCCGTCCACCAGCACACACACACTGCGCGCCGGTCCGTACAGGTCGCTGTTGGGCGGTCGCTCGCCGGGTGTGCGCAGCTGGAAGTGGGCGCGATACTGGTTGAGGTCCGCGGCCAGCGCCTGGCGGGTCAGCGCGGCGGGCATGTGGGCCGCCGTCATACGGCTGGTAATGTCCATCGCCGTCCCCGGACTGGTGAACAGCTGCATGTCACGTCCCAGGGGATGAAAACGATAGCGCCCGTCGCCGGCGGTGCCGTGCAGCACCGTCTCGCCAGGTTGGGTCGATCCCGCGCGCGACCGCACAGCGACCGGCCGCGCCCAGCCGCTGCGCATGGTGTAACTGTGCAGGCGCCAGATGTACAAACCGACCTGATCCATCTGGTAGCGTCCGCGGCGCTGGCCCGCGCGCGGCGGATCGTCGAGCCGGTCCGCGGCCGGGTTGTGCACGTCG
>CAZXQZ010000196.1:0-7781 GCA_964642445.1 uncultured Anaerolineae bacterium
GCCCAGGCACATGTTCTGGCAGGTGATGTTGCGGTGCGACAGCAGCGCCGGTTTTGGATAACCGGTGGAGCCGGTGGTGAAGATCACCTGGGCACCGTCGTTTTCGGTCACCGCCGCCGTGGCGGCCAGGTAGGCATGCAGCATCTCGGAGTGGGCCGGATCCTGCATCGCCGCCATGGCCAGGGCCTGGGCGTCTGCCGCCAGCGTAAAAGCCGACTGCGCGCCCTCAATGACTTGATCGGGCGGGGAGAACTGCACGAAGTGCTGGACGAAGGGGCAGTGCACCATGACCGCCTTGCCCAGCTCACGGAAATCGGCCAGCGGCGTCTGGCCCAGGAAGGCGTACCCTTTGGCCTGGATCAGGCTGAGGCTGCGGATGACCTCGGGTCCCTTGAGGCGTAGATCGAGCGGTGCATGGATAACGCCCAGCTTGAAGCAGGCGTACTCCAGGAAGATGTGCTCGGTCAGGTAGGGCAGCGACGTGGCGAAAAAATCACCGTTGCGGAAACCCATCTGCCACAGCTTCATGGCCAGGGCGGTCGTACTGCGATCGAACTGCTCCCAGGTGATCTCGGCCTTCGTATCGGCATTGATGAACGCGATGGCCGTGGGTTTCTCCCGCGCCCATTTGGCGATAACCTTGTGCAGCAGGTGCCGATCGGCGAAATCTTCTTCGTAATGGGCCAGGGTCAGCTGCGGCACACCCTGGCGCGTCTCCACAGGGATCATCTCCGTTCCCTCCACCTGCATCGTTGCAGGCAGTTGATCTGAGGCTGTGGACACAGTCACAGCAAAGGTCGGCACGCCGGGCACGGCACCGGCAGTGCAGACACAACGATTATAGTCCAAACACGGCGCGCGTGTTGGCCGATAAAAACTTCTCCTGCACCGCGGGTGGCAGGTCGAGGGCCAACGCCTGTTCGGTGCACTTCTCGAATGCCAACATTGGGAAATTTGTGGCAAACAGGACCTTGTCCTGCCCGTTGGTTTTCATGAACTGAACCAGCTGCGGGGGATAGTAGCGCGGCAAATAGGCCGACGTATCAATGAAGACGTTGGCGTGTTTCCAGGCCAATGCGATCATCTCGTCGGTCCAGGGATAGCCGATGTGGCCGGCAACGATCTTGAGTTCGGGGAAGATGAGGGCGACCTCGTCCAGGTAGGGGATCGGACGCCCGGGTTCCGAGGGCATCAAAGGGCCGGTGTGGCCGGCCTGGGTACAGAATGGAATACCCAGCTCGATGCATTTGACGTACAGCGGAAAATAGAAGCGATCGTTGGGCGGCCGGTTCCACAGCCAGGGCAGCATGCGCAGGGCCTTGAAACCGAGCTCGTGCACGGCCCGGTCCAACTCATGCACCGCTTCCAGCGGCTTTTCCAGGTTGACCGCCGCCACACCGATGAAACGTCCCGGAAACTGGCGTACTGTGGCGGCGACGTCGTCGTTGGAGAAAACCCAACGTCCCGGCCGGTGCCAGGCGGTGAGCAGCGCGGTCTGGATACCGGCACGGTCCATCATGGCCACGACCGTTTCGGGCGGGATGCCGGTGGCGAGCCATGGTGCCGCGCCGGACTGGGCAAACAGCCGTGCAATCTCTGGCACGGCCTCGAATCCTTCTGGCGATGCGGGCTGTGCCCAGGCATCGATGATTGGGATGGATGATGTCGTCATCGTTTACGTGTTCCAAATACCGGCCGTGGTTGGATCGCCCGCATGGACGTTGTGCGGCCGGGCATCAAAATAGCGGCCCAGGAAGTGGGCGGCGGGCCGCGTGAGTGGCAGCGTATGCACGATTTCGTCACGCGTATACCAACCAATGACGTCACCCTCGTCGCTGAGGTGCGGTTCCCCCAGGCACTCGCACAGGTAGAGGTGCCAGGTGTGGTAATTGGCGCCGCGCCGGCAGGCATCGGCAATCTCTTCGTCGGAGTAGAGCAGCTCGCTGCGAATCACCGCCAGACCGGTCTCTTCGTACGTCTCGCGCAGCACGCTGGTCAGCGGTTCTTCACCCACATCGACGTGCCCGGCCGGGATCGTATAATAGCCGATGGGGTAGGTCGTGCGCCGCAGCAGGCAGTAGCGCGGCTCGGAGGCGAAATTACGCCACAGAATGGCGCCCACCGAGAAATGGCGCAGCTCACCGTCGGCCCGAAACTCCCACGGCACCTTGGGGTCGAACACAAAGGCACGGTCGTGCACGTGACCGGCATGTTCGTAGGCGCGCCGCGCATCGTGGTGATGGGTCAGGCGCGCGCCGTCGGCGATGCAAAAAGCCAGCGTCTCTCGCACCAGGCCGGCTCCCAGGGTATCCCCCACCAGGGGACGAAGGGCATTTAGAATCTGCAATCGTTGCTGCACACTATCCACAAGCTCGTCCTTCTACAGTTGGAAACAGCGGGCAAAATCGGGCGTCCAGCCATCGGGTACGAAGTCACCGGACGCCGGGTCCTGGACATAGTGGCCGCGGTACTCACCGCGTGCGATGCGCTGCAAAGCATCGATCAGCCCGTCCACCTCGGCCAGTGTGTTGTACAACCCAAAACTGACGCGCACCAGCCCGGGCATGTGGCTGCGGTCGTGCGCCAGCATCTCCTGCCGCACGCGGTCGACTTCGGCACCCCGCAGCCCCAACAGGTGCAGAATGTAAGGATGTGCGCAGAAACATCCATTGCGTACGCCAATGCCAAACTCAAACCCCAGGATCGCGGCGACCAGGAAGTGCGGCACTGATCCCAGGTTGAACGGAATGACCCCCAGGCGGGCGTAGGCCCGCGCCGGATCACGGTCACCGAAGATCGTGAGCCCGGGCACCTTCGGCAGCTCGGTCAAGGCATACGCGGTGAGCTCGGCCTCGTGGGCGGCAACCTGGGCCATGCCTACGGCGCGCAGCTGCTTGATTGCGGCCGCCAGGGCGACGGCCCCCGGCACGTTGGGGCTTCCCGCCTCGTCCCGATCGGGCGGCCCCGCCCACCAGACGCTGTCCTCGGTCACGATTTCCACCGTGCCACCACCGCGCAGGTCGGGCTCGCCGCGCTCGAACAGGTCGCGCCGGCCGACCAGGGCACCGGTGCCGAAGGGGGCGTACATTTTGTGGGCAGAGAGCGCAACGTAATCGAAATGGGCAGGATCATCCAGTGTGCCCATGGCCACAGCACGGTGGGGTGCAAGCTGCGCAACGTCGACCAGGATCTGGGCGCCGGCCGCGTGCGTCTTCTCCGCCAGGCGCCGCACCGGATTGATGTGACCGGTGACGTTACTGGCACCGGTCACCGCAACCAGGGCCACGCGACCGGCGTACCTGGCCAGCTGGCGGTCGAAATCATCTTCATCCAGCGTGCCATCGGGCCGCACCGCCACGTGGGAGACGTGAGCCACAGCGCGAAAGGGCAGGTCATTGCTGTGGTGCTCCATCATCGTCACGAGCACCACGTCGCGTTCGGCGGTGAAGGGAAAACGCCGTGCCAGTTTGTTGACCGCCTCGGTGGTGTTTTTGCCGAACACGCAGACGTGCGTCGCAGGGTCTGCACCGACGAATTCGAGGGTGGCCGCGCGAGCCGCTTCGTAGGCATGTGTCGCCAGCTGGCTTTTGAAGCCGGTGCCGCGGTGAACCGATGCATACCACGGCATGAAGCGGTTCAAGGTATCGGTAACGGCCCGCAGCGGGGGTGTCGACGCCGCATTGTCGAAGTTGATGTACGGTCCCCAACTGCCGTCGAGGCGCGGCACGTGCTGGTCCACATCGAAGAGCGCACGCAGCGCGTCGGTCGTCGTACCTGGGACGGCAACGTCGGTCATGGTAACCTCACTGTTCTTCCATGTTGAGCGCCGGCAGCGGGGTCACCGGTGAAACGAACCGTATTCACTATAACATGGTCCGCCACCAATGACAAGTCAGTCAGCCCAATCCAAAATCGCCCCTCGTCCACTCCTGTGGTATACTCGCCGGCAAGTGTCACGTGTCTCGACCGGCATGAACCCATCCTTCACCGCGAGGTCACTCTTGGAACACTCATCGAAAGGTTTCATTGCCACCTGGCATGTCGTCTCCCTGCTGCTTGGAATCACCCTGTTTGCGCTCACCGCCAGCGCCGACGCTGGCAAATCGGCCAGCGCAGCCAACCCCCCACCCCCAGCCACACCGGCCTACCCATCTCCCCCCGCCACCCGTCCAGGCATCTACGTCGCCGCCGATTATACCGGCCTGATCGATCCCCAACGTTACGGCCTCACCGGCAGCCTGGTGACCTACACCTGGAGCGGGTTCTACGACAGCAGCGGTAACTTCAAGTGGGACACCTTCGACAACTGGCTGGCAACCGTCGCGTCGCAGGGCAAAGCCGCCGCGATTGGCATCACCACGTACGACGGTCGCTGCTGCGGCGGGCAGCGCGTGCCCACCTGGGTCCGCCAGCAGCGACCGAACTCGCTGTTCAACGTGTGCAACTACCTGACCGGCCCGTGCACGGCGTGGCAGATCCCACGTTACTGGCACGACGATTATCTCGAACCGTACCGCGCCTTCATCGAGGCCTTCGGTGCACGGTACCGTGACGACCCGCGCATCGAATGGGTTGCGATTGGGCTGGGCACCTTTGGCGAGTTTCACGCAACCGACGTCGACAAACCCTACTACGGCTGGTACGACCGCACCGCGATTGGCAATGCCGGGCTCACCAGCAGCCTGTGGCTCTCGACGACCAAGGCTATTTCCGATTGGTACATCGATGCGTTTTCGGAGGACGGTCAGCTCAAAAAAAGCCTGGTCGTGCAGAATGCGTCGTTTACCTTTCGCGAAGACGAGCGCCGCATCCTGGCCGACTACGTCGGGCCTAAGGGAGTCGGTTTTTCCAACAACGGCCTCTATCCCGACTCCAACTATTCGATCGTCGGCAACCAGTCGAGCTGCCCCTTCTGCGGCCAGCACGATCACATCGTCAACTGGAACAGCCAGGTACCAATCGCATTCGAAACGTATCATTACATGCTGTGCGATGAACAGTCGGTCTACTGGGGCGTGCTAAATGGCCTGGACAAGCGGGTCGACTTCTTCCGCCTGGATCACACGCTCTTTTTCCAATCCGATCCCAACGGCAACTGGCTGTACGACAAAACGCAGAACATAACGATCTTCAACCGCTTCCGCCATCACATTGGGGCAACGAGCGACAATGCTCCCAGCGCCTGGGTGGCCATGCGCGAACACCGGGTACCGCTCAATTACTGTGGCGGCTTGATCAACGAGCCGTCGTGGTATCCGCAGTTGGGCAACTTCGACTACCTCATGGAGCAGGACGACAGTGTGCCCGGTGGTCGTACCGTAGCTGAAACCAACGACGCGTCGGTAACAGGCGGGCTTGGCTGGTGCCCACCGGTGACGGGACGCCCACCGTGTAACACCGCGGCCTACAACCCGACCATCCCACCGGGCAAAGAGGGCTGGGTGACGCGGCGTACCGACCGTGCCGCCGGCAACCCGGCGATGTACTTCAAGGTCAACGATGCATACCTCTACGATACGGCGGGCTACCCCATCACCATTTCGGTGACGTACGCCGACGTCGGTACCGGGCGCTGGCGTTTGTTGGTCGATGGACCCGGGGGTGCGGCGACGGCGGTCACGCCTGTGGGCGGCAATGATCCCTTCGTGCAAAAACAGAACTCCAACACCTGGCAGCGTGCCGATTTTGCCATCACGCAGGCGCGAATGATGAACGGTCTGGCCGGCGACAGTGATTTTTACATCGAAACGCTGGACACCAGCGACACCTGGATCCACTTCGTCGAAGTGGTACCTGGCCCAGGCCTGCTGCCCACGCCGACACCCAGCCCTACGCCAAACACGACACCGACGCCGACCCCCACGCCGACCCAGACGTCGCCACCGGTGCCAACGGCGACGCCCACCGCGACACCGACACCGATCGGTCCGGTGGCCGACGGTCTGTGGGAACGTCAGACCATTGCCACCCAGCCCCTCCTGGCCGTCGATTTCGTCGACAGCCAACACGGTTGGGCCGGCGGGGGGCGCTGGTGGGTGCAGAACTGTCCCAACCCGGAGTGTCCCGGCCTGCTGCTGCGTACGACCGACGGCGGCGACACCTGGCAGCCAGCCGATACCAATGCCGCCGGGTTCATTCACGACGTCGATTTCGTATCAGCGCACAGCGGCTGGCTGGTGGGGCGCTTCGGCACCGTGTTGGCTTCGAGCGACGGTGGCAGCTCCTGGTATACGCAGCCCAAAACGACACAGTACTGGCAGTTCCTGTACAGCATCAAGATGCTGAATGAACTGGAAGGTTGGTTCGGCGGCTCGCAGGGCAAGATCTGGCGCACGACCGATTCGGGCGGGCTGTGGCACGAGGGCAGCATCGGTGCCTCGACAGCGGTGTGGGACATCGACGCACGCGGCAGCCGCATCTGGACGATCAACGGCGGGCAAACCCTGGCCCGCAGCACCGATCACGGCGCCACGTGGCAGGTCGGCGCCCTCACCGACGCCGATCGGGTCAATGCGATCACGTTCGTCGACGAGCTGGCCGGCTGGGCCGTGGGGTCGGGCGGCAAGATCATGCACACCACCAACAGCGGCACCTCCTGGAGCGTACAGAACTCGCCAATCACCGATGAGCTGATGGCGATTGTTATGGTGGATCACACCTACGGTTGGGCGGCCGGCGTCAATGGACGCATCGTTCACACGACCAACGGCGGTGCCAGCTGGCAGCATCAAACCAGCCCCATCACGGCCACGATCCGCAGCCTGGCCTTCATCAATCCCAACGAGGGTTGGGCGGCCGCCGAAGACGGCAGCATCCTGCACTATGCGCCGCTGTCACCCGGCGGCGGCACCCCCACTGTGACACCGACCGCAACGCTGACACCGACCGCCACACCCACGCCAACGGTAACACCCACGGCCACTGCCACGCGCACCGCCACGCCAACTGCCAGCCCCGCCCCGACGCATATGCCCACCGCAACGCCGTCAGCGACACCACCCACGGTGGTGATGCACCAGGTGCTGGCCTCACCCGACGATACGTACGTCAAGACGTCAACCGGCATGAATTACGTGAGCGACATCCTGACGCGCCTGGGCGGGCAGTATTTTGGCGGCCTGCGCTTTGCCAACCTGGCCATCCCCCAGGGATCGACCGTGGTCAGCGCCACGCTGGAGGGGTACACGCTGTGGCATCGCGGGCTGCCCAAACTGCACGTCTACGGCGAGGCGGCGGACGATGCCGTTGCGTTCGACGATGCCCAGGTACGCGCCGACCTGCGGTCGCGTACGAACGCCGTACGTACCTGGCAGCCTATCAGCCTGAGTTACCCCACGTGGACAACCATCGATGGACTGGGTCCGCTGGTACAAGAGGTGGTCGACCGTCCGGGTTGGGCGTCCGATCACGCCCTGGCCTTGCTGGTGGAGAGTGATGCCAGCAACCTGGTCAACAACGACTACCTCGATTTTTACACCGTCGATTACAGTCCCACGCTGGCGCCGCGGCTCCGTATCAGTTACCTGCCGCCGGCCGCGTGCAGCCCCGTAAGCCTGGCTGACCTGGAGGCTGCTGCAGGCCAGTGGGGCTGGACCAGCGCTATGCCAGGATTCGATCCCCGCTTCGATCGTGATGGTGACGCCGACATCGATGTGGCTGACCTGACGCAGCTGTCGCAGGCGTGGCATGATGGGGGGTGTTTGTGAGTGGGTGGCTGTCAACGGATTCGGGGAATGAATTGAACGGATGATGTGGAGTGCGCAAGCCAAGCTTGCGCTTTG
>CAZXQZ010000197.1:0-7743 GCA_964642445.1 uncultured Anaerolineae bacterium
GCAACTGTGCAACCGCCACCATCTTCGGAGCGGCGAATTCCAGCCACAATGCCGGAAGTCATTCTTTTACGATACTTGACTCTCCTGGTTCATTGTCCGAAAGTCGGACACAGCGTATTCCACTGCTCGGCCACGGCGATGAGGTCGAAAAGATCCAGGGGGCTGCCAAAAGGTGGGGCCACATCATAAGTGGCGTTGTACGCGCCGGGGTTGTTCCAGCGCGCCGCCACCTGCATGATGTCCTGCACGTCGACGCGGCCGCTGCCGTTGAAGTCCAGGTAACAGCCCAGGGCGCGGCAGGCGCTGAACTCCGAGGTGTTGCCGGCCGGGTCGGTGGCGGTGGCGGTCAGCCAGAAACCGCCGGGCGACATGGGGAATGTCGCCGCAAACGGCGCGTCGCCGCTGCCGTTGGTGGTGATGTTGATTTCGCCCAGGTGCGTCGCGCCTTCGCCGTTGCCGGAGACATCGCAGGTTGCGTTGCCGTAGACGTCGATCTTGATCGCGGTGCTGGGCGTCGTATTGATCGTGCCGGCCACGCTGACGCCGCCTCCGACCGAGGCGCTGGTCAAGGTCGGGAAGTTCTGCAGCAGATTGCCGCCCGTGTCCGGGTCCAGCGGGTCGTTGGGGGTGACGCCATCGTAGTCCAGGTCGATGCCCAGGGCCCCGTTGCTGTAGATCGAGTTGCCGCGTATCCGGTTGCCGACGCCCTCCTGGACCTGCAAGCCGTTGCCGCCGTTGTAGGCGATGGTGTTGGTATCGCCCGCCGCCAGGCCGCCGATCTGGTTACCATCGCCCTGGTAGATGCCGACACCCGGGCCGCCGCCGCCCTCGCTGGGGGTGGTGCCGTTGCCCACCGCAGTCACGCCATCGGCGCCGACGCCGATCTTGTTGCCCTGCACGACGTTGTTGTCGGCGCCGGCAGCGGAGATTGCGACGCCGCCGGAGAGGTTACCGGAGATGACGTTGTCGAGGACCTGGTTGCCGGCCGCAGTGACCAGGGCGACGCCCAGGTACGCGTTGGGCCGCGCCGTGACCCCGTCGGCGGCCACGCCGATGTAATTGCGCTCGACGGTGTTGTTGTTCGTGCCAGACTCGTGGATCAGCACACCCTCGTTATCGTTACCGGAGATGATGTTGCGCGCCGCGTCCACGCTGCCACCGATCACGTTGAGCGTGGCGCCGCCGGCCAGGCGCACCCCGGTCCCCTGGTTGGGAATGGCCACGGCGCCGGCCGGATCGAGGCCGATGGTATTGCCCCGCACGAAATTGCCCGACGAGGGCCCAAAGATGAGCACGCCCTGGTTTTCGTTGCCCGAGATGATATTGCGCGCCGGGGCGCTGCTGTCGCCGATGATGTTGCCCGCGCCGTTGTTGATGAACACGCCGGCCACGTTATTGGGAACTGCGGCTGTGCCGGCGGCATTGAGACCGATGTAGTTCGCTACGACCGAGTTGTTGTTGGAGCCATTGCTGAACACGATGCCGGTGTTGTTGTTGCCGGCGATGACGTTGCGCGAGGCGGGATTGGGCAGGCCGACCGTGTTGCTGCTGGCGTTGGAAAAGGCGATGCCGCTGTTGCCGTTGCCCAGGTCGAGACTACCGTTGACGTCGGTGCCGATGTAATTGCCGTAGACGGCATTGTTGGAAACGCCGTTGGTCAGGTACACGCCATCGCCGGTGTTACCGGAGATCAGGTTGCGCGTGCCGGCCAGGTTGCCGCCGATGTTGTTGCTGCCGCCGCCCACGATGCCCACGCCGACGACATTGGGTACGGCGGCCGTGCCGGCCACGTTGGTGCCCAGGAACGAGCACTCGACGCGGTTGCCTGTGCCGTCGATGACGATGCCGTAATCGTCCCACCAGCCGTTGACGACCAACCCGCGCACCGTGCTGGCGCTCGTGGTCACTTGCAGGCCGGGGGTGGACGGCCCGGCCATCGCCCCGTTCAGCACGATCAGCAGCGTGGGCGGCCAGGCTGCGCAGGTTGCGCCGGGCTGCGTCAATCCGTCCAGGATCACCGGACCGGTGAACGCGGGCAGTGCGCTGGTTGGGGCGATGGTCTTGACACCCGCGCCGGCGATGTTGAAGTTGATCGTGTCGGACCCGGCGGCCGCGTTCGCCGCGATGATGGCCTCGCGCAGCGAGCAGTGGGCGGCGTTACAGGTGCCGTCGTTCACGTCGTTGGTCGAGTTGACGGTGAACGTAGCAATTGGCGCGCTCTGGGCCGCGCTCCAGGGAAGGGCGGCCCAAACCAGACACAGCGCCAGCAGCAGACTGGCCGAAATGGCGCCGCAGCGCCGGGTTGGAGGAAGATGTTTCACGTGATGAGTCTCCTTGATGTCAGTGTGTGAACAAGACGGTAAACCACATGGCGGCTGGAAGCCGCGGCTACGCAAACAAACGCCCCCTGCGGGGCGTGCCGCCGCACGATCGCCCGCGTGTTATCCTGTGGCCAACAGGATGACCCACCTCCGCACACGATACAACATATGGGAGAACAAGAATATCCCTCACCTGTCTGGCCAGGGATGAAATTAAGGGGGATATTTTGCCGCTCTGTGGCTCAAGAACTAGTTCTTTCAAGAACGAACCCGGCACCATGACGACCTGATGCGGAACGGACGAATCCGCCACCAGGCGGCTTTCGCCTTACTGCGGGTTCACCAACACCCACACCCGGCCGCTGCGGGCGGCGTCCAGCGCCAGGCCAACTACCGGTGCGTTCTCGGCCAACGCCACGGTGCCGGCATCACCCGCCAGTTGCACGGCGATCGAACCCAGCGGCCGCACCATCCCGTCGCCGGCGATCGTCAAACGTTCGCCGGCCGCGACGTCGCCGGCACCGGGCGCAAGTCTGGCCTGCGCCAGGCCGCTGTAGACGATGGTGACGAAGTCACCCGGGCGCGCCGGACCCTCGCGCGGAACAAGCAGCCGGCCAGCGCCTGCTGCCATCGAACCCTCTGGTGCGGTCAGCGCGGCGCGCCCCACGACGACACCCGCTACGCCGCGACCGGGTTCGGCAAGCTGCAGCGCCATGAGCACCGGTATCCCGTCGACCCCGCTCTCGCGCACGCCGCTGACGGTCACGACGTCGCCGGGTTGCAAGGTGCGGTCGCTCGCGTTGATGCCAAACGTCACCAGCTCACAGCCTGTGCATCCCCCACTGATCTGCACCGGACCAAGGAAGTTGGCGGCCAGGTTGTTGCCCGCCGCCTGCACGCCGACGTTGCCCGCCGCGATGACCTCCATGCCGTTCATGCCGGCCGCGCTGACGACCACGCCGTTACGGGCGGCTTCGCCAATCCCAATGCCATCGACGCCGGCAGATTGGATGTTGATTCCCCACTGATCGGCGCGCCCGATGAACAAACCGTGGCCTTCGGCGCCATCAACCTCGAAGCCGTCGTTGGTGGACCAGGAGATGTTCGTTGCCGATGGGTTACCCGCCTGGACTACCCTCATGCCGTCGGCGCCTGCTGCGCCAACGAGGACACCCGGACCGTTCGTCGTTGCCATGATCACCATGCCGGTCAAAGCCGATTCCACGGTGACCCCATAGGATGCGGATTGTACATACAGACCGGCTTCAGCCGCCGATCGCACCAGTACGCCGTAATGATCCGAGCGTCCGACGGTAAGCCCCGCCCATTCAGCACCGGCCACGTTGATGCCGCTGTGTAAATGATCGGGCTCCGGTATCACCTGGCTCGGCATACCTGCCTGATGAACGTAAAGTCCAACGTGGCCGGCCGAACCGATGCTGATCCCTTTGTCTGTGGCCGTATTGATCGCGACCCCGTACAAAGTGGCCGAATCGATGTTGACACCTGTGCCAGCCGCACCCACCCAGAGGCCCGTGTCGGCAGATGACACCGCAAAGCCGTTCTCAACGGCGCTTTGCACGGATACGCCATTCCACCCAGCCGCGGTCACCAGCAGGCCATGCCCTGTGTTGTTGCTCAACGAAAGGGGCGCGGACACGCCATCGAACGCACCGCCGATGACCAGGGGACTGTTGCTGCCGCTCCAGGTTTGGCCCAGATGGTTGTGGTTGTTGTCGCTGAACCACATGCCACTGCTGCCGAAATGCGCTGAGGTCAGTTGGATGTCCATGATATCCACGTCACCATCGTGGTCGACGTCGCAGGCGGGGTCGTAGCCTGCACCAGGTGCGCACGGTCCGGCAAACACCCGGTCTGGCATCAGGCCGGCCAGGGGGGCAGCGCCCGCACGGACGCTCACCATCGCCAGCAGGGCTGCACTTGTCGTCAACGCCGCCAACAGCTTCTGTTTCAGCGCTCGGGACATGTTTTCTCCTTTGCCGCTGCGCCGCTCCGTACGGCCTGAGCCTCCCGGACCACGCAGGGCAGAGTGGCCTCTTGCCCGGCGTGCCATCCCAGACGGCTCGCATTACTCCGCTTCGTCGGGGTTTCGCTGGTAGTCCAAACCCAACTCTGCCGGCTGGCCCAGCTCCACGGGGTGCAGGTAGAGGGCACGCTCGCCGGCCGGCTTAGGCTCTTCCACTGGAATGCGGTGCGCGTTGGCGTAGGCATCGTGGCGAATGCCCGTCACCTGCCAGGAGACCTTGACCTGCGGCTTATCCGTGCGGATGACAAAACGATTGTCCTCGATCTCTTGGGCCACGATGGCCTGGGCGAACTGGCCGATCACGGTGAGCTGGTAGCGGAAGTCGCGGTTCAACGCCTGGAACCAGTCGGGAAGCACGACCACCGCCAGCCCTTCTGCATCCGTGGTTACGTTGCCGTTGTAGATATTCATCATGTCGGGCGACTCGACGAACGAATGATAGAGGTACTGGTTGGCCGGGTCCAACGGGTGGTCGATCTTGAACGAGCCGGCTGCTTTGCTCAGCGTGCCGGTGGTGTGAAGATCGCCCTGAAAGTAGCCGGCATAACCGGAGGCGCTGCTGGTGCGCCCATACACCCCGTAGTTGACGCCGCTGGTGGCTTCGGCCCAGCCGTACACCCCGCGGCCATCGCTGCTTTTGCTCCGGCCGTACACCCCGGAGTTTGCCCCGGTCGTGGCTGTGGCGTAGCCGTACACGCCTCGCCCGTCTGTGCCGGCGGCGCGGCCGTCCACGCCGGCGGTGCCCGCATCGGTTAAGGCCCAGATGGCCGTGTCGGCGGAGGCGCTCACATAAAGACCGCGACCGCTCCCGGTGTTCTCGACAAATACGGCATCGGAGCCCAGGCCGGTGAAGTAGCCGGCGTAGCCGCTGGTACTCAAGGACCTGGCGAATAAGCCAACAGCGCTGCCCGTGTTCGACCAGTTCACGCCATACAACCCATAGCCCTGGTCGCTGGAGGACTGGCCGTAGACGCCAAAGGTCGTGCCGGTGGTGGCGGAAGCCTGGCCCAGTACCCCCGTGCCAGCGGTGCTGAGAGACAGGCCCCACACCCCATAGTTGATGCCGGTGGAGGAGGATGCATAGCCTTGCACGCCGGTGCCGGTCGAGCTGTCGGTCTGGCCGACCACACCGTACGTCGAGCCAGTGCTGGACGTGGCGTGCCCGAACACACCGCGGCCGCTGTTGCTGGCCGACTGGCCGTGTACCCCGAAAGCCTGGCCGCTGGTGGCTGTGGCCTTGCCGTAGACACCGCGGCCACCAATGCTGGTGCTCTGGCCAAAGACACCCAAGGCGAAGCCGCTGCTCGCTGTGGC
Organism: uncultured Anaerolineae bacterium; assembly: GCA_964642445.1. Lineage (GTDB taxonomy): Bacteria > Chloroflexota > Anaerolineae > SSC4 > Amarolineaceae > SSC4. The sequence continues at coordinate 5,683 of CAZXQZ010000197.1, forward strand.
CTCGCCGTAGACACCGCGGCCGCTGTCGCTGGCCGATTGGCCGTACACCCCATAGGTTGCGCCGGTGCTGGCCGACGCCATGCCATAGACGCCGCGCCCCGCGCTGCTGGTCGCCGTGCCCATCACGCCGGTGGTCGCACCACTGGCGGCGGTGGCCAGCCCACGCACGCCGCGTCCCGTCGTGCTGGCCGCTTCGCCAAAGACGCCGTCGTTATCGCCGCTGCCGGCGGTCACGATGCCGTAAACGCCGTGGCCGGCGCTGCTGGCGCTCTCGCCGAAGACACCTGATGCCGTGCCGCTGCTGGCCGTGACCAGACCATACACGCCTCTGCCACCTGTGCTAGCAGACTGGCCCTGCACGCCAAAAGTTGTGCCGCTGGCGGCGCTGACATAGCCATAAACGCCGCGCCCGCTGGTGCTGGCGCTCTGGCCAATGACGGCGTAGGCGTAACCGCTGGCGTCGGTGTGCTCCACCCGCAGGCCATCGGCGATGCCCGTGCCGGTCCAGGTCTCGCCCCAGTGGGTGTGGCCGGGGGTGTAGGGGCCGCTGGTGCTCCAGCGGCTGGCGGTGAGCTGGATGTCGAAGATGTCGATGTCGCCGTCCTGGTCGACGTCACAGCCCGACGTGTAGCCGGCGCCCGGCTGGCAGGCGGCCACCTCCGGGGTCCCGGGTATTTCCCGGGCACTGGCAGGGCCGATCAAAAGACCCAGCAGGAGCAATACGACTGACCAGATGGCAAAACGTATCGTGCGCTGCATGGCAACTACCTCCTCGTACTGGAGAAACTGCTGCGCGCGGGCTGTCGCCGCGCGCATATTAAAACACAAAATGCGTGGCCGTGGGTATCGGTTTGCGATACAAAAGTAGCCCAGTTTGGCGTGTTTTGCGCGCGATGTGTTATCACTGGCGTGATCGGCACCCCAAACTGCCATTTCTTCGCGTCTTCGCGCCTACCACCAAAGTTTCCTCGACGGAGGAGTTCGCACCTGGGGGTGCGAACTCCTCCGTCGAGGGCACCGTGCCGCACCTGGGGGTGCGGTACTCCTCGTTGTCACTTCGCGCCTTCGCGTGCGCGATTCAACTTGTCACGGCGTACGCAGCCGCGCCATCTGGGGCAGATGGGTCCGTTCGTGTGCGGCGAAGTAGCTGGCCTGCTGGCGCAGTGTCAGCTCGCCGAACTCCTGATGGGTGCCGCTGCGCCACCAATGGGTCAGCGGCATATCCTCCAGCCTGGCCAGCGTCTCGGTGCGCGAGGTCCGGTAGGCCTCGAAGATCTCGGCGCTGGTGAGCGGGCGTTCCTCCTCCTGCGCCGCCCACGTCCACACCATTTTCGTTTCCAGCAGCGGATGCTCCTCGGCCAGAAACAGGTCGACGCGGGTGGCAAAAACGCGCTGGGCATCACGCAGGTGGGTGACGACGTTACGTATGGCCCAGCCCCCATCCGCGGGTGGACGGTTCACGGTCTCCTCCGGCAGCCCGGCCAATAGGGCAGCTACCTCGACCGGCGTCTGGCGCAGCGTGGCCAGTATGCCCGGTGGCTCCAGCGCGTCGAACCAGTAGTTGGGCATGAAGCGCTGGTAGGTGTCTGGCCACGCACCGCAGGTGGGGCAGTGCGCCGCCGGCTCGCCCAGCGTCACGTGGCCGCAGGTGCGGCACACGTGGGGATGCGGGATCAGACTGAACAGCGGTACGCTGCCCGCGGCCATCACGTCGGCACCCTGCGTCAGGGCCGAGGACAGTTCCGGCGCGACGCCCAGGTGGGTGAGTGCCGCGGCGGTCTGCTGGACGTCGGCGGCCAGGGCCGCGGCGGCGGTGGGGGTGGCGGCCTGGTAGGCGGCCTGGCGGCTCAACGCGTCAGCGGCGGCGCGGGTCAGCTTGGCCAGGTTGTACTGCCCTTCGCCCTCGAGCCGCGACGCCAAGGCGAGCAGGCGGACCAGGGTGTCCGCCCATTCCGGTTGGGTGGTGGTCATGTTAGAATCTCCTTTATCTCTGCGACAATAACGATCGAGTAGGACGGAACTCGTACTCGTACTCAGTGCAACGGTACTCGTACTCGTACT
>CAZXQZ010000198.1:0-7729 GCA_964642445.1 uncultured Anaerolineae bacterium
CCCAGGTCTGTGCCCCCGGCAGCCGCATCGTCTTCGACTACTTCGAGCCCAAATCAACGATGTCACCCTCGGACCTGCAGCTGTTCGAAACCCTGAATGAAGGTGGCGCCCGCCGGGGCGAACCGATACGAACCCTTCTCGACCGCGCAGGAATGACGGATATCTTGCGCGCGGCGGGCTTTGGCGTTGTCGAGGACCTGGCCGCAGCTGACATCCGGCAGCGCTATCTGGCGCAAAGAACGGATGGGCTCGACATTCCGGGCTTTGCGCGGCTCTGCTGCGCAGAAAGCGCACGCGCCGGCTAGTCCCTCAGGCGACCCGCACAGTGACTGGCACCGGCGTCTGGGGTTTGTCTTGTACGCCGAAGGAGGATACCATGAAAACCAGGCTCACGATTTTGCCGCTGTGCGTCGTCGTCACCGTTCTGGTGACTGTACCGGTTGTGACCGCCTCCCTGCCAGGTGCTGCCCCCACACTGCTCGCTCCCTGCACGTTGGGCGTGTCCTACGATCCTGCCTGCGACGTGGACCACGATGGCGACGTCGATATCGCCGACATCCAATTGACCGCCGGACACTGGAATCAAGCCGGTGCCTGGACCAGCGACAACAACCACAATCACCTGGGCCAAGCGTGGTCGGGCAGCGACAACCCGCTCGAGATCGCAGGATCATTCAGCACCGCAAACTCGGCGGCTCTGATCCTCAGCACCAGTGCCGGCGACGCACTGCGCATCAATGCATCCCAGGACGACGGCGTGTACGTGGCGTCGGCCGGCGACCGCGGTCTCCTCGTGAGCTCGGCCGGCCTGGATGGCGTATTGGTCGGCGTAGCGGGTGGTGATGGCGTCATCGTAAGCAGGGCCGGCACCGTCGCGTCCTGGGTGTCGAGCACCCCCCACAACGGCTTCGAGATCGGCGGCGCCGAAGGGCACGGGCTGTTCGTGGGCCGGGTTGGATTGGACGGCGTCGAGGTATACGACGCCGGCGGCAATGGCCTGCTGGTGGTAGAGGCCGATTTGAACGGGGTAGATGCCACATCCACGTCGGCCGCCCACTACGGCGGGCGCTTCGCAAACGGGGCCGCCGGCGGCGCCGGGGTCTACACCAGCGGCGGCAGCAACGCCGCACCCGACCTGATCCTCGGCGGCACGGCGGCGGGCGACGACGGCCGTATCTACTCCGAGCCTTCGCTGGCCGACAGCGATGTCCTCCTCTTCAGCAACGACGAGACACACATCCACCTGGACGAGGACAACAACAGCACCAGCGCGTTCGTCATCTACAACGGTACCAATGCCAGCGTCTGGTCGGTGACCGAGTCGGGCCTGGCGGTGGCGGCGGGCGGCACCGCCGAGCAGGTCGATGCCGGCGCGGCCGGCACGCGCCTGGCCTACGCCGTGGTGAGTCCCCAGCGCTGGATCGAGGATTTTGGCAGCGGGCAGCTGCTCGCCGGCCAGGCCGAGATCGCGCTGGAGCCGCTGTACGCGGCGAGCATCAGCGTCGCCCAGCCCTATCATGTCTTTCTGACGCCGCTGGGCGACTGTCCGTTGTACGTTGCCGGCAAGGCGGCCGCCAGCTTCACCGTGCGCGCCCTGGACGGCCGGCAGTGCAGCGTTGCCTTCGACTACCGGATCGTCGCCGCGCCGTGGGGCGACGAGGCGCGGCGCTTCGAGCAGTTCACCGTTGACGAGTGAGGGTTCGCACATCCAGGGCCATGCGTGCATTTTCCATCGATGTATGCTAAAATTGGGCTGCGTATGACGAAAGGTTCATCGATAAGGAGGCAGCATGGAAGCGGTCTTGGTTTCTCCGAAGTATCAGGTTGTGATTCCACGTGCGGTGCGTGACGCGCTGCGGATTCGTCCTGGACAACGGATGCAGGTAATCCAGTACGAAGATCGAATTGAGTTGATTCCCATTCGGCCAACGCACGAAATGCGCGGTTTTCTCAAAGGCATTGATACGACCATTGAGCGAGAGCCAGACCGGCTATGAACGTTGTTGATTCATCCGGCTGGCTCGAGTACTTTGCCGATGGGCCGAATGCGGATTTTTTTGCGCCTGCAATTGAGGCTACAACCGAACTGGTCGTACCTGTGATCAGCGTATACGAGGTGTTCAAACGCGTCTTGCAGCAGCGTAACGAAAGTGAGGCCTTGCAGGCAATTGCCGTGATGTTACGTGGACGCGCCGTAGATCTCGATGTTCAGCTTGCCTTGACTGCCGCCAGGGTCTCGTTACACGATCGAATCCCGATGGCCGATAGCATCATCCTGGCCACGGCGCGTATGCACGACGCTACGCTCTGGACACAGGACGAGCACTTCGAGCACATCGTCGGTGTGCAGTATATCGCCAAGCAAACGCAAGGCAAACATGCCTGACAGCTGCTTCAATATGACTATTCCACGAGACGTGGCGTGCAACGTCTGGCGTCGAGATACGAGTCGTGATAAAATGGATCGACGTCCTGATCGGACGTTGAAAGGCATGCCGATGACCGCGCTCTATTCCGATACGCACCCCAAAATGGAGGGACTTCAAATCGAGCTTCTTCGGCGTATGCCCGCGTGGAAAAAGATCGCTGTGCTGGACGATTTGAATGAAACGGTCAAAACGCTGGCCATAAGCGGCATCCAACAACGCCACTGCGACGCCACACCCGAACAGGTTCACCGCATGTTGGCGGAATTGATGCTGGGTGCGGAACTGGCGCGTAAGGTATACGATCATGACAGGTGAAGCCAGCCGGATCACGCTGCTGGTCACGCAAACGCTCGAACAGATTGGAATCCCTTATGCAGTAGGTGGATCGCTGGCCAGCTCTCTGCACGGCGTGATGCGTTCCACGCTGGATGTGGATATCGTGGCAGACATGAAACTGGAACACGTCCGGCCGCTGGTGGCTGCGCTCGCGCAAGAATTCTACGGCGACGATGACATGATGCGCGAAGCCATCGAACGCCACAGTAGTTTCAACCTTATCCATTACGAAACCGCCTTCAAAGTGGATATCTTCATCCGCAAACGGCGCGCCTTCGACCAGATGCAGCTGAAGCGGCGCAGAATGGCAGTGATTGCAACCGATCCCGAACGAAGCATTTATGTGGTCAGCCCCGAAGATACCATTCTGGCCAAACTGGAATGGTATCGTATGGGCGGTGAAGTCTCGGACCACCAGTGGCGCGACATTCTTGGCATACTGAAGGTCCGCGGGGAGGAACTGGACCTGGATTATTTGCGACAGTGGGCTAGCGCACTGCATGTGAGTGATGTGCTGGAACGTGCTTTGCAGGAAGCAGGATAGAATGGCACAGCATCCGCGTGCAGTCAAACCGGAATCGTGGCTCGTCGCGGCGGGCCGTGCTTCCGAACCCGGTGCCCCGCTGAACGTGCCGCTGATCCCCGCCTCGAACTTCATCCTCGGCCAGGACCGGTCGTACGCGCGCAACGATGGTACCCCAACCTGGGAAGCGCTTGAAGAAATCGTCGGCGGGCTCGAGTCGGGCAGGGCCGTGGCGTTCGCCTCCGGCATGGCCGCGGTGGCCGCCGTGTTCGACCAGCTGACGACCGGTGCCGTCGTGGTGCTGCCCGATGACTGCTATCAAGGGGTATCCAGCCTGGCCGCCGCCGGCGCCGCGCGCGGACGCTGGTCCGTGCAGCGCCTGGCGCTGGACGACACCACCGGCTGGATGCGTGCCAGCGCCGTCGCCGACCTGATCTGGCTCGAATCACCCTCCAACCCGCTGCTGACGGTTGCCGACCTGGAGGCCGTCTGCGCCGCACCGCGCAAACCGGGCGCGATCGTCGCCGTGGACAACACCTTCGCCACACCGTTGAACCAGCAGCCGCTGGCCTTTGGCGCCACGGTCTCGCTGCAATCGGCCACCAAATTCATCGGCGGCCACTCCGACCTGTTGGCCGGGGTCGCCACAACGAACGACGACACCGTCTGGCACGCCCTGCGCAGGTCGCGCGAGTTAACCGGCGCAACACCTGGCGCGCTCGAAGCGTTTCTGACCGTACGCGGCGCACGCACGCTCGCCCTGCGCCTGGCGCGGGCCCAACAAACCGCCATGCTGCTTGCCGAACGGCTCGAAACGCACCCGCTGGTCACGCGTGTGCGCTATCCAGGCCTTCCCTCCCATCCAACGCACGCGACGGCGAAGCGTCTGCTCAAGGGCTTCGGAACGATCATTTCGTTCGATCTGCTGGGCGGGGCTGCGTTGGCCGATGGGGTCTGCCAAAACATTCGGCTGATCCACCATGCCACCAGCCTGGGCGCCGTGGAATCCACGATGGAACGCAGAGCTGCGATCGCCGGCCAGGAACACCTCCCCCCGTCGCTCCTGCGGCTCAGCGTCGGCATCGAGGACGCCGACGACCTGTGGGCCGATCTCGATTCGGCAATACGTGCGGCGGCCCTGTGACGACCAGGAGCCTTCGCGTGGTGCGCAAAATGCGCACCTGCGCTTTCGGCACCGGGCGATCACCGTAACACCAAAGGCATTTGGCGCGGCAGCCCCAGGTGCACAATGGAGAATTGTCATGCACGAACGTATGCTGGATAAAACTACCCAACCATCCGATGGAGACATGAGCAATGCCATCGGGCCACCCATCGCTGAGGCATGGAATGTCTTACGGCATTTTTTGATGGAAACCTACGCCATCGTTCCCACCTTCGATTCCGGCGGGAAAAAGTATGGCTGGAATCTGCAATACCGCATCGGCGGGCGGCCTTTGTGCGAATTGTATCCTGAAAACGGTTCGTTCACTGCACTGGTGATACTGGGGAAATCAGAACTCGACCAGGCCCTGGCCAGGGTCGAGACGTTTGGCCCGATCGTTCAGAAGGCGCTGGTGGATACGCCAAGATTTCATGACGGCTGCTGGATGTATATCCGTGTCTCTGACCCGCTGACGTGCCAACAAGATGTGCAGGATATCCAACAGCTCATCTTGATCAAGAAAAAGCCGCCGAAGAAGTCGTAGTGTTGACATCGGTATAGATGTGCGTTATACTTCAAGCACAACAGGAGGTATAACCAATGTCGACCATCAAGACAGCCATCTCGCTGGATCGATCACTCTTCGAAGAGGCCGACGCGCTGGCGGAGGAGTTGCACCTGTCCCGCAGCCGGCTGTTCGTGCTCGCCCTGGAAGACTTCATCCGCCGACACCAGAATCGACAATTGCAGGCCAGGCTCAACGAGGTCTATGAGGGAGAGCCGGACCCGGCGGAGACCAAGCAGCTGCGCGAAATGCGGCGCCATCACCGAGAAGTCGTGGAGGGCGAGTGGTGATCCGGCAAGGGGAGGTCTATTGGATCGAGCTGGGCGAGCCGGTGGGATCCGGTCCAGGCTATCGACATCCGCACGTGGTCATCCAGAACAACGTATTCAATTGGAGCCGGATCAACACGGTGGTGGTGTGTGCCCTAACGTCGAATCTGCGGCGCGGGGAGGCCCCAGGGAACGTCGTGTTGGAAGAAGGGGAAGGCGGTTTACCTAAACGCAGTGTGGTCGTGGTGTCTCAGGTGTTCACCGTGGACAAGCGGCAATTGGGAGAGTATGTCGGGGCACTATCGAGCCGACGCGTCCGGCAGATCATCGAAGGAGTGAAGCTGGTGATGGAACCACGGGAAGTGGAGTAAGTTCGGGATGACTGGCGTTTCATTCGCGGTGGCACCTGATGCAACGGTCGCGGCCGCTGCCGAATCACGCCGCGGGCCGGTGCAGTGATGGAGGTACAGTCACGCTATGATCCTACCAGACTACTGGCTGACACGCCCCGGTGTGACCATCGACGAAAGGACGCGGAATGCGTTCGACGAGCTGCTCGACGCCGCGGATGGCATGGGTGGGTGCCCAACCATTGAGTTCACCCTACACTGGCCCAAGTGGCAGTTCCTCTGCTACCTGGCCGACCAGCGCGACATCGCCTTGCACGGGTCCGGCGACCCACATATCGCGTTGTTCGAGCCACGCCAGTCCAGCGACCTCAACGAATTTGGCAACCAAAAAGCGGTCTATGCGGCGTCGGATGGCCTGTGGGCGATGTTTTTTGCCGTCGTCGATCGCGACCGCGTGGGGTCGATCACCAACGCCTGTGTCCGCCTGGCCAATCAGGCTGGCACGATGCACGGCCCCTACTACGTCTTTTCGGTGAGCCAATCGGCGCTGCCCCATCGGCCCTGGCGGACTGGCACCGTCTATCTCTTGCCACGCAGCACCTTCACCGTTCAGCCACCCATGGCCTTTGGACCCGACACCGTGCACTTCGCCCAGCTGGCAAGTTTCGAGCCTGTGCCGCCATTGGCAAAACTCACCGTGACCCCAGCCGATTTTCCCTTTTTGACGTCCATCCGGGGGCATGACGACGCACGGCTCGAGGAATACGCGACGGCCCTGCAGACAGGTGCACCGTGGCCGGGCAATCGATGACAGGCCGTTGAGACTTGCCGTCAGGCACCCAGGCGAAACGTCGTGGGTGAGTCTGAGGTTCGACCCCACCCATGCATTTCTTTGCAGTTTGTGATACAATGCCACGGCAAACGAAGCTGTCCCCCAATCTCGACGGCAAAGGCAACCGGTAATGAAGGCCTGAAATCAAATGCACCGCTTCTTGGTCGTAATCGAAAAAGCAGATGGCAACTACTCGACCTACTCGCCTGATCTGCCCGGCTGCGTGGCAACCGGCAAGACGCGCGATCAGGTGGCGCGCAACATGCACGCAGCAATCGAGATGCACGTGCAAGGACTGCTGGAAGACAAACTCCCTGTGCCCCAAGCGCGTTCTTTCGCTGAGTATGTCGCCATCCCTCGATAGATTCGTCAAATGTAAGGAGTTACCGATGAGCGCAAAGAAGTCGACAGGATTCACGGACGAGGAACAAGCCGCGATGAAGGAGCGCGCCAAAGAGCTGAAGGCCGAGGCGCGGATGAACAAGGACCGGGCGGAGGGCGAAAATGCCCTGCTGGCCAAAATCGCCGAGATGCCGGAACCCGACCGCAGCATGGCCGAGCGGATCCATGCGATCATCAAAGCCAGCGCACCCACCCTGGCGCCAAAAACCTGGTACGGGATGCCGGCGTACGCCCTCGACGGCAAAGTGGTCTGCTTCTTCCAGAGTGCACACAAGTTCGACGCACGGTACGCGACGTTCGGCTTCAACGATACGGCCCACCTCGACGACGGTGCGATGTGGCCAACCTCGTTTGCGCTGAAGGCGTTGACGGCCACCGAAGAGGAAATGATCAGTGCACTCGTCAAAAAAGCGGTCAGTTGAGGGCTTGTCACATCGGTAGTCTTATGTGAACCTTCAACCCGCCGGCTGGAGAACGTACGATGGCAAACGAACCTGACCCAAACGTCGAAATCTATCCGATGGCATCTTTCCCGACCCTGATCGTGAGCGACCTTCAAACGTCCGCCAGGTGGTACTGCGAAGCCCTGGGCTTTACCCATATTTTCACGATGCCCGGACCGGATGGGGTGGCCTCACTGGTTCATTTACGTTGTTCGAGAATTGGTCATACTCGATCCCGATGGCTATCGACTGATGTTCAACGGGCCGTGCCGGATCGTAACCTGCGCAGTTTCGATGACATCACTCGTACTCAGTACTACGGTACTCGTACTCGTACTCGTACTCAGTGCAACGGTACTCGTACTCGTACTCGTAATCCGATCCGAGGCGGCGATCGAGTACGAGTACGAGTACG
>CAZXQZ010000199.1:0-7723 GCA_964642445.1 uncultured Anaerolineae bacterium
TACCTTTTATTGGTACGGATCTTTCGCCGTCTCACCGGCCATGGCGATGCGCATGACAGGCATCGGCTCTCAGTACCTCGCCGCCACGCTGGATGCAAACAAACAGTACTTCGACGGCGCCAAAACATACAAGGTTACCCTGCCGAAGGACATTCCGGCCAGGAACTTCTGGTCCCTGACGGTCTACGATACACAAACGCGGTCCATGCTCGACACGCCGCAGCGCTTTCCGCGCGCCGGCAGCCAGGGCTATCCGTCGCCGGCCGCTGAGCCCAACGCCGACGGCTCCACGACGGTGTACTTCGCTCCCGATCAGCCCAACGGCGTGGCGCGCGGCAACTGGATCCAGACCACCCCCGGCCGCGGGTGGTACATGTTCTTACGGCTCTACGGCCCGCTGGAGCCGTTCTTCGACAAGACCTGGCGTCCGAGCGAGATCGAGCGGGTGCCATGAACTGGCATGCGTTCGCAAGCGATCGCAACGCCCCTCCGTGGGGACGATCGACAAGGAGATCGCCGTGAAAACTTACAGCCTGTTCAGCCTGTTTTTCGTTTTGTGCCTGGTTGCGGCCTGTGTGCCTTCCCCGCCTGTGCCGGAGGTCCCCTCACCTGCGTCATCCGTGCAGCCGGCACATGACGCCAATGCACTGACCGCCCGTGAGCTCACCGCCCCGGGCGCCCTGGCCGGCCCCAGCCCATCGAGCTTCAGTTGGAGCCCGGCCGGTGCACAGTTGGTCTACGTCGAACCGCAGGACGGCCAGGACGTGCTCTGGCTCTACGACGCGGCCAGCGGCGAGAAGCGGCGGCTGCTCGACCCGGCCGCCCGCGAAGGCAGCATCGACGTGACCTCGTCCCAATGGTCGCCAGACGGAAACCGTTTGCTGCTGACGGGCGACGAAACATTCTGGCTGCTCGACGTGACGACGGGCGAGCTGACGTCGCTGCCCGCCGGCGGCGAAGATACGACCAGTGTCATGTTCACACCCGACGGCACGCGCATTTCCTACGTACAGGACAACGATCTGTACGTGCTGGACATCGACAGCGGCGACGTCCAGCGCCTGACCAGTGATGGCGGCGAGACGGTCTTCAACGGGGCGTTGGACTGGGTCTACACCGAAGAGCTGGCCACGCGCGCCGCCCAGCCGGCCTACGCCTGGTCGCCCGACGGCGTCTGGTTGATCTACCTGCGGCTGGACGAAAGCGCGGTCAACCAGGACCCGGTCACCGACTACCGGCCGGTGCCGGCCACGGTGAGTTACACCCGCTACCCGACAGCCGGCACCGCGAACCCGGTGGCTACGCTGCACGCACTCACACCCGGTGCCCTGGCACCCCCGCTCGAAATCCCGTTGCCCAGGGACACCGAATACGTCCTGCCGTTCTTCACCTGGACACCCGACTCGAACCACGCGCTCTTCATCACGGTCAACCGCGATCACACCGGGCTGACGCTGAACAGGTGGACTCCGCAGAGCGGCGAGCTGCGGGCGCTGATTCAGGAGACCGCCTCCGATTGGATCAACGAGGACCGCTATGCGGCCCCCATTTTCATCGGCGACGGTTCGCAGTTCCTCTGGCTGTCGGAGCGCGATGGGTTCATGCACCTCTACCTCTACACCGCCGAGGGCGAGCTTATCCGGCAGTTGACCCAGGGGAATTGGATGATCGACGCCTCGGCCTACAACCTGCTCACGCCGGGCCGCCCCGTCCACGTCGATCCGGCGGGAAGCTGGGCCTACGTCGCCACCACCCGCACCAGCCCGCTGGAGCGCCAGATCGACCGCGTGAACATCGCCAGCGGCCAGATCGAGCAGGTGTCGCAGCAGCCGGGCTTCCACCACGCCGCCCTGTCGACTGACGGCCAGTACCTGGTGGACCAGCACTCTGACGTCGCCACGCCACCGATCACAGCGATCGTCAAGACCGCTGGCAGCAGCAGCACGGTGCTGGCCCAGGCCGCCGGACCAGCCCTGGACTTGCCACAGGTGGCACGCGAGTTCGTGACGGTCAAGGCGCACGACGGCGTCGATCTGTACGCCCAACTGGTCAAGCCGGAGGATTTCGACCCGGCCCAAAAATACCCCGTGGTGGTGCACTGGTACGGCGGTCCCGGTCTGCAGATGGTCTCCAACCGCTACGGCACGACCAACATCTTCAACATCATCGAGCGCGACGTGCTCTACACCCAGGAGGGTTTCCTGGTGTGGCGCCTGGACAACCGCGGCAGCTTCGGCCGCGGCCATGGCTTCGAGACGCCGATTTTTGGCGAACTGGGCAAGGCCGCGTTGGACGACCAGCTGGCCGGCATCGAGTACCTCAAGACGCTGCCCTACGTCGATGCCACGCGCATCGGCACCGATGGCAAGTCGTTCGGCGGCTACATGACCCTCTACGCGCTGCTGCATGCGCCCGACGTCTTCCGCTGCGGCGTGGCCGGTGCGGCACCGACCGACTGGCGCTACTACGATACGATCTACACCGAGCGCTACATGCGCACACCGGCGGTGAACCCGGATGGTTACGCCGCCACCAACCTGATCGACCTGGCCGGTCAGATCCAGGCGCGGCCGCTGCTGATCCACGGTTTGGTCGACACCAATGTCCATCTGCAAAACACGGTCAATTTCATCGAGGCGCTGGAAAAGAACGACAAACTGTTCGATTTCATCCCGCTGCCCAACCTGAGTCACAGCTTCCGCGGTGACGGGCTGGTAGCAGCCCTTTCCGCAAGTGCGGACTACCTGGCGGCTTGCCTGGCGGCGGAGTAATCGTCGCGTCAGGCAGCACCGTCGCAAATCAGCTTCAACCGTTGGCTGGCCGGGCGTCGTTGAAAAGCAGAACGGCACCGACCAGACATGTGGATGTCGTGAAGGCATCCAGGGAGCAAAACCATGAAAACGTACGTGATACACGTCGTGGTGCTGATCGTCGTATCAGCCCTGGCGTTGAGCGGCTGTGTCGCTGCGCCGACACCGGAGGCGCCGTCTGCCACGACCCCCGGCGCCACCAGTCCCTCCGAACCTGCCGGCGAGTGGCAAACCTACACCGACGCCGGGGTGGGCTTCACCATCCAGTATCCATCCACCTGGAGCCAGCAAACGCTGCCCGACCAGAACGATGGTGCCATCCACGGGATGGCCTTCAGCGGGCCGGAAGGCAGCGTGGAGGTCTACTGGGGCGTGGGCTTTGGCGGTGCCTGTCGGACCGAGACCGTGCCGGTGCAGGTTTCGGGTGTTGAACGGCCCGCATGCTATACCACGAATGCCGACGGGACCGAAGTCTGGAGCCAGGTCGGCTACGAGGTCAGCGGGGGCAACTCATTCTCGGTGCGTGCTTCTACGAAAGATGCCCAACCGTCCAGCCATGACCTGGTGCTCCAGGTGCTTGGGACGCTGGCGTTCATGCTGCCGGCAGAAGCTGAGCCTGGAACAGCCATCGCCACACTGCAACCACCTATCGCCGAGGTCTGCAACGGCATGGCGCAGGCCATGATGGCGGCGCTCAACACGGAAGTCACCCAGTCCGAAGTGGAGATGACAGATCCCACGACCGGCGCGAGCGGCACCGGCTGCCGGGCCCTATCTACCGGTACCGGTGAGCAGTTCACGAGCCCGGTCGCGACCATGGAAGCCCTGACCGAAGTGCTGGAAGGCGGCGGTTGGGAAGAAAACACAAGCCTCGCCGCGGGTGGACCGACCGGTATCGGAGCAGGATTCCGCAGCGGCGACGTGCTCTGCCTGGCCGCCGTTATCTGGCATCCGGACGAGTCCGCCAATTGTCCGCAAGACCAGCCAGTTTCGGCCTGTGCGGTAACACCCGAACAACAACTGTACACCGTGACCCTCGACTGCGCAGTCGAGACCAAACCGGCGGAAGCGACAAGTGAAACAGACATGGCCAACCCCGCCTCGCAGAACTGCATCGAGCAGGGCGGCAAGCTCGAGATCGAGGAGCGCGGTGACGGCGGGCAGTTTGGGGTATGCTATTTCGAGGACAACCTGCAGTGCGAAGAATGGGCCATGCTGCGCGGTGACTGCCCGGTGGGTGGTATCAAGGTCACCGGTTACGTGACGCCGGCCGCGCGCTACTGCGCCATCACGGGCGGGGAGTATGCCATCACTGCCAATAGCGGCGCCGAGAACGAGCAAGGGACCTGTGTCCTGCCGAAGAATGGGCAGTGCGACGCGTCGGCGTACTACAACGGCACCTGCGATCAAACCGGTGCGACCACTGATCCGCTGCCATCCTGGAACGCTGGCGCGGCCAAGACCACGATCCTCGAGTTTGTGGCGGATGTGACCAACCCCGACAGCCCGTCCTACGTTTTACCGGCCGACCGCATCGCCGTCTTCGACAATGACGGCACGTTGTGGACCGAGAAGCCAATCCCCGCGCAGGCGGCCTTCGTCTTCCAGCGCATCGTCGATCTTGCTCCTGAGCATCCCGAGTGGGCGACGACCCAGCCCTACCAGGCTGTCCTGGAGCAGGACGTCGAGACGCTGCAGAGCCTCAGCGCAGAGGACGTGGAGAAACTGGTCTTCGCGACCCACGCCGGCATGACCGAAGCGGAGTTCGACGATGCCGCAGCCGCTTTTTTGGCAACCGCCAAACACCCGCGCTTCGGCGTGCCCTACACGGCGACGGTTTACCAGCCCCTGTTGGAACTGCTGGCCTACCTGCGTGCGCATGAGTTCAGGACCTTCATCGTATCGGGCGGGGGTGTCGAGTTCATGCGTGTTTTCTCCGAGGACGTCTATGGGATTCCGCGCGAGAACATCATCGGCAGCAGCCTGCAGTACACGTTCCAGCTGACGCCGGAGGGCAGCGTGCTGGTCCGCCAGCCGGAGATCGTTTCTTTCGACAACCGTGCGATAAAACCGGTCAACATCCAGCTTCACATCGGCCGGCGACCCATTGTGGCCGTTGGCAATTCGAATGGTGATTTGGAGATGTTCCAATACACCGGTGACGATGAAGGTCCGTTTCTAAACCTGGCGATCGTCCACGATGATGCCGTGCGCGAATACGACTACCTGACCGGAACTGATGAGTTGATGTCCGCAGTGGCGCAGAGCCCGTGGGTGTTCGTCAGCATGAAACAGGACTTCAAGACAGTGTTTCCCTGAGTGTCGATACCAGGGTATACAAAGGAGAATCATCATGGATATCTCGCGACGCGATTTTGTCAAGATGGTTGGCGCCGGTGCAGCGCTGGCCGGTTTGGGTGGCATGGCCGCTGGCAAGACGCAGGCCGCGCCACCGCCGCCGGGTGGGCGCGATATTCTGCCGATGCCCGACATACCGGACCCATATCCCACCGCGATGCACGGCTCCGATGTGGAGCCCCAGCCCAAGAAGCCGCTGCGGCCACCCGATGGCGCTCCCAACGTCGTCATCATCCTGATCGACGACATGGGCTTTGGCGCATCGAGCGCCTTTGGCGGTCCCATCAACATGCCCACCCTCGAACGGGTGGCAGACGAGGGCCTGAAGTATTCCCGTTTTCACACAACCGCACTTTGCTCGCCCACGCGCCAGGCACTGCTGACCGGGCGCAACCATCACTCCGTGGGCATGGGCAGCATCAC
Source organism: uncultured Anaerolineae bacterium (assembly GCA_964642445.1). Lineage (GTDB taxonomy): Bacteria > Chloroflexota > Anaerolineae > SSC4 > Amarolineaceae > SSC4. Next base: position 5,592 of record CAZXQZ010000199.1, read on the forward strand.
CGAAACAGCCACCACCGCTCCCGGCTACACCTCGGTCCGGCCCAACAGCGCGGCCACCATTGCCGAGACGCTGCGTCTGAACGGCTACAGCACGGCGGCGTTCGGCAAAATGCACCAGACCCCGGTCTGGGAGGTGAGCACCTCGGGGCCGTTCGACCGCTGGCCTACCGGCGAGGGCTTCGAGAAGTTCTACGGTTTCGTCGGTGCCGAGACCAACCAGTGGGCCCCGACCCTCTACGAGGGCACGACCCCCGTCGAGCCACCGGCCGACCCGGCGTACCACCTGACGCCGGACCTGGTGAACCACGCCATCGAGTGGGTGCAGGCACAGCATACCCTGACACCCGACAAGCCGTTTTTCGTCTATCTCTCCTTCGGCGCCACCCATGCGCCCCATCATGTGCCAACGGAGTGGAGCGACAAGTACCAGGGCAAATTCGACCAGGGATGGGACGCGCTACGCGAGAAGACGCTGGCCAATCAGAAGAAGCTGGGGATCGTGCCCCAAGACTGCCAGCTGACCCGCCGGTCGGAGGGTATCCCAGCCTGGACCGAGCTCAGCGACGATGCACGGAAGGTGGCCGTTCGACTGATGCAGATCTACGCCGGTTTCGCCGAGCACACCGACTACCATGCCGGCCGCTTCCTGGATGCACTCGAGGCGATGGAGGTACTGGACAATACGCTTGTCTTCTACATTGCCGGCGATAATGGCGCCAGCGCCGAGGGTTTGGTCACGGGTTCGTACAACGAAATGCTCACGCTCAACTATCTGGAGGATTCGGTCGAGAACATCCTGGCTCACTACGATGACCTCGGCACCGTCGCCGCGTACAACCATTACCCGGTCGGCTGGGCCCATGCCATGGACTGCCCGTACCAGTGGACGAAGCAGGTGGCCTCGCACTGGGGCGGCACACGTAACGGCATGGCGGTGCGCTGGCCCAAAGGTATCACAGCCAGGGCCGAGGTGCGTAACCAGTGGCATCACGTGATCGACGTTGCGCCCACCATCCTGGAGTGTGCCGGGCTGCCCGCACCGCTGCAGGTGCATGGTGTGACCCAGCAGCCGATCGAGGGTGTGAGCATGACCTACACCTTCGACGATGCCAGGGCTCCCGACCAGCATATCACCCAATACTTCGAGATGTTTGGTAACCGGGGTATCTACCACCAGGGCTGGAGCGCCGTATGTATCCACCGTAATCCGTTCATGAAAGATCCGGTTACGTGGGACGATGACGTCTGGGAGCTGTACGACGGCAGCATCGATTGGAGCCAGGCCAACGATCTGGCGGCCACGAATCCCGACAAGCTGGCCGAGCTGCAGGAGTTGTTCCTGATCGAAGCGGCCAAGTACAACGTGTTTCCGCTGGATGACCGCCGCACCGAGCTCACGAACCCCGATATTGCCGGGCGGCCCGACCTGCTGGGGGGACGGACCTCGATGACGTTTTATGCCGGCATGGACCACTTGATGGAGAACACCGTCCCCAACGTCAAGAACAAGTCGCACACCGTCACAGCCGATATCGAAGTGCCGGCCCAAGCCAACGGTGTGATCGTGGCCCAAGGTGGCCGCTTCGGCGGCTGGTCGCTGTACGTGAAAGACGGCGTGCTCAAGTACGTCCACAACTACACAGGAATTACCGAATACCCGGTCGTTGCGACCGAATCACTGCCAGCCGGGCGCGTGACTGTCCAGTACAAGTTTACGTACGAAGGTGGCACCAAAACAGGTGCCGGCGGCACGGGTGCCTTGTACGTGGGCAAGAAGAAGATTGGCGAGGCGCACATCGACAAAACGGTCCCCTACTCGTTCTCACTCGACGAGACGCTGGACATCGGCCGCGACCTGGCCACACCGGTCAGCGAAGACTATGCCATGGGCGAAAACGACTTCAACGGCACAATCCATTCGGTGAAAATCGAAGTCGCCAAGAGTCCCGTCGCCTACTACGAGCCGGCTGAGAACATCTTCAACCGCCTGATGGCCGGACAGTAGGTTCTACTCAGTGAAATTCTTGCACAAAAAGCAAGAATTTTGACCTGTTTGGTTCCGGCTCGTCCGGCTTAGGGAGTAGGGAGTGGGAACGGATCAGGAGCGGATTGAACGGATTTGGGGGGCGAGA
>CAZXQZ010000200.1:0-4301 GCA_964642445.1 uncultured Anaerolineae bacterium
CTGCCCGTCACGGTGTTGGGGTACGTGCCCGCGCAGTTGGCCGGCACCTCACCCGCCACCTGGCCGCTGTCGTAGACCGGTCGCGTCACCGCGGCCTGCCCCGGACCCCACGTCACACCACCGTCGGTCGTGCTCGGCGGACCCAGGCTGTCGCCGCTGTTGCTGTTGGGGTCGGTCGTCCAGTAGTAACTCGACATGACCGAGGGGTGGCCGTAGGGATAGGCCAGGGTGAAGACGTTGGCCAGGCGGTGTACCTTGCCGTCGCGGTGATCGACGACACACGCGCCACCCGGCCCGTGCCCGCGCTGGTTGTCGTGGTTATCGACGAAGACCTGGGCGAAACGCGTCGCCAGCATGTTGCCATAAGGCAGAAACTCCAGGTCGTCGATGGAACCGCCGCACTGGTTGAACTTGTCCCCCATGGCCTGGCTCCAGGCAAACTCGGTGACGTCGCCGCTGGGGGTGTACTCCCAGTCGCGCACGCGCTCGCTGGGGTCGAGGTCGATCACTTCCTGGAACACGTAGAAGTCGCCGGTCAACCCGTCGAGAATGGCCGCGATGTCCTGGCTGGCCATGTGTTTGGCCCCATCGATGCGGAAACCCTGGACGCCGGCATCGATCAATGCCTGCAGGTAACTGCGAATTTCGCCCTGCACGTCACTCTTGCCGGTGTCCAGGTCGGGCAGGCCCGAAAGTTTGCAGCGCTGCACCTGGGCGCGGTCGGCGTAACTGGCGATCGTGCAGTCGTTGTGGAAGTCGTTGGCCTGGTACTGCGTGCCGTAGAAGCGGGTGGTTGCCGGGTTGGCGTCATATTCCGTGCCGGCAGTACCCGTGCCGGTGGGCGGTGTGCCAACTTCGACGTCGGCCATGTGGTTGATCACGGCATCGACGTAGATGGCTACGCCCTGGCTGCTGCACGTGCTGACCATGGTGGTGAAGTCACTCCACGTGCCGCTGCGGCTGGTGAACGCGCTGGTGCGGTGGGTCACCGGCTGGTAACGCACCCACCACGGGAAGTCACTGGCGGGCTGACCCCCCTGGTCGACCGTTGGCACCAGGTGTTCGTTGGGCGGCGAGACCTGCACGGCGGTGTAACCCTTCTGCGCCAGGTAGGTGCATTCTTTGGCCACGTCGGCCCAGGGCCACTCGAAGAGGTGGACGAATACCCCGCCAGCCGGCGCCGGCCGCAGATCGGCGGTGGGGATGACGGTGATCAGCCCATCGCCCTGGTCGTCATCGCTGGGGTTGCCGCCGATGTCGTAGCTGTCCTGCTTCCAGCGGACACCGGTCTCGCTCGTCTTCTTGCAGTACGCGGTGAAGCCGTAGGTGCCGGGTGCCAGGGCGTTGAGCGCCGCCTGCGGGATCGTGCCCTTGTACTCGTCGTCGTTGCCCTGCTGGGCGTTGAAGGTCATCGGGATGTCATTCCAGGTCATGCCGTAGAGGCCCCAGTGCAGGTAACACTCGATACCCGCGCCCTGTCCAGCCGGCTGGGTGACACCGGCCTCGTAGACGCGCACGTAGACGTCGAAGCCGCTGGGGGCAAACGCACCCTGCTCGATGCTGTGCGCAACACCGCCGCGTGGATACATCTTGCCGACCCAATCCAGCGTGCTGGGGTTGGCGATGGTTTGGGTCGAGACAAAAACCGCCGTCGTACGCGCAGGGATGGTGAACTGGTCGGTGGCATCGTTGAAGGACGCACCGCCGGTGATCACGGGATCGTCGTCGACGCCGTCGGTGTGCACTGAGTGCAGCGTGAAGCCGTCGGCGCCGCTGATCGTGATGCTCTGGGGGATCTTGTGCGCATTGAAGAAGACCAGGATGTTTTCGAGATTGGGATCGAGGTCGGTGCCCGTTTCGTCCGACAGGCGCAGGATGATCAGCGCGTCCTGGGTGTTGGTCGTGTTATAGTGGCTGGTACGGGCGTTGACTTCGGTCTCGCTGTCGAGCCGGAAGAGCCGGCTGCTCTTACGAATGCGCAGCGTTTCGCGCAGGTGCGCGGCCGCGGCGTCGATGTCGGCGGTTGCGGGATCGAGGGCTGTGTTGTTCAGCAGCGGCGTCATGATGGGCCAACGGCTGCTGTTGTCCCAGGTCGGCGGCAGACCTTTGCCGAAGTTGTTGCTGCTCCCATCCCAGTACACGCGGTTGAACCAGTCGCCCGAATCGTAGCTGTTACGGTCGAGCGATTTGGAGCGCAGGAGGTCGCTGCCCATCTGGAAGAAAGGCACACCCTGCGCCAGGCCGATGAGGCTGATGCCCAGGTTCTGGCTGCGCACACGCTCGGCCATGGTGGTGGTTGGGATACCGCTGCCGATCCAGCCGGGGTTGCCGCTGCCGTCACCGTTGGGCAGTTTGAAGACGTTTTGGTCGAAGAGGGTCTCGTTGTCGTGTTTTTCGACGTAGTTGACCGCCTCCTGCGGGTCGTCGGTGAAGGGGCTGCCCTGGCCGTTCCAGTCGCTGCCACTGCCACGCAGCGCCGAACGCAGACGGTCGGTGGCGCCCCACAGGTCACCCTGGAAGCGGTTGCTGTAGCTGTAGCCGTTCCAGTCGTAGCTCAGGCCGTTGATGAAGCCCTGTTTGCGGATCTCGGTCGAATTTTCGCTGTAACCACCGTGCGCCGCGTCGCGGATGATGTCGTTGAACGCGCCGATGCCCGAACCGGTCATGTTGTACTTCATGGCGTAACAGTTGGGGCAGGTGGTGAGACCTTTTTCTTTGGCCGAGCCGAAGTCCCAACCCTCACCGTAGAGGTAGATCGTCGGATCGATGGCGGTGATCGCCGCTTGCAGGTTGAGCATGTTCTGGCGCGTGTGGAAGTTCATCAGATCGAAGCGGAAGCCATCGACTTTGTAGGCCGTGGCGAAGCGTGCCACCGTGTCGATCATGAGCTTTTCCATCATGTCGTATTCGCTGGCCGTGTCGTCGCAGCACGAGGTGGTGTAGAGAGCGCCGTTGGTGTCGTAGCGGTAGTAATAACCGGGCACGACTTTGTCGAGCACCGACTTGTCGCCCTGGCCGCTGGCGGCGGTGTGGTTGTAGACGACGTCCATCACCACGCGCAGGCCGTTGCGGTTGAGGGCCGAGACCATGTCACGGAACTCGAAGATGCGTGCGATGCCGTCGGGGTTGGTCGCGTACGCGCCTTCCGGTACCCCGTAGTGATGCGGATCGTAGCCCCAATTGAAGCCGTCGGTGGTGCGGGCGGCGCCCACCGCGGCCTGCGGAGCGGTCGAGGCACGGTCGGTGAGCGGGTTGAAGGTAATGGTTGGTTCGGTGCGTTCGCCCACGGGCTCGATGACCGAGGCGATGTCGAAGGCGGGCAGGAGGTGAATGTGCGTCAGGCCGGCCGCCTGCAGCTGCTTCAGATGGTCCATGCCATCGGAGAGCGTTGTGTTGGCATGAGGACCGCTGCCGTCGTAGGTGAAGGCGTTGTACGTGCCGCGGTCGGCCGCGATCGTCACCGAGGTGTCGTCGATGCTGAAGTCGCGCACGTGCACTTCGTAGATGGCGATGTCTTCGGGCGCGGCCAGTGCCGGTTTGGGCAGGCTGCTCCAACCGGCCGGCGTGATGTCACTCTGCGTCAGGTCAGCCAGGTCGACGAACTGGCTGCGCACGTCGCCAGCCGCGCTGCCGTCCTGCGACAGGCTGACCGCATAGGGATCGCTTACCAGGTTGTGTTCGACGGCATCGGTCGCCGGCACGTAGACTTCGACGTCGAACCGGTAGAACTGGCGGTCCCAGGCGCTGTCACCGGTCACACTCCAGACGCCCGAGGCCGCGTCCAGGCTCATGGCGTGGCTGCCGACCTCGGCGCCGGCCGAGGTTGCGTACCGTTTCAGCGTCACCGTCTTGGCGGTGGGTGCCCAGACCTTGACCGTGGGTGCGGCGCCGCTGTAGACAGGGCCGAGCGTCTGGGTCTTGGCGCTGGCGGCGTACAGCGCATCCAACACGCTCTGAATTTGGGTGCGCGTGGCATCCAGCCGCGCGCCGCCACCGCTGTAGCTGGCCACGACGACCTGCCCCTTGAGCAGGTGTTTGGCGTCATCGGCGGCCAGGCCGGTCGTCAGGCGGATCAGGCCGCTGGCGTTGGGGTTTTTGGGATAACCGCTGACGCTGCCGCTGGCGGTTAGGGTCACGTAACAAGGGCCAGCCGGGCTGGGGAAGGTGCACGCCGCTGTTTCAGCCGCCGTCGTCAATCCACCATCGGCGTCGTAGAGAAGTCTGTAACTCGATCCGGCCACACCGTTCCAGGCGATGGTGTTCGTGTCCAGCCAGAGGGCTTTGGCGGCGGTGACGGTGAT
>CAZXQZ010000200.1:4401-7720 GCA_964642445.1 uncultured Anaerolineae bacterium
TCCAGGCGATGGTGTTCGTGTCCAGCCAGAGGGCTTTGGCGGCGGTGACGGTGATCGGTGTTGGGGCCACGGCGGTGACGGTGTAGGTGAAATAGGCGTTGTCTGATTCGGACCAGGAGGTCTGGTACTGGCTGGTATCCCGATTGCCGCTCGTACCCGAAATGCGGCCCCACCCCGCACCCAGGCTGCTGTCGCTGATGTAGAAGACGTAATTCACCGTCGTGCCGGCCGCAAAGGGTGGAACACTGGCACGCCAGGTGCGGTTGGGGTCGGCATAGTTGGAGAAACCCGCTGTGGCAACTGCGCCGTTGGTCTTGTTGGGTGCCGAGCCGTCGGTGGTGTACACCAGGTAGACGGTCTTGCCGTCCGTGGCGAAGGCAAAGTTGACGAACAGGTCGGCTGCTTCGGCGCTGCTGATGGTCGAATTGGCCGCGCCGGTGCTGTTCGCGGCCTGGCGGAAGTTCGGCTGCACCGTGTACGGGCTGGGGGTATAACCGATGGTCTCCAGGACGAAGTGTCCTGTCCCGCTCCACGCCGGTGCGGCCGCGCGGGCCGGGTGTGGCGCGGCGGGTGCCGGCAGCCAGGACACGGATGCACCCGCCGCCATGGGCAGCACTGCGGCAGCTGCCAGCAGTGTTACGATGACCAACGACAACAGACGGCCAACACCTCTCCGGTCGCGCATGATGTCTCTCCTTGGGTACTGTGGTAATGGTGCGATGTCACAGGATCAGACGGTGGGGCTATTGTATCATGGTTTGTGAGAAATTGGAGATTTCGTGCAGTATGAGTCCATCATAGCGCAACTTGGACACATTAGCAATCCAATTGCTGATGTGTACTATCACTAATGTTTGCTGGAGCTGGCATCGAATTGAAAAGGGCTACGAAAGCGGAGAGATAATCTTGTCAGACAGGGCTGGATACACACGTCGGAAGTCGTGCGCATTGAGTGTGACGACTCGATCAACACCCGCAACCCAAGCGGCGTGCATCAGCAATCCGTCATAGACAGCGCCCCCGGTAATGCCCAAATCAGCCAGATGGGTGAGCAAGGCTGAATAGTCAGAATCAGATAGAGTCACGGAGTGGTTCGACCTGTGCAACGAGCACGCCGCCCTTGTTGGTTAGCGATGGGGATACCTCATCCACGAGTGTCGTCTTGGCGTAAGCCCCCACGGCACTACCTTCGACAAACCGCACGAGTTCGGTACGACTCACGCGCCACTCTTTGCCCACCCGGAACCCATGCAAATCACCACGATCCAGCATGTTGGTGATCGTACGGCGTGTGAGTTGAAGCACCATAGCGGCCTGGTCCGACGTAAGCACCAGCGGCAAGTCAGACCATTGCGTGACAGTCATCCTTGTACCTCTTTCAAAGACTTTCAAATGATTTCAACAACGTTATATTACCCTATGTATTTCTAATGTGTCAAGCCTGTGGAGTTTCGAATCTGTGATACATGGAATACCTGCTTGAGGAAGACCAGATAGGTGAGCTGTTCGACGTAGTCGCCGTAGGACACGCTGTCGTCGCGCAGGGCCGGTGTGACCTCGTCGTCCACGTCGAGCCGGTGAGCCAGGATGCCGTACAGACGTTCGGCCCATGTTTCGGCCAGTGCGCGCCCCCGGCGCGTGACGCCGTGGTGGATACCGGGGTGCATCTCAGATTGGGGCAGACCCTTCGGGTTTTCGTCAATGGCCGGGATTCAGCACCGGGAGGCATTGCCATGGCGTACCAGCTATCGGCGATTATGGGAAAAACCCGAAGGGTCTCGTGTCGTGCCCCAGACATGCGATGCACCCTGGATACCGCGGCTGGAAATCTGTGCCGCAGATTGACCGGGCATTCGCCGTGACGGGTGAAGATGATGCACGTGGGGTGTGCCTTCAGACCAGCTGACCCACCATGACTGTCACCGCCTGGCCGGCCAGGCGCACACGCTCACCCAGCAGCTGCACGCGCAGCACGCCGCCGCGGTGCGAGGCCTGGTAGGCGTTGAAGGTTGTCTTGCCCAGCTGCTCGCTCCAGTACGGTGCCAGGCAGCAGTGCGCCGAACCGGTGACCGGGTCTTCGTCGATGCCCACCGCCGGGGCAAAAAAGCGCGAGACGAAGTCGAACGCACCTGCGTCGGCGCGCGCCGTGACGATCACGCCGCGTGTCTCGACCTGGCGCAGGCGGGTGAAATCGGGCGCCAGACTGCGCACGTCAGACTCGCGCGCCACCTCGACCAGGTAGTCGAACTGGCTGCGCTGCACGGCGACCGGTGCGACCCCCAGCGCCTCGATGAGGCCCGGCGGTGGCAATGCGCTGGTGCCGGGTTTGGTGGGGAAATCGAGCTCGATCCAGTGCCCGGCCTGGGTGGCCGTCAAGAGGCCGCTGGCGGTGTAAAACCGCGCCGTATGCCCGGCGGGCAGGCGGCCGCTCTCCCACAGCACGTGGGCGCTGGCGAGTGTGGCATGGCCGCACAGGTCCACCTCGGCCAGGGGTGTGAACCAGCGCAGGCGGAACCCATCGTCTTCGGGGTGTAGAAAGGCGGTTTCGGATAAATTCATCTCTGCCGCCACCTGCTGCATCCAATTGGCATCCGCCGGGCCTTCCAGCGGGCAGACGGCGGCCGGATTGCCGGCAAATGGACGATTCGTAAAGGCATCGACCTGGTAGATGGTGTGTGTCATGGTCAAATCCGGTATCTGCGCCAGGTCCCGCCAGCTGACGAGTCCACCCCGGCGCAACTCGTACACATGTGACAACCCGATCAACCTCCTGCCATGGCGCCAACGATCAGGAACGGTTCGGCGCCCGTCACGATGGCGGCGGGCAGCGGCGTTTCCATCGATTCGTGCGACCAGTCCTTGCCATAGACAAAGAAGCGTACCAGCACACGCCGCCGCCGTGTCGTTTGGTCGCGGATCGTCCCCCGCAGCATGGGATAGGCCGTTTCCAGGGCGTCGAGAATCGTGCACGGCGTGACCGGTTCGGCCACCTCGAGCTCGACCTCCTTGCCGACCCCGGCCAGGCACTGCAGATGGTACGGAAGCACGACACGAATCATGGCAGGGTTTGCACGGCGACCGAAAGCACGGCGGGTAGATCGCGCACGATTGGCATCCAATGATCGCCCGCATCGGCGGAGGCGTAGACCTGACCGCCGGTGGTGCCAAAATAGACGCCGCACGTATCGAGCGTATCGACGGCCAGGGCGCTGCGCAGCACGTTGACGTAGCAGTCGTGCTGGGGCAGCCCATCGGTGAGCGCCTCCCACTCGCGACCGCCGGTGCGGCTGCGGTAGACGCGCAGCCGGCCGTCGGGTGG
>CAZXQZ010000201.1:0-7706 GCA_964642445.1 uncultured Anaerolineae bacterium
ATCATGCCCGGCATCGACACACGAGCACCCGACCGGCACGATACCAGCAGCGGATTCGCAGGATCGCCATAGCGTTTGCCAGTCTGCTGCTCTACGACCTTCAGCGCTTCCAGGCACTGCTCCCACATGCCTGCAGGGAACTGCTGTTCGCCATCAAAATACGCATTGCAGGCTTCCGTGGTCACGGTAAAACCAGGGGGCACCGGCAATCCGGCATTGGTCATTTCGGCCAAACCGGCGCCTTTGCCCCCCAGCAAATTGCGCATATCCTTGTTACCTTCATCAAAAAGGTAAACCCATTTCTCCGTCATACGAATGCTCCTTCAAACATAAATCACTGGTTACTGCAAACGGTCAGCGCTGTGGTTTCCCCCAACAACGCCGCCCGTGGTGTCACCCAAGCGCATGTCGCGCCCATACCCTGGCACATAGCGGGCTGCACCAAACGGCGGCGCAGCTGGTCGCTGTCGCCGCACGGTGGACTGACACATGTATGCCCCAAAGAGAAATTATAGGCCCAAGGTGCCGAATATGCAAGTCACCGATGATTGGCAACTGCCTGTTTTTCGTATATACTTGATTCAGGTGCACGGTGTCGCAGGCCTGTGCCAGCTCAATCACGAGGGCAAATGGAGAATGCAACAACAATTCGACGTCGTCATTACAGCTGGGTACCATCCAGACAAAGTCGATCTGCTGGCAGAGGCCACCGGTTCACGGCGCAAGGCCTTGATCCCGATCAACGGCAAGCCCATGATCTGGCACGTAGCACAGGCCTTACGCCGGACCCCCGAAATACGCGATATCGTCGTCGTCGGTATTGGTCCGGACGAAGGTGTCGACCTGGAGACACCGGTCATCTTCGAGCCCAACCATGCCAGCATGCTCGACAATCTCTATGCCGGTTTGAATGTGGTGCGCCTGGCACATCCCGATACCGAAATGGTCATGGTCAGCTCGGCCGATATCCCGTTGCTGACACCCGACATCGTTCACTGGTTCGTCGACACCTGCGTGCAAACCGAGCATGATGTTTATTACGCGGTCGTCGAGAAGTCAGTGATGGAAGCAGCGTATCCGGCGTCCAAACGCAGCTACATACCGTTCCGCGAAGGCCACTACTGTGGCGGTGATCTCTTCATGATCCGTTTGGCCGTTGCCAATCACAATGAAGCGCTGGTACGTGAGGCCATGGACCGCCGCAAGAGCGCTCTTCGTCAGGCTCAACTGCTGGGTTTCGGCACGCTGCTCAAGTTCGTCTTCCGCCGCATGACGATTCCCGATGCCGAACAGGTTGCCAGCCGTGTTTTTGGTGCCCGTGGCCGTGCAGTGATTTCACCCTACGCGGCGATTGGCATGGATGTTGACAAACCGTTCCAGTACGAGCTGGTCAGGCAGCTCATGGAACCACGAACTACCCGCTCTTCGACGTGAAACCAGAGCAACCCCCTGCCGACCAGCCGCGCCTCGGTACACGCCTGCGTCGGGCGATCGGCGATGCAGACCGGCAGCTCAGCGCCCGCCTGCAGCTGGACGACCGCCAGCGTTTTGCCTTCCGCCTGGCCTGGTGGGGGGCACACCTGGGTGATGGTTATGTGTGGTTTGTGGTGGCACTGGCAGCCCTGTGGCTGGGTGATGTAGCCTTACGCCGCGGCATCCTGGGATGGATCATCAGCATGGCCCTGGCCGGTGCCATTACCACCTCGACCAAGTTCGTCCTGCGGCGACGACGCCCACATGAGCAAGGCGGTTTCTATTCTGTCAAGTACGACCAGCACAGTTTCCCATCGGGTCACGCGACCCGCATGGGCACGATTGCCGTCTGGGGGCTGCTTCTGTTTTCTGGCTGGGGTTGGCTGCTGGTAGGACTGGCCGCCTGGACCAGCTGGAGCCGCGTGGCTCTGCGCGTGCACTACCTGTTGGATGTGGTCAGTGGGCTGCTGGTCGGTGGCGTGGTTTCGTGGGTGGTTTGGATCGTGCTGGTGGGTGGTTGACGTGAGCCTGTTGGAGACTACCTACCCACCAACCAGTGCTCTGTCAGGCCGAGATTAGTCACCATTTTGCGCCTGCACCGGTGGCGTAGATGCAGAACATTACCTGACAGAGCACTGGCCAGTACTGACGCTATGCTGCGTCGCCCTTCCCCGCTTCTCGCATCTTCTGGATCTCTTCCTCACGCAACACACGGCGCAGGAACTTGCCGACCATCGTCTTGGGCAGCTCGCTGCGGAACTCGACCGCGGTGGGGGTCTTGTAGGCCGCCAGGTTCTGCCGGCAAAACGTTATGATTTCTTCGGCGGTCGCCGCTTCACCTGGTTTGAGCACCACATACGCTTTGACGGTCTCGCCGCGCCGCGCATCAGGAATGCCGGCCACGACCGCCTCCAGCACCTTGGGATGCATGAAGAGAACCTCTTCCACCTCACGCGGCACGATGTTGTAACCGCTGGCAATGATCAAGTCCTTCTTGCGGTCGACGATGTAGAAATAACCGTCTTCGTCCATGCGAGCAATGTCACCGGTGTAGAGCCAGCCGTCGGCATCGCGTGTCTTGGCGGTTTCGTCGGGCTGTTTGTAGTAGCCGGCCATCACCTGGGGACCGCGTAGGGCCAGTTCGCCAGCCTCTCCCAAGGGCATATCGTGCACCGCCCCGTTCTCATCCGGTTCGAGGGAGACGATGCGCGCTTCGACGTCCGGCAAAGGAATACCAATGCTCCCCGATTTCCGCAGTCCATAGACGGGGTTGCAGTGGGTGACGGGCGCCGCCTCGGTCAGACCATAACCCTCGACCAACCGTCCGCCGGTGATTTCACCAAATTGCTCCTGCACTTCCATCGGCAGCGGCGCGGCGCCCGAAATACAGGCTTTGACACTGTGGAGATTGTATTGGCGCACATCGGGGTGATTGATGATGCCAATGTACATGGCCGGCACACCAGGGAAAACGGTGGCCTTCTCGCGTTGGATCACCTCCATGACATGATTGAGGTGACGCGGGTCCGGCACGATCACCAGTTTGCCCCCCACGTACATCGCCAGGCACATCGAAACCGTCATGCCGTACACGTGAAAGAAGGGGATTGCCCCCATCATCACTTCCCGGCCTACTTCCAGGTTGGGCAGCCAGTGACTGATCTGGATGACGTTGGCCACCATGTTGTGGTGCGTCAACATCGCCGCCTTGGGAACACCGGTGGTACCCCCCGTGTACTGGAACAGCGCCGGGTCGTGTTGATCGACCTCGACCAGGGGCAGCTGCCGCGGGTGGGCAAGGAGCTGCTTAAAACCGTAGACGCCCCGTTCGTAGGGAATGTCGATTTTCATACCGCTCTTGTTCAGCTGGCGATCAACCATCACCTTAAAGGGGAGGCCTACCAGGTCGCTGACATCGGCCACGATCACGTGTTTGACCGGTGTGCTGCGCTGGATCTCCTTCAGCCGGCTGTAGAACGGACTCAGCAGAATGATGGTTTCGGCCCCCGAATCGACGAGCTGGTGTTTGATCTCGCGCCCGGTGTACTGTGGATTGTTGTTCACGACAATGGCACCGAGCTTCATGGCACCATAGAAGGCAATCACAAATTGAGGCAAATTGGGCAGCCAAACCGCCACACGATCACCTTTGCGCACGCCCAGGTCATGCAGCGCTGAAGCAAAACGGCTGGTAGCATCGTCCAACTGCTGATACGACAACTCGGCGCCGATCGTAATGCCGGCCGGCAGATAACGCAGGAGCATCTTCACGGCGGGCCGGTTGCCGTACTTCGAGGCCGACTCTACCAGCATCTGGTGCAGCGGATAGGCAGGATATTCGATCGTCGACGGAATACCGGCTTCGTAATGCGCAAGCCAGGGCTTCTCCAGGTATGCCATAGGTGTTATCCTCCACCCTGAAAGTTGGAAATTCTTATGATAACTATTCACATTATAAAGCACCCGCCGTGCCTGCGTCAACTGCATGACGCAGCGCGCCTGAATGCAAGCCACTTGACAACGTATGGGGTGCATGTTATAATCGGCACATGACGCAGCGCGTTATGCGTGCGTATTTACAGTCGAAGATCCGCTGAGCGCCACCGGGCAGCAGTCGAACCCGGTGGACCGGATTAGGAGGATGTTACGTATGGCAAAGACGAAAGTGAACGAGATTGCCAGCCAGGCGGCAGGTATCGTGCCGGCGGTGACGGATGTGGTCAGTGATGTGACAGCTGCCGGCAAAGAGAAGAGTGCCTCGCTGGTTAGCATGGTGCGTCGGGTTGTTTTGGCCGGCGTTGGGGCTGCTGCTCTAACCACTGACGAGGTTCAGGAGTTTCTGAACCGCCTGGTCGAGCGCGGTGAGCTGGCCGAAAAAGATGCCCACAAGCTGATGAACGACGTGGTAGCCCGCCGTAACGGGGCAGAAAAACGGGTCGAAAAGAGCGTCGAGTCGGCTTCGAACGTGGTCGAAGAGCAGATCGAAAAGATTCTGGGCCGCCTGAATGTGCCGAACAAGGGCGACATCGAAGAGTTGAGTAAGAAGATCGCAATGCTTTCGCAAAAGGTCGATGACCTGGTCAAAGCCAGCCAATAGGACGAGCGAGCGCAAGATGGGAAGTGGGCGCCGGATGATGATCCAGGCGCCCACTTCGTTTTGGAGCACAGCCACCTGAACAAATTGTCATCTTGGGGGTCGTGTTCGTTCATCTTGGGTTAATGTATTCAGGTTAACCTTCCAGGCTGGGGTTATCACCAGTACATTCAACAAAGGAGCAACCATGCACCTGCGACTTCCTGCAACCCTCCTCATCGCCCTGGCAGTGGTCCTGGTAGTTGGCTTAAGTGGCCCGGCTATCGTTTCCAATCCTGCCTCGAAGGCCGCGGATGCCGCTGCCCCCAACACCGATTGGACGATCCAATACCACTCGCCGGCGGGAATTACCCTGCGCAGCATCACCATGCTCAACACCCAGGTGGGTTATGCCGTGGGCGGACCCAGCTGGGGCATCACCGGCAATCCATACATCGTGAAGACCACCAATGGCGGCGTGGATTGGCTGGAACTGCCGCTGCCAGCCAACATGGGTGGCTGGCAGGGCAGCATCGCCTGCCGCTCCGAGCTGGAGTGCATGAGCGTCGGTCACCTCGGCCAGGCCTCCTACACCACCGATGGCGGCCAGACCTGGCGCGTGCGGGGTATGCCCGGGGGCTATACGGGCTATCTCTATTCCGTGGTGTGGGTCACACCCAACATCCTCCTGGCCGGCGGCACGGATGGGAAGTCCTTCCGGTCCACCAACACCGGCTTCAACTGGTACCAGTTCCAGCCGGGAGGCAACGTCGTGATTTGGGAATGGGCTTGCTTTGGCGCCACCTGTTACGGGGCGGGCAACGGCTCGACTTTCGCTATCTCATACGATCAGGGTGCCACCTGGGGCCGCGTCTTTACACCGGGCGCCGATCTACTCGGACTCAGTTTCCTCAGCGTCAGCACCGGTTGGGCGGCCGGCTCCGGCGGTGCGATCATGCGCACCGGTGACGGTGGGCAGTCGTGGACGCTCCAGCCCACGGGTGCCTATGATACGACCTTCTACGACATCGACATGCTGAACGCGGCCGAAGGCTGGGCGGTGGGTGGCGTCAACGACCGCGCCGGCCGCATCTACCACACCGTCAGTGGCGGCGCCAGCTGGACACGCGTCAACAGCCCAGCCACCAGCTTCATCTGGGAAGTGGACGCCGTAGACGCCGGCCACGCCTGGGCGGTCACCCACGATGGAAAGATTCTCACCTACGGTGGGCCAACCGGCAATACACCAACTCCGACGCCGACACCGCTGCCGTCCGGCACGGTGACGGTCACGCCCACACCCACCATCACGAACACACCGACCGAAACACCCACCCCCACCGAAACCGTGACACCCACGGAAACGGCAACGCCGACGGAAACGGCCACACCCACCGAAACTCCCACGGCAACGCCAACCGCTACACCGACCTTGACGCCGACACCGGAGACGTACTATTACTGGCTGCCCTGGCTGACACGTAACGGTTTCCTGCCCAGCCGGCGATAAGGTCTGCTTGGGAAGTTGTAGGCGGTGGGCGACGTCGACTCACGCGAAGTCGCGAAGACGCGAACAGGCCGCGGTTATGGATCCTGGGTGCCTTTTCTTCGCGGCTTTGCGTGAGCTTCTCAAACAGGCTCCAGAGCAGCCTTCATCGCCTCAGGCCAAGTCGACCGCTGCCATCACGAATGCTGGTTGAACGCACGCACCGCCGTGGCCACAGTCACCAGGGCGTCGTCCGGCAGCTCCGGGTACAGCGGCAGCGACAAAATCTCGTCAGCGATCCTCTCCGTTGCCGGCAGGCCAGCCACCGGTGCCAGGTCTCGATAAGCGGGCTGCCGGTGAATTGGCACGGGATAGTGAACGAGTGTCGTGATGCCCTGCCCGTGCAGCGCCTGGCGCAGGGCGTCGCGCTGCGGATGGCGGATCACGTAGAGGTGATAGACGTGGGTGCTGCCAGACCGCACCACCGGCAGGCGTACCCCGGCATCGGCCAGCAGCTCTGCGTAACGCGCGGCCAGGGCCTGCCGCCGGGCATTCCAGCGGTCCAGGTGGCCCAACTTAACCCGCAAGACGGCCGCCTGTAATTCGTCCAGGCGGCTGTTGAAGCCAGGCCCGCGGCTGACATAGCGCTCGCCGGCAGACCAGCCGTACTCCCGCAGCCCGCGCACCCGTGCAGCCAGGTCGCGGTCACGGCTGACGACCATGCCGCCATCGCCGGCCGCGCCCAGGTTTTTGGTGGGGTAGAAACTGAAGCAGGCGAGATCACCCCACGTTCCGACGGGGCGGTCCTGGTAGTATGCGCCGTGCGCCTGGGCACAGTCTTCGATCACAACCAGGCCGGCCGCGCGGGCCAGCGCCAGGATTGGCCGCAGGTCGGCGGGCTGCCCGTAGAGGTGCACCGGAATGATCGCACGGGTTTGCGGCGTGATGGCTTCGGCCAGCGCGGTGGGGTCGAGCGTGTAGGTCGATGGATCGATATCGACGAATACCGGGCGTGCGCCGGCCAGGACAACCGCCGCCGCGGTGGCCACCGCCGTGTGGCTGACCGTGATCACTTCATCGCCCAGACCTACGCCGCAGGCACGTAGAGCCAGGTGCAGTGCATCGGTGCCCGAATTGACGCCAACCGCATGCCGACCGTCCGGCAACCCCAACCACGCAGCAAACTCAGCCTCGAAGGCCTCGACTTCAGGGCCTAAGATGTACCAGCCGCTGTGCAGCACCCGCTGCACAGCACTTTCCAGTTGGCTAGCCATTGCGGCGTGCTGCGCTGCCAGGTCGTTGAACTGAATCTTCATCGTGTTTGCCATGGGTTACCAGTACTGTGCGCGGTGAGTTTCGTAATAAGCGATCATGCACTCCAGGCCGCTGCGCAGTGCCACCTGGGGGCGCCAACCCAGCGTGGACTCGATGCGCGCATAGCTGGAGAACACGTCACCGATATCGATTTTTGCGCGATCCGCCGGCCAGGGAATCAGGCATACGCGGCCGCGACCGGTCAACGCCACCAGGAGGTGCGCCAGGTCACCGAGGGCCACCGGTGTGTCGCCGCCCAGGTTGAAGACCTGGCCATTGGCCGCTTCGCTGGCGCCGGCGCGCAAGAACGCGTCCACCACATCGTCGACAAAGGTGAGATCGCGCAGTTGTTGGCCGTCG
>CAZXQZ010000202.1:0-1653 GCA_964642445.1 uncultured Anaerolineae bacterium
GCCTGTGAGGGTATCGAGACAAGAAAAACCCTTCGGGTCTACAAGACCCGAAGGGTTTTCGTTCGACTGGCACGCCTGCCTGTGAGGGTATCGAGACCCAGGGCGTGGGGACCCAGGGCGGGGGGACCCCGCCCCGACGGCGCGGTGCGGTAACCAGCCATAAGAAACATGCCCACTGTGATTCCGTTTCAAGCGCAAAGCGTGCATTGAACACGAAGACGCGGCACACCAGCAGCCAGAAAACGAGACTCTGTGCGCCCTGTGTGCCCTTTGTGGTCAAGACCGCTGGCTCAGCCTCATGCCTCGACGAACTCGTCAAGTTGCCGATGCGCTGCGCCTGTGTTACACTCACCCCGCCGGTGCAATGGTCGAATCCACCTTGGGTCGTGACCTCAGCACCGGTACCGAGACGGCGACACGAGACAGGAGGACCGATTCGTGCGTGGAGGGAAATCGATGACCAGTACCACGGTGCGCCGCCTCCTACGTGACCGCCTGGCTTCCTGGTCACGGTACCTGGCGGTTCTCGTAACCCTGCACACGGTCGCGCTCACCACCCCCATCCACGCCCAGGAGGTTCCGCCACGCCCGCAGTTCCTGCCCTTCGTGAGCACGACGACCGCCGCAGCTTGCCAACCCATCCTCGGCACTACCTACATGGCGATCACTGTCCCACCCCCACCAACCGACCGGCCCGCCGCCCAGCACGCCGACCTCAACCTGGCCCTGCGTGGCCACCGCCCCACGACCGGCTACCTCGGCCTGGTCGACTACAACGGCCCCTTCGACCCACGCGCCCCGCAGCTGCCCGGCCTCTTCGCCGACCGGCGTACGGCTACGTTCCGTGCCCTGCACCAGGTCTACAACTGGAACTGGGACTGCAACTGCCGCGGCGCACCCCTCACGACACCGGCCGTGACACTGGCCGAACTCGCCACCACCCCCGGCGAAACCCTGCACGTGCCCCAATCGGGCTATACGATTGGCAGTCACCCGGATTGGGGTGACGCGCCAGACGACGAGTACGAGGTGCTCGTGCTGTACGCCACAGCCAACCGCCTGACGCTAAAATATACGCGCGCCGATAACGTGGTGCACGGCTATACGCTGCACCTGGAAGGCATCTGCGTCGCGCCACGCTTGCTGGCACTGTACGAGCAGTGGAACACCCAGGGGCGCGGATCGTTGCCCGCCCTGCGCGCCGGCCAGGCCCTGGGCCGCGCACGGAGTGATACGGTCGGGGTTGCCATTCGCGACAGCGGCACGTTCCTCGATCCGCGCTCGCGCAAGGATTGGTGGCAGGGGCGTTAGCGCCGTACAGCAGCCCGGCGCGGTGTCCATGCCGACCGGCTGTCGCAGCGATCGGGAAAAAACCACCAAAACACAAAGACACCAAGTTCGCAGATGAACTTGGTGTCTTTGTGTCTACGAGTACGACCGCACTCGTACTCGTACTCAGTGCAACGGTACTCGTACTCGTACTCGATTACGAATTGGATGGCACTCGTACTCGTACTCAGTGCAACGGTACTCGTACTCGTACTCGATTACGATTACGAGTACGAGTACGAGTACGAATTGGACGGCACTCGTACTCGTACTCAGTGCAACGGTACTCGTACTCGTACTCGATTACGATTACGAGTACGAGTA
>CAZXQZ010000202.1:1753-7702 GCA_964642445.1 uncultured Anaerolineae bacterium
TACTCAGTGCAACGGTACTCGTACTCGTACTCGATTACGATTACGAGTACGAGTAGGAGTACGAGTACGACTACTACTAGCGCCGGCGGCGCAGGGTGTACGCCGCGGCCAGGGCCAGGCCCAGTGCAGCCGGCAGGACCGTGAGCGGTACCCCTGCCGGAAGCGGCGCAGCATCCACGTTGTTCAGCGTCACCGCAGTCGGCCCTTGCACCATGAGCTCCAGCGGGACGATGACCAGGTCGGTGCCGTTGCCCGGACCGGTGTCAGGATCGTTGCTGGTAACGCACAGGTTGCCGTTGTAGGTGCCAACGGCGAGACCGGTCGAATCGAAGGTGACGGTGACGGGCGTGGAGCCGCCGCCAGCGGTCGAGCCGTTGGTCGGATTGACACTGGCCCACGGAATATCCTCGGGCGCATCACACGCCACGGGCTGTGACGCGTTGACCAGGCTGAGGTCATCGTAGAAGACCGACGATGCGTTGTTGGCAAACAGGTCGACGGCGCCAATGTTGACCGCCCCACCGCCGCTGACTTCCTCCGACCAGCTGCCGGTGTACAGCTGCTGGTTGTTGTAGTAGAAGGCCTGGGTGTTGGCATTCAGGTCGATCTCGACGCGAATCTCGACCCACTGACCCTTGACCAGCGGCAGGTTACCACCGCTGACACCATCGTTGATCACCAGGTTTTGTGCACTGTCGAACTGCACCTGGACCGACCAGTTGTTCGTGGCGCCTGCATCATCGTAGCTGTTGAGCAGGATAAAGTAGGACACCCCGGTCGTATTGTCGGGCACGAACTGCCAGGCGGTATAGGTCCACTGCCCGGCGGTGTAGCCGCTGTACTCGTGCACCAGGTCCGATGCACCGAGGATGTCGACCGAGTTGGGGGCGCTGCGCGCCTGGGCATTGCTCGTGAAGGCACCCGCCGCCGGATCGTTGAACCAACCCTTCCAGCCGCCCTGGCCGTGCATCTGGCTGCCGGTGGCGTAGGTGTCGAAGTTGTCGCTCCAGTCGACCAGTTCGGGTGCACCGCTCGCATCCTCGAAGATATTCCAGTCCAGGCTGCCGCCGCCGGTGTTGGCGATGTTCAGATTCTGCTGGGTGATCGTGTTCGGACCCTGGGCACTGGCCAGGCTGAGCGGGCTGACGTCGATGTTGGGATCGGTAACGGTCATCTCCCAAATCCAGGTGCCCGCCGAGAAGACCTCTGACGTCGTCCAGGGGTTGTTGAGCGGTGTCGCGTAGGCGGCTGCGCCAAAGTCCCAGACGTAGATAAAGCCTGGCTCGTCGGTGACCAGGTAGGCTTTGCCATCGTGGCTCACGGCCAGTCCATCGATGTCGGTCTGTCCCGCCGGGTAGGGTGCAATCAGGGTGCCGGTGCCGTCGGCATTGATACGGAACAGGCCCGAGCCATTCGGCGTGGTGTCGTCGTTGGTGGCGTACAGTGTACCGGTGTTCGGGTCGGCAGCCAGGCCACCGAAGTCGAAATCGGCATCGACGTAGTCGATGAAAACAGTGGCCACGCGGGTGGTCGTATCGATGGCCCACACAGCCTCGTTGGCGATGTTCTTGACGCCGTACAACATACCGTTGTAGAACGCCAGGCCGGTCATGCTCTGCGTGGCGCCGGCCGGGTCGGTGATCGTGCCCAGCGTGGCAACACTGCCGCCCACCGGCCACTCGTACAGCGTGGAGCCGTTGTTGAAGTAGACCTTGTTGTTCACCTTATCGTACGCCGCACCCCACACCTGGAAGCCGGTGAACTCCGGCTGGAAAGCGTTGGTGGACGGCTCGACCCGGTACGTCGATATGGTGGTGTCGTCGACGCCAATGAACAGCGGGAAGGCTGTGTTCGGTGCCGCGGCGTAAGCACCCGACGCTTCAGGTGCGGGCGGCATGGCCTCGGCCTCGCGTGCCTTGGCTTGCTCGATGAGGGTGTCGTTGGTCGGATCGTCGACGACCGGAGCCGCACCTGGTACGGTGGTACTGTGCGCAAACGCGGCTGCTGGCAGCAGAGACACCAGCATGACCACAATAGCCAATAGATACAGAACGCGTCTGGACTGCATGAATGGACCCTCCTCTATATGGGTTTGATGTGTTGAGAATCTATCCCTGGACTTCGATCTCACTCGAAGCATGGGGCATTTCGGTAGGTGCACGGATAGATTCTCGGCGGATATGAACGCCGGGGGTAAGGCGGGAAACTTGACACGGACAGTTTACCCGAAGTCTCCCGAAAGGTCAAGCCCAAGAACATTCTTAACTCGTTGCCTCCATAATTTACAATCGTCAATCCAAAATGGAACGTTTTTCCCGATGTCGTGTACAATGCAGGCGATGATCAACGTCGAGACCCACCACATCCATCCCGCGAGTTCTGGTGAATTTACCGTTCAGCGTACCTGGCACACCGACCGGCGCAGCCCGGCGCGTTGGCTGTGGTCGCACGTCAGGCGGCAGCCGCTGTGGATCGTTGGCATGCTGTTGGGCGCCTTTGGAAATGCAGCACTGGCGGGCGTGGTCCCCCTGGCCGCCGGCTGGGCCTTCGATGCGCTGCTGGCCGATCCCCAGGCGCAATCGGCGCTGTTGATGGCGGCTGTGGTGATCATTGCCAGCCAGGTCGTGCGCGGCCTGCTGCAGATTCTGCGCAACTTCAGCGCTGAAATCATCGGCCAACGGCTGGAACGTGACACCCGCGACGAAATCTACGCCAGCCTGATCGGCAAGAGCATGTCGTTTCACGACGCGCACCCCACCGGTGATCTGATGGCGCGCGCCACCAACGACGTGCGCGAGCTGAACCTGATGTTCAATCCCGGCCTCAACCTGGTGATCGGTTCGGCCAATTTCCTGCTGGTGCCGTTATTGGCTGCACCGCGCATCCACCCGCAGCTTCTGATTGCACCGCTGGTCTACCTGGTACTGTACGTCGGCTCAACCTGGATCTATCTGCGGCAGCTGGCACCGACAACCCGCGCCGTGCGCGAAGAATTCGGACACATGAATGCCGACCTGGCCGAAGCAATCGACGGTGTCGAAACCGTCAAGGGTGCGGCACAGGAAACGCACGAGACGACGCGCTTCCGCCGCGCGGTCGATGCCTGGCGCCACGCCTACGTCTGGCAGGCCGATGTCGAAGCGCGCTTCTACCAGCTGCTGCTGCTGGGACTGGTACAGACGGCCGCCCTGGCGCAGAGCCTGCTGCTCTACCAGGCCGGTGCGATCGACCTGGGTGACGTCGTAGCCTATAACGGCTTGATGCTGCTGTTTCTCTTTCCTACCAACGTCGGGCAGTTCGCCTACTCGCAGGTTTCGTCCGGCATGGCCAGCGCCCGGCGCATCCTGGAGATTCTCAATGACCGCAGCGGCTTGAACGAAAACGCCGGCGGTTATGCGCAGCCGATGCAGGGTGCGCTGGCCTTCGAAAACGTCACGTTTGCGTACCACGACGCACCCACCCTGCACAACGTCAGCTTCAGCGTCGCGCCGGGCCAGACCCTGGCCATCGTGGGGCAGACCGGCTCGGGCAAAAGTACCGTGGCTAAACTGATCAACCGCATCTACGACGTGACCGCCGGCCGCGTCCTGGTCGATGGGATCGACGTGCGCGAGTGGGACATGGCCGCGCTGCGCCGCCAGATCTCGATCATCGAACAGGATATCTTCCTCTTTTCGCGCAGCATCGCCGACAACATCGCCTTTGGCTGCCAGGACGCCAGCGCAGCGCAGATCGAGGCGGCCGCACGCAAGGCCCAGGCACACGACTTCATCGAGGGCTTCCAGGACGGGTATACCACGGCCGTCGGCGAGCGTGGGGTGACCCTGTCGGGCGGTCAACGCCAGCGCATCGCCCTGGCGCGCGCCTTTTTGACCGATCCGGCCATTCTGATTCTCGATGACTCGACGAGTGCGATCGACAGCGCCACCGAAGATCGAATTCAGCGGGCCATCGAAGAGGCCGCACGCCACCGCACCACTATCCTGATCACCCACCGGCTGTCGCAGATTCGGTGGGCCGACCTGATCGTGGTGCTCAAGAATGGCTGTGTTGCCGCCATTGGTACGCACGAGGACCTGCTGACGCAGTCCGAGGCGTACCGTAACATCTTTGCGAGTTACGAATAATGTTTGCCGGACTCAACAGCGAAGCGTACGATCGAACCTACAGCGACCGCGAGCTCGTGCGACGCGTGGCCCGTTACCTGGGGCACGAGCGTCGGCGCGTCATCGGTGCGGGGGTGCTGATTGCCCTGCTGGCGATCGTGACGGCGGTGCAGTCACTGGTGGTCGCCGCCGGCATCAACCTGCTCGACCAGAACCCCGACCCGGTCTTGCTCGTTGGCATCGTGGGGCTGTCGCTGGTCACCGGGCTGGTGATCTGGTGGGCCAGCTGGTTGCGGCGCCGGTTGTTGGGCCGCGTCACCGGCACGGTCATGGCGGACCTGCGCGTGGACGCGTTCGAGGCCGTGATTAACCACGATCTGTCGTTTTTCGACCAGCTGCGCAGCGGCCGCATCATCAGCCGAATTACGTCCGACACGCAGGAATTTTCGCAGGTGGTCATCCTGATCACCGACGTCATCAGCCAGCTGCTGTCGCTGGTCATCCTGACGGTGGTGCTGTTGGCCATCTCCTGGCAGCTGACGATTGCGGTCCTCCTGGTGTCGGTGGCGATCGTCTTTGTCGCCTACAGCATGCGCAACCTGGCGCGGCGGGTCACGCGGCGCGGTTTCCGGGCGATCGCCGAAGTCAATGCCGCCATCCAGGAGGCGGTGAGCGGCATGAGCGTGGCCAAGAACTTCCGCCAGGAAGCGGCCATCTACCGCGACTTTGGGCGGGTCAATGTGCAGTCCTACGACATGAACCTGCGCCGCGGCTTTGTCCTGGCGAACGTTTTTCCGGTGCTCAACATCGTGGGTGGGGTTGGTACCGCCCTGCTGGTCTACTTCGGTGGCCTGTCGGTGGCGCAGGGGGCGATCAGCCTGGGCGCCTGGTACCTGTTCGTGACCAGCGTCGACCGTTTCTGGTTTCCCATGGCGCAGCTGTCGGCCTTCTGGAGCCAGGTGCAGGCGGGGCTCTCGGCGGCGGAACGCATCTTTGCCCTCATCGATGCCGAACCCACCGTGCGGCAGCGCGCCGACGAACATCCGGCCCGGCTGCACGGCGCAATCGAGTTCACCGACGTCGACTTCCGCTACACCGAACAGGAGCAGGTCCTGGGCCAGTTCAGCCTGCACATCGCCGCCGGCGAAAGCATCGCCCTGGTTGGCCATACCGGGGCCGGCAAGAGCAGCCTGGGTAAGCTGATTGCCCGCTTCTACGAATACCAGGACGGACGCATCACGATCGATGGCTACGACCTGCGCGACCTGAACCTGACCGCCTACCGCCGTCAGCTGGGCATCGTTTCACAAACGCCTTTCCTGTTCGACGGCAGCGTGGCCGACAACGTGCGTTACGCGCGGCCCGAGGCCACGGACGACGAAATCGTGGCCATGGCGCGGCAGATCGGCGACGGTGAGTGGTTGGATACGCTGCCCGCCGGCATCCACACCCAGGTGGGCGAGCGCGGCACGCGCCTGTCGATGGGCCAGCGCCAGCTGGTGGCCTTGATGCGTGTGCTCGTCCAGGCACCGGCGATTTTTATCCTGGACGAAGCCACCGCCAGCATCGATCCCTTCACCGAGCAGCAGATCCAGCAGGCGATCAACCTGATCCTGGCGCGCAGCACGTCGATCGTCATTGCGCACCGGCTTTCCACGGTACGGGCGGTGGATCGGATCATCGTTTTGGAGAAAGGGCGTATCATCGAAGAAGGCAGCCATGGTCACCTCATGGCCCAGGGCGGACACTATGCCACGTTGTACGATACCTACTTCCGCCATCAATCGCTGGCGTACATCGAGCAGGTGGGGAGGCGGAGGGGGAGTAGGGAGTAGGGGGGACG
>CAZXQZ010000203.1:0-7676 GCA_964642445.1 uncultured Anaerolineae bacterium
GGTAGTACGAGTACGAGTACGAGTACCGTTGCACTGAGTACGAGTACGAGTACGAGCACCGTTGCACTGAGTACGAGTACGAGTACGAGTACGAGTACCGTTGCACTGAGTACGAGTACCGTTGCACTGAGTACGAGTACGAGTACCGTCCTTTTCGTACTCGACGCTCAAGCCAGGTGCTCCACTTAAAGTCGCGGCGACGCAGGCGAAGCCCGGCCAGGCTGGGCGGGCTTCGCCTGGGGAAAGCCCGCTTTAGCGGCCTTTAGCTTTCAGCCTGAACTTTAGTTCAAGGCTGCCGGATACCCAATCTCTTCCAGCGTCGCCTCCACCATCACCCAACGGCTGGGGTCATCGACTTCGACCATCACCGTCTTGTTGAGATCGGCCTTGACCGTCGTAACACCGGCGACGTCCTTGAGCTCGCGCTCGATGGTGGCGACGCAGTGGCCGCACGAAATGGCTGGTACCGAATAGGTTTTGCTCGTCATGTTTGCTTCCTTTCTGACTGGAGCCTGCTCCTCAGGCTTGTTAGGGCTCGTAAAAGTATGACTTCCCGCGCTTCTTTGATCGAATTTGGTAGTGGCGGTTGCGGTGGCACAGTTGCCATCTTTTTGGAAAGATGGCAACTGTGCCACCGCAACCGCCACCACCTACGTTTCCTAAATCTTACGTTTGGCCTCGAACACGTGCATGATCTCACCGATCACCCGTTCGCGTTCCTCAGAATCATCGCTGCGGATGGCGGTGGTGACGCAGGTGTTGAGGTGGCTGTCGAGGATCAGCGCGTTCACCTTGTCCAGCGCGCGCTGCACGGCCTGCACCTGGCCGATGACGTCGATGCAGTAGGTGTCGTCGACCACCATGCGTTGAATGCCGCGCACGTGCCCTTCGATGCTCTTCAGCCGGCCGATGACGTCGTCCTTGGTTTGTGCGTTCATCCAACCCTCACTTCCATCACCCCGTTTCCGCCTATCCCCCCCCAGGGGGGAGGGGTGTCGAAATTGTAACACCCGTGCGGGCGTTTGTCAAGGGCGGAATTTGGTGTGGTGATTACCCACAAGTCCTCTACACACCGCGAATGGTTTACCGCGAATTACGCCAATCTTCGCCAATAATTTCTATGATTTGTTTGGTGGTTGCGTGTGCTGGCCGTCCTACGTCTCCCCACAACCCAGTTACGCCTGCGGGCATTGGTCGCCTGCGACACTGACCTCGACACGCCCCCTTTTTCCCTCTTTTGTCTCTACCAGTGCCGCAGCCGCGCCGGTATCACCGGATCGAGTGGGCTGAACATGGCTGCCAGATCACCCACCGGCATGCTTTGTTCGCGGTTCGGTATCCCTTTCCGTTGAGCCGGTCGGGCTTGTGGGTTCCTCGCATCTTCCCACAGTGTCCTGCAGACACCATCTATTCCTGCCGTATCACGGCGCACACACGAAAACCGGAGTGCTCATAGCGGTTGAGCGGGAGGTTGAAGTGGCGGACAGCGCAGCGCACACGCCTCCCATTATTGGCGAAGGACCCGCCCCGCACCACGCGCGCCGCATCGCCCGGTGGGCTGGCGTCAGCTGGCGTGTTGTAGTTGACACGCCACTTCGTCTGTGTCCACTCCCATACGTTGCCCGCCATGTCGAGCAGACCGTAAGGGCTCTTCCCCGCCGGATAACTCCCAACCGGCGTCGTATCCTTCACATTCATGCTGAAATTGCACAGGTTCTTGTCCGGCTCGTTGTTGCCCCAGGGGTAGATGCGGCCATCGGTGCCGCGGGCGGCCTTTTCCCACTCGGCCTCTGTCGGCAGGCGCACCCCTGCCCAGCGGCAGAAAGCGGTGGCGTCCAGCCAGGAGACCTGTGTCGCCGAGTGGTCTTGTTTGGCGTTGACACTGGTGTTCGGTCCACGCGGCGCACGCCAGTGTGCACCCTTGACCTCCTCCCACTTGGAGCCGGTCCAGGCCCAACTGGAACCCTTTTCCTCCGCCGTGGTCCTGTAGCCGGTCGCCTCCACGAAGGCTGCAAACTGCGCCACCGTCACCGGCACCCGCGCCACCCAGAAGGTCGCCACGCGCTCGCGGTGCTGTGGTTTCTCATCATCGAAAGCCAACGCGTCCATCTTGGGATCGCTGCCCATGATGAACTCGCCGGCCGGGATCTCCACCCAATCGAAGGCGATCGGCACCGTGGGGGGGCGCCATACCGGCGTTGGCGTGGGTGTCACGCGGGATACCGGCTCCGGCTCGCCCCCAGTTGGCGAGGCAGGTGGGGGCGCCAGCTGCAGGTGCTTGCACAGCGCAGGCAGCAGCACCGCGCTATCATCCATCGCCTCGGCCGGGTAGGGTCACCACCCGGCATTTCTGGCCAGCCAGCACAACGGGATCGGGACCCGCCTGCCTTTCTGGGGATGGTATGGGACACAACGACCCGAAAACCGTTGTTGTCGTTGCGGTTGTTCGGGTTGTCGTTGTTGCGGACGGCGCAGCGCACGTTCCTCGCATTATTGTTGAAGGAGCCGCCCCGCACCACGCGCGCCATCGGTCCTGCCCCACAATCAAGCGGCCTGCTCAGAGGCCACAGACTGTCGTAGTAGTCGCTGCCAGCCGCCCAGCAGGCGCCCGATCTCGGTCACCATGGCGGCGGCATGCTGGTACTGCCCGGAATTGATCCACTGCCACTTCAAGGCCAGCCGCAAGTAGATGCGCACCTTGTCCAGGGCGGCATCGGCCTCGTTCAGCTTCTCCAGGCGCGCCGGCATGCGCGCCGTGTTGGCCTCCAGGACACGTTCCTGGAAATCGAGCGCCGCATCGAGCAGGCGCTTGGTCACGATGAAGCGCTGGCTGCGCGGAAAGTGGTTGGTCAGCGGCAGCAGCCAGGTCACAAAATCGAACGTTTTCGTAAACAGCGGGGTGGGGTTCATCGGATATTACCTCCTCGTGAGGATGCCGGCTCATCCGCGCTGCGGCGGCAGGCGCACGCTGCGAAAGATCGCACGGCGCAGACCTATGGTGTTGCCGTAACGCACGTGGTTGATCCAGCCGCGCACGCTGTTGTGCACGCGGGCCAGCGGCAGCTCGCACGCGGCGTACTGCTGCGCCATGCCCTTCAGCCGGCGGCGGAACGCGATGCCCTTGCGCCGCTTGAGCCGGCGCCGCTGGGGAAAGACGATGAAGCCCAGGAACGGGGTGCCTTCCGTAACCGGGCGCACCTGGGCCGACGCGGTATGAATCGTCAGCCGCAGCCGGGCCAGGCGGTGGATGAGCGCATTCTTCCAGTTCCACAGCTGGTGCTTGTCGTCGCCAAACAGCAGAAAGTCGTCCACGTACCTCAAGTAAGCCGGGCAGCGCAGCTCACGCAGCACAAAGTGGTCGAATGGGTTCAGATAGCAGTTGGCCCAGAACTGCGACGTCAGGTTGCCGATCGGCAGCCCGCGCGGCCGGTTGGCGGCGAACAAGTCATCGCCGGGGAAGTAGACCATCTCGTATTGTTCACTGAGCACGCCGGTGCCGCTGGCCACGATGAGCTTGACCAGGCCCATGAGGTCGGGATCACGCACCTTGCGGTGGAGATTGGCCAGGAGGACGGTGTGGTCGATCGCAGGGAAAAATTGCCGGACATCGCACGGCAGCACGTAGCGGTAGTGCCGGGCATAGGTCTGGCACTGGTCCAGCGCACGGTGGGTGCCCTTGCCGATGCGGTTGGCAAAGCTGTTGGCGATGAAGCTGGGTTCGAACAGCGGCTCGAGCAGGTTACAGAGGGCATGATGCACGACCCGGTCAGTAAACGGTGCGGCCGAAATGAGCCGGCGCTTGGGCTCGTGGATGAAGAAGCTGGTGTAGACGCCAGGGAGATAGGTTTGCTCGCGCAGCGCCGCCTGCAGCTCGATGAGGTGGTCCTCCAGGCGGTATTCGAACAGCGCGGCGGCCGCGCGCCCGCGTTTGCCCCGCGCGGCTTTGTGCCAGGCCAGCCAGAGGTTGTCCCAGTCATAGAGCTGGGCGTAGGTTAGCGTCGAATCGGTGGTCACAGGTGGTCCGTGATTCGGTTATTCGTGACCGCCATCCACGAACAGCGGTCGCGCTGGTCAATCCAAAATCGCAAATCCAAAATCCAAAATCGTCCGGCCCTTCGGGCCGGTTTAGCATTTGGTTGCACGCGGCTAACACGTTGTATGGACATGCCATGTTCTCCGTCCTGGGCCAGAGTCCAGATTTCCAGGGGCCCAGAGTCATGGATGGCTAGGGGACACAACGACCCGAAAACCGAAGATGCCGCCGCGGGAGCTCGGGCCGCCGTCGCCGCGGACGGCGCAGCGCACGAACCCCGCATTAGAGAAGAAGGAGCCGCCCCGCACCACGCGCGCCGCATCGCCCTGCGGGCTGTCGTCGGCCGGCGTGTTGTAGTCGCTGCGCCACTTAGTCAGGCACCATTCCCACACGTTGCCGCTCATGTCGAAAACACCGTACGGACTGACACCGCGCGGGAAGATGCCGACCGCACTCGTCGTGCCAATGCCGGTCTGGACGTAGTTCGTATGATCCGGCGTGATCTCCGGTCCCCACGGATAACGCCGCCCATCCGTGCCGCGGGCCGCCTTCTCCCACTGCGCCTCGGTCGGCAGCGATACTGCCAGACCCGACCGCTCGCTCAGCCAGCGGCAAAAGGCATAGGCCTCGTACCAGCTGACACCCACCACCGGGTGATTGGCAAGTTCGAACACGTTGCCGTAACGGTCAGGTCCATTGCGGTCCTCCCCGATACGCCACGCCCAGCCGGCATCGGTCCAGCAGTGATGCCAGCGCTCGCCGTAGCCCCCGTCCTCCACGAAAGCCGTGTACTGCGCATGGGTGATGGGATAGCGGCTGATGCGATAGGCCACCGGCAGCGGCTCATCGTGTTGTGGCGCTTCGTTGTCCCAAGCCAGCGAGTCGGTCTCCTTTGTGTTCCCCATCGTGAACGCCCCCGCCGGCACGTCGCACCAGGCGATGTCGGGCAGGCCTGCGGGCGTCAGGCCCACACCGGGCCGCGGATCACCCAGGAGATTGAGTGCA
Organism: uncultured Anaerolineae bacterium; assembly: GCA_964642445.1. Taxonomy (GTDB): domain Bacteria; phylum Chloroflexota; class Anaerolineae; order SSC4; family Amarolineaceae; genus SSC4. The sequence goes on from CAZXQZ010000203.1 coordinate 5,039, forward strand.
TCCCCGGCCAGACTGCGGGCACGCACCACCTCTCTGCTGCTCGTCGCAATGCCCACCAGGGTTTCCTGTACAGCCTGCATGGTTTCAGCAAACGGTCTGGCTGCCCCGCTCTCGACGATGACGCGCACCGCCAGCACAGGGTGCACCGGCAGCAGTTGCTCGACCAGCGGCGTGAGATCGGGCGTCAGACCACCCACCAGAATCACTGTCTCTTCCCAGCCGCCCGGTTCTGTCCAGCCGTCAGCCCAGTAGGCGCGCAGGTCGACGCCAGCCTGCAGCCCGGCCCCTAAGGCCCGCGCGGCGAAGTACTCCTGCATAAGCTGGTGAACAAAACGCACCTGCCCGCCGCTACGGTCGAGCAGGGTCGCGCTGGCAGCCAGGTACAGGACCTGCACCGGATCGGGCGTATGCGGGGCCAGCTGTGCGACCGTCCAGGCCTCTTCGACCGCGGTGCCGCGCTCTCCCGCCTGCTGCATGGCAAAAGCGAGCTGAGCCAGGCAGTGCAGGATGACGTCCGCCCCCGGCCACGCTGCCGCTTCGTGCCGTTTGGCCTCGCGCGCCAGCAGTGTGTCGGTAAAAGCCGCAAACAGGCGAGCGCGATTTTGCGGCAGGGTGCCGTCACCCGCCGCATAGACCTGGGCAAACATCACCAGCATGAAGGGATTGCGGCCTAACGCCCACAGCGATGGCAGCTCGCCCCGGCGCAGCTGTTCCCACAGGCGATCTTGGGCATTGCTGGTGCGGCGGTAGACGGCTTCTGGCATCTTGTCGACCGTCCAGAATTCTTGCCAGGTGGCACCCGCGTCTCGCCACTTCTCCCACAAGCGTATGACCTCGTCACCTGCCATCTGCCAGAAAAGATGCTCACCCTCGGCGGGACCCAGGTAGTGCTGCACGTACTCGAGCTGGCGCCGCGGGTCGAGCGGCTTGACCTCCAACTTCTGTAAGTTCAGCGTTTCGACATAATCCAGGGCGCGGCAGGTGACCACCACCGCCGCCTGGGCAAAAGTATCGAGCAGGTTCTGAATCCGCCTGACGCGTTCAGCATAACCGCGCGGCGGCATCTCGTTGAGCCCGTCCAGGAGCAGGATCAGCCGTCGGTGGCGCAGGTAGGCTGGCAGGTAAGGTGCCAGCGCAGCAAAGCAGCCCTGGACATAGGCCAGCGCCGGCTCGTCGCCGCTGTAACCGCCCAGGGGCACCAGCAGGGGTAGGGGAGCCGCGGTGTCGGTCTGCGCGGCCTGGGCGGTGTCATAGGCCAGGCGCCAGAGGGTGGTCGTCTTGCCGGCGCCCGGCTCGCCGAGCAGCACCAGGCGGCGTACGTCGTGCACGGCCTGGCGCAGGTCGTCGACCGGCACGCGCTCGACGCGCCGGTCCGGGCCAAAGCCGTGTTCGGCCAGCTTCTCGAAGCCGGTGGGCATGAAGAGCATGGGCAGATCGAGGCGTGGACCGGCCTGGGCGGCGCGGCGCACTTCGGCGATACCAGCCAGCGGCGTATAGTGCTGCGCCCAGTACTCGTAGTCCGCGATGATTTTCGCCAGGTAGGCCAGCTCGGTGGCACGGGCGCCCGGCGTTTGCGGGTCGGTCACCCAGGCGTCGGCATAGGCATCGACTGCAGCATCCAGCGGCGGATAGTGGGGATATTCCCGCCGTGCCACCCGCACCAGGTCGGCGATGGCGTTCTGTTTTTCGGCTTCATCGATGATGGCGGTCCAGATGTCCTTGACCCGGCCGCTGAAGGCAATCTGTCCGAGATCCAGCCCGGCATCGATGGCCAGCGTGCGGGCTGTTTCCTCGACACGGTAGAGTTCGGTGAATGCGTCACGTAAGGCAGCGAAGGCCTGGTGGTGTTTCATAGTCGGTGAGCCTTGAGGAATGAAGGAAATGCAGGCCAGGCGGGGCCGCTGGGAAACGTGAATTGGGCCACACCCATGCCCTCATGCCCACCTGGCATGGGCGTAGTGCCGCAGGATGTTGCCGTCCTTCGACAAGAGAAGACTATCGTCCAGGCCCGCATTGGCGGTGATCAACCGGTCGAAGGGATCACGTGTCCAGGTGTATGCCAGGGCATGCGTGACAATACGATCGAACGATTTCGAGCAAACCTGCAGTCCAATCCGGTGGGCGAGATCGTTTACAACGACGTCCGGCGCGGCCATCACGTGCTGACCTTCAAATAGATACTGCAGTTCCAGACGGACGGCCGGCGAGATGAGAACATCATGCTCGTTGATCAGCTGCCGCGCGGTCGCGCTGAGCATATCCAACAATCCAGCGTAGAGCCACACCACCACGTGGGTATCAAGGTAGATCAAGGTCTACCTCACTTTCCCAACCCAGCGCGACCAGATCTGCGGGATCGCCCTGAATGACATTGGGACGGTGGACCAGGCTCTGCAGCTTGTCGGCCTTCTCGACGGGCACGATGCGCAGTTTGCGATCGCCCCGCTTGACCTCGATGGGCAAACCGCTCTGCAGTACTTCGTCCAGCAGATGATAGATGTTCGCGCGTAATTCGGTTGCAGTCACGGATTTCATCAATTTCTCTCCAACAGAGCGCAAATGGGCGTACGTGTCAAGACAGTGACACGTACATTTTAGTCGCCCTGGAGGAATTCTGTCAATTCGAGTGTGTCGTCAC
>CAZXQZ010000204.1:0-7660 GCA_964642445.1 uncultured Anaerolineae bacterium
CGGCACCCTGCGGCCGAGCCGCGACGTGTTGGTGACGGCGTTGCGGAGGGGTTAGGTGTACGGAGTACGGAGTAGGGAGTACGGAGTACGGGCCCCTACTCCGTACTCCCTACTCCGTACTCCCTACTCCCGCTCAGCCAACGCCATAGACTGAGATGTGGCGTGTGCTGTCGGCGGTGAAGGGGCCACGGTTCCAACTGCCCCAGCGGTAAAGAAGCTGCAGGCCGGCCAGTTGCGCCATCAGGTCGAGTTCTGCCGGCCAGGCGTAGCGCAGCTCTGCGGGGTACATCTGGATGCCTTGTGGACCGAGGTGGATTTGTTGGGCGATAATCCGCTGGTTCACTGGATCGAGCTGTGCAGCGTTGAGACGTACGCTCTGGGCATCCATCGAAACCAGCCGCACCGACTGTCGCCCCGCACTGTAACGCGCCACATCCGGCACAAAGGCTTCGATGACGAAAACCCCCTCCGGCGCCAGGTGTCTGGCCACGTTGGCGAAACAGCGGACCTGTTCGATCTGGGTGGGCAGGGCAAAGAAGGTGGTGAACACGGCGAAAATCAGCTCGAACTCGCCTGCCACGTCGACGTCGGCGAAGCTGCCCATGGTCACCGGGATTGTTTCACCGCCGGGTTTGGCGCGTAGTTGGGCCACCATGGCCGGCGATGTGTCGATGCCGTGCACCTTCACGCCGGCGGCCTGCAGCGGCAGCGCAATCCGACCGGTGCCAATTCCGAACTCCAACGCACGGCCACCCCGTGCCAGTTCCGCTAAGGTTGGTATCAGGTCGGGGTCTACGTCATGAAAGAGGTGATCGTAGACGCCGGCGATCGAGTCGCCGTAAGTGGATTCGGTATACTGGGTCATGGTGGTTGGCCTTTCTGATCCAAATCAGTCTGGAAAAAGTGGGCGATGGCGGCCAGGACCGCATCGGGGTGTTCCTGGTGGACGTTGTGCCCGCCATCGGGTATGACGACGAGTTCGGCTGTGGGCTGCAGTGTGGGCAAGGCCTGGCCGTTAGCCAGGACATTGATGCGATCGTTGGCCCCCCAGACCGCCAGCGTCGGCACAGCCATGCGGGCCAGGCGTGCTGGGAGATCCCGCTGCTGGCGCGGTGTCCAGCGCACCAGGCTGCGCAGGGTAACCAGGTAATTGGCCCGCTGCATATCACTCCATACCCGCTCGTTGACGCGCTGGAAGAGGTAGGCGCGGTCAAGTTCCGGGAGGTGATCCAGGTCGTTGTAGTAGGGCGCGAGTGAACGAAACGCCTCCTGCGGATCGCGACGGCGCTGGTTGTACAGCCATTCTCCGATTACAGGCACGACCATGAGGGCTGTTCGGGGGTCTGCCCGGGTGACCCGGTGCACCAGGGCGCCGCCGATCAGCACCAGCCACGCCGCGCGCGAGGGGGTATCACGGGCAATTGCATGCGCAATCACTGCGCCCATCGAATGGCCGATCAGCCCGGCCTGCGCAATGCCGAGCGTATCGAGCAGTTCGAGGAGAATGCGCTGCAAACAAGGAATGTCGCAGGCACGCGTCGGCTCGCTGCTGCGACCGCAGCCCGGCAAATCGGGCGCCAGCAGGTGGTAATGGGCAGCCAGGGCTGGCATCAGATGGCGCCACGTATCGGCCTCGCCGCCCAGGCCATGGATCAAGAGTACGGGTGGCGCCGTCTTCTCGCCCATTTCGTACACGAACAGATCGAGCTTGCTGCCCGGCAAACGGATCGTGCGCCCGTAGGAGGCCAGGGCGGGCCAGGCCGTCACAGAATTCATGAATGGGTTCATTTGACGTATGTTTTCGCAGATAGGGTCGTTGTTTGTGTCTTGCGGTCGGTTTAGTGTAACATGAAGCGCGCGACGGGTCAATTTGGGATTTTGGATTTTGGATTGGGGACGCAGGCGGGAGGTGATGACGATGGAACCGGGCACTTTGCGCAAGGGCGATGCGTTGTCCTGGCTGCTCGAGGTGGATGCGGCGAATCCGGGGGTACGTTATTTTGCCTTGCGTTACCTGCTCGACCGGCCGCTTGACGATCGTGAGGTGCAGCTGGCTCAGCAGGCGGTGATGACGAGCGGACCGGTGCCAGCGATTCTGGATGCGCAGGACGCGGCGGGCTTTTGGGTCAAGCCGGGCACCGGTTATGGACCTAAGTACCGTGGCACGGAGTGGCAAATTATCTTTCTCGGCGAGCTGGGCGCTGATCCCAGTGACGAGCGGGTGCGACGCGGCTGTGCGTACGTGTTGGCGCACAGCATTGCGCCCAACGGCGGGTTCTCTGTGTTGGCAAATGCAGTCGCCAGCGGGGTCGTGCACTGCCTGAACGGCAACCTGCTGGTGGCGCTGCAGCGCCTTGGGTTTGGTGACGATGCGCGCGTGCAGCGGGCACTCGACTGGCAGGCGCGGGCGATCACCGGTGAAGGGGATATTTCATTCATCAAGTCGGGCACTTGCGGTCCGGGGTTCTGCTGTGCCGCCAATTATGGGCTGCCCTGCGGGTGGGGTGCGGTCAAGGCGCTGCGTGCCCTGCTGACCGTGCCGCCCGACCGGCGCACGCCCACCATCGAACGTGCCATCCAGGCCGGCGCCGAGTTCCTGCTCAGCCGCGACCCGGCGGCGGCCGATTATCCCTATCTCGAACGCGTCAGCTCGACCTGGTTCAAGTTCGGTTATCTCCTGAGTTACTGGAGTGACATCCTGGAGCTCGTCACAGTCCTGGCCCAGGCCGGCTATGGCCAAGACCCGCGCCTGGACACGGCCTGGCGGTTGATCCTGGACAAACAGGACGCCCACGGCCGCTGGAAGCTGGAAAACTCACTCAACGGCAAAACCTGGCAAGACATCGAGGCCAAGGGCCAACCGAGCAAATGGATCACATTGCGGGCCCGGCTGGCACTCAAGGCCGCGCAGTAAACGACGTCCCCGGCACGGTCTGCAGGCTCGTAAGGTAAAAAAGCCTGGGCGGACCGTGCCGGGGACGTGCGGCGCGCATCCGTTTCCGGTGCGGCCGTCAACGAACGGGGGCAACGAATAAACGAATCGTATATCGCCACCCGAATCCGTTGACAGCAATCCGTTCCCGGCGCAGCCGTCAACGAATGGGAGCGACGAATCAACGAATCGCACATCGCCGTCCAAATCCGTCCCCCGAATCCGTCGACGGCCATCCGTTCCCGTACCCGCCAGGATGGCGACGCTCCCACAAAACCCCAACCCCCAACTCCTGGACCCTAACCCCCAACCGCTACTCCCTACTCCGACCGCCGCAGCGTCCCAGCCACACGATCGAACACAGCGGCATCACCCATCCCGCTCAACAGCACGATGTTGCCGTCGATGGCGGCAATGTACTCGATGGAATCACCGAAGGAGGAGGTCAGCTCCCAGCGCAGGACGGGCAACCCACTGGCCAGGGTCAGGATCTCTTCGGACAGAATGCTGGTTTCGACCTCACCAGGACCCAGCAGCGTCTTCCGTTCGGCGATGGCATCGTCGAGCGAGGCGACGTTCGATTTGATGAGTGTGACATCCACTTTCGTCTGCCCGTCCGGTATGCCGTCGCTGCCGCCGTCAATCGGCTGCCACGACATCAGCGTCGTCGAATAAACGAAACTGCCCGCCTTGGCTTCGGGGCTGATCGGCAGAATGGTCCAGGCGGCCGGGTAGTCCAGGGCGAAGCCGGCCTCGGTATCGCTGTAGGTCAGGGTGGGCTCGACCGTGGGGGTGGGAATCTCCACGGTCGGGGTGGGCGTAGGAACCTCAGGGGTGGCCGGGACCACCGTCTCCGGCGCTGCGGTGGCTGCCGGGGTGGCCGCCGGCGTCGTGCCGGCCGACACACAGCCGGCCAACAAAACTACCATGCCGAAAAGTGCACCAAATCGCAGAACGGAACGCATCATTCCTCCAAAGCGGATGTCGATCGACAGTCACAACGAGTCATATTGAACTCTGTGCATTTTGTGTATGTGGTTATTGCATCGTCTGCCCAGCGCGCCACGCCAGGGCCCGGCGATCGATTTCTTTGATCAGGCCATCCTTGCCGGCGATGTAGCCCTCGATGTCGTGCGGGTACTGCCGGGCCAGCGCCTGTTTCAGGCTGGCGTAGGCAGCGGCCTCAGCGGGATGGGCAATCAAATAGTCGCGGAAGTTGAGGTGACGCGCCACGTCCGGGTGGCCCGCCGCAAACACGTGCACGTGATGGGTGCGCTGGTCTCCCTGGCTCTTGACGAAGTAACGACGCCCCGGAATACCGTATTCGCCACGCGCCTCATAACCCAGCGCCTGCATACCGGGATTGAGCGCATCGACCGCCTCGATCCGGCGCACCACCGGCATGATGTCGATGATCGGTTTGGCGGCCATGCCCGGAATCGACGTGCTCCCGATGTGGTGGATCGCGAGCAGCGTGTCACCAAACACAGATGCCAGGCGCGCCGCTTCCTCGGCAAAACGCACCGGCCACTGCGGGTCGTAGGCAACGACGATGACGTTACGCGCGGGTCTATCCACCAACTACCGCGGCTCCACCGGTTTGCGCTCGAAGCGTGCCTTGAGCAGGATGTGGGCGCCGATCAGGATGAGCAGAATCGGAAATACCGGCAGGTCGATGCCCAACAAGTCGCCGGCCCCGCTGGCCAGGGCGATCAGCCCCAGGATGATCGTGAACCAACTGAGCGGCAGGTGGTAGAAGTAGCGGGCCGCGTTGAGGCCCAGCATGATCAGGCCCGCACCGACCAACCACAAACCCTCGGGCACGTACTGGTCGGGTACCAGCGCCAGCCCGCCGATCATAATCAGGAACAGACCCCAGCCGATTTGCTCCAGGCGTTTGTTGAGCAACTCGGCGTCCTCATCGGGAATGAAAGAATCGGGCTGCATACTCATACTATGCCTCCTTCGTGCGCTTGACGGCTCGTGAAAGAATAACCTCCGGCATTATGGCTGGAATTCGCCGCTCCGAAGGCGGTGGCGGCTGCAAAGTTGCCATCTTTCGCAACTTTGCATGCGCGATCGTCAGCCTGGCAGGGACGGTCTGTCAACCCGCGTCGTAGTTGCCCCACTTACCGCTAAACGAGGCAGCAAACATTTCGGCATTGGTACGCGCGGCATCGGCGCGGGCCTTGTCCAACACAGCGGCGCGCCGGCCGGCCACGTCCTCCGGCGTGACGTCGACCCGCTGTGCCTGGACGATGCGTATCTGCCGGATGTCGCCCATCTCGTAGGGCACGGTGCTGCCCACGAACTGGCCGAGGACAGCCCGGGCGAGGGGAGAGTTCTCCCCCAACCAACCCTGGTCGAAGTCGGCTGCACGCTCAGCAACGATCACAAAGGACAGCGATTCGGCATCGCCGTCTCGATCGATCAACTCGACCGTCACCGCGCTGCCAAACTCGACCTGGCGCAGACTCTCAGGGTTGCTCATATCCGGTCCAGAGACCTCTGCCACCCGGCAGCAGCCTCATTCTCCGATGTCTTCATTCCACAACTCAGGATTCTCAGCAATGAACGTTTCCATCAGGGCGATGCATTCCGGGTCGTCGAGCAGGACGAGCTCGACGCTGCGGCTGCGTACGTAGTCTTCGGGCCCCTGGAAGGTGCGGTTTTCGCCGATGACGACTTTGGGGATCTTGTAGAGCAGGACTGTGCCGCTGCACATGTCGCAGGGGGATAGGGTGGAGTAGAGCACGGCGCGCTGGTAGTCGCGCGCGCGCAGGCGGCCGGCATTTTCCAGGCAGTCCATTTCGGCGTGCAGGATGGCACTGCCCTGCTGTACCCGCCGGTTATGCCCGCGGCCAACGATTTGCCCATCGAGGACCAGCACCGAGCCAATGGGAATACCCCCTTCGGCCAGGCCCTGCCTGGCTTCATCGATTGCTGCACGCATGAACGGATCCATCAGCCGCCTCCTTTCTGCTCCTATTCAAATTACAACGCATTTTTTAAGATTTGTCCAGTCTGGGGGATAGGGGTGTGTTTCCTACAAAGAAACTTCCTCCCTCGGAGGCGTCGTGTCGCCACCTCGGTTCAAGCGCCGGACACACGCTGCGATGCCGGAGGCTGCCCGGCGGAGTTGATCTTGCCTCACCCAGGAGCGGGGCCTACGCCTTCCAATGCCACCTCCAGCAGGACGAACGTCAGCTGGCGCGTGTTCGGCGCGTCCTCTACCTCCAGGCTTGGCCCTACACACGCCGGGCAGCCATTCAGACAGCCGCAGGCCACGACCAGTTCACGCGTGGCCTTCAGCAGCATCGTGTGCAGCTCGTACAACCGCCCGGCAAAACCGATCCCACCCGCCACCCGATCGTAAAGCGTAACGGTCGGCAGTCCATTGTGCTGCGATTTCACCTCGTACGTCATGCCGAGGTCGCGCGGGTCGCACATCAGGTGCAGCGGGGCGACGTTGGCCAGGGCATAGGCCAGCCCGGCCAACCCGCTCCGGATGCGCACGGCGGTTTCGGCGCGGCGGTGACACGGCCGGCACAGGGTGACCAGGTTTTCCAGCCGGTTGGCCTCCAGGTAGGCCTCGTTCTTGCCCGGCACGTAATCGAAGGTGCGGAAGGGCACGATGTGGTGCACGTCGTGCTGCCGGCCGGGCAGCTCCGGTGCCTTGCACACCGTGCAGCGGTGACCATCCCGCGCACGTGCCCGGCTGCGCTGGGCCTCCCAGTTGGGACCGTAATCCTCGATCGGGTCGCTGCGCCACAACCCCTGTGCGCGCAGGCTCTCCAGGGTGGCATCGGGAAAACTCAGCCAGTAGGCCTGCGTTTCGATCGCCTGTGCGGGCAGGTCGATCGTGCCCCAGCCCAGGTTTTCGTGCGTGTAGAGCTTGACTTTACGGTACATCGTGGCCTGGCTGGTGACGACGACGTCACCACAGGCGCGGATCGTGGCCCCCACCGTTTCGCAGGCCGTCTCCTGGCGTACGAGCACGGTGGTGGTGCTGCTGGCTTCGGTGTAGTAGTCCAACACCAGCGGGCGCACGCTGGCGCGCCCCGCTTCCCAGTCGAGCTGGATGACTTCGTAACTCTGACCCTCGTGCAGATACACGGCGCCTTCGTGGAGTAAGAGCGGTGCGCTGAAACGGTCCAGGACGCCGACGATCGTTTCTTCGGCCTCGTCTGCATCCACGCCGGCGGTGGCAGACGCCGCGGTGGCAGCGCCGTGTGCGACGATCGTGATCGTGTCGACCGAGGCGGCGCGCAGCGATACCGCTTCCGCCGGGTAGGCCTGGCTCATCCAATGCCAGGTGTCGCCGCTGCGGTGCAGCACTCCCTGTTCGGCGAGGATTTGCAGGAGCTCTTGAGTGAAGGGCACCTGGCCGAAGGTTTCCGTGCTGCTGAACGGCAGCTCGAACGTCGCACACTGCACGTGGTTGCTCAGGATGACCAGGTTGTTGGGCTCGACGTAGGCATGTTCCGGGCTGCGTTCGAAGAAATAGCGGGGATGTGTGATGACGTACTGGTCGAGTGCACCCGCCGTGGCAATCAGAACCGCCGCGGCGACACCCTGGCGCCGGCCGGCGCGGCCGGCCTGCTGCCAGGTGCTGGCGATGGTGCCGGGAAAGCCGGTGAGCACGGCGGCGCCCAGCTGGCCGATATCCACGCCCAGTTCGAGGGCATTGGTCGCCACCACGGCGCGCACATCGCCGCGGCGCAGGCC
>CAZXQZ010000205.1:0-7599 GCA_964642445.1 uncultured Anaerolineae bacterium
CCTCATAACACGTCAGATAAATCCAAAACGGCTCCTCGGTTCCCTCCAGGCTGCCGCCTCCGGCCAGGTATGTCAACACTTCGTCGAGATCGGCGCGCGCCTGGGCGCGGTTGCCCTGGGCCAGGCGCACGCGTGCCAGCCCGGCCAGCGACTCCAGCACGTAGAGGTGTTCGCTGACGTGACGGCGGATGTCTACCGCCTGCCGGTACGCATCGGCGGCCGTCTCCAGGTTTCCCAGCTCGACCTCGGCGTGGCCAATGCGGGTAAGGGCGTGGCCTTCACCGTAACGCGTGCCGATCGCCCTGAAGAGATCGAGCGCCTGTTGGGCATACGCCAGCGCCTGGCCATAGTCTCCCCGCATGCGCTCGATGGTGCTGAGGTTGACCCAGTTGGCGCCCTGCACCATCCGTTCGCCGATTTCACCCGCAAGCACGGAGGATTGCCCGAAGTAGTCACGCGCCGCGGCCAGATCGCCCAGGCTGGTCGCAAACACACCCAGGTTGTTGAGAACGATGCACTCGCTGCGGCGGTCACCGATGGCGCGCGTAATCACCAGTGCTCTGTCGTACCACTGTCTGGCCTCGGCGTAACGGAGTTCCTCACGGTAGTTGGCGGCCAAAACGGAACACGCCCGGCCTTCGCCGCGACGGTCGCCCAACTCCCGAAAGAGTTCGAGCGCCGGTTCGAGCACGGCGCGGGCCCTGGCAAAATCACCCCGCGCTTGATGATTGAGCCCCTGGAGGCGCAGACATTCCGCCTGCATCGGTTTCCAGCCGGCGGCGCGCGCCTGCTCGACTGCAAGCTCGATCTGGGCAATGGACGCGGCATAATCGGCCTCGCGGTGGAGGACAAGGCCCAGCTGCATGCGCGCCCGCAGCTCATTCTCGACGTCGCCCGCGGCCTGTGCCAGGGTGATGGCTTCCTCGGACGTCGCCCGCGCCAGGGGATAATCGTGGGTGGCTTCGGCCAGGTAGGCGCGCGCCAACGCAACCTCGGCCCGCAGCCCGGCATCGGCCATGGCCGCGGCCAGTGCTGCCATCTCGTCGAGGTCCTGTGCCTGGGCGTCGCGGTTGCCCTGGATGTGGTACGCCCGTTCGCGGCCCGCCAGCAAGGCGTACCGTTCGGCCTGATCTTCGACCGGCGTCACTGCCAGGGCGCGGGTGAAGTAGTCGGCCGCTTCGGCGTGGGCCGAGCGGGCAGCCGCCTGCTCGCCCGCCTGCCGCAGGTAATACCGCGCCTTGTCGGGCACCCCGGCCTGCTCGAAGTGCCAGGCCAGCCGCGTGGCCGCTTCGTCGGCCCGCGCCCCGTACAACGTTTCCAGGGCGCGACCGATGTCCTCGTGCAGGTAGGCGCGCTCGGTGGGATTGAGTCCCGCGTAGAGGTACTGCTGAAAGAGCCGGTTCTGAAACTGATACTGCGAAAGGCGCTGATCGCCCACGCGCTGTTGGCCCTGCGCCGTAACCAGACGATGGCGTTTTTCCAGGTCGTCGCTGAGCTGGTGGACGAACTCGCGCGTATTCAGCTCGCGGATTTGCGCCACCACCTCGGCGGTGAACGCATCACCCTGGACGCTGGCCAGCTTGAGCGCCTCCAGCAGGTCAGCGGTCAGACGGCTGATACGCGACTCGATGACGCCTTCGGCGCGAGCGGGCAGTGCCGACCAATCGAGCCGTGGTCCTTCCACCCAACGCCCCTGTCCGTCGTGCACGAGGGTACCCTGCTCCTGCATGTCGCGCAGCAGCTCGACGGCGAAGAGGGGATTGCCGGCGGTGCGTTCCAACAGCGCACGGCGAAAGCCGGCGTCCAGCCGATTCGGCTCGGTGTCCAGCAGGGCATCGATGAAGGCGGTGCCCTGCTCGCGCGCAATCGCATCCAGGTCGATGAGCACGTCGCCGTAGTAGCGTTTGATCTCGCTGACGACCCGTTCCAGCGGGTGGCGTTGGCCACCGCGACCCAATGCGATCTCGGCTGGACGGTACATGCCGATGATGAAGATACGGCTCGCCTCGATGCGTCGCGCCAGGTGGAAGAGCAGGTCGATGGAGGAGGTGTCGGCCCACTGCAGGTCGTCGAGAATCAGCAGGAGCGGTGCGTGCTGTGAGAGGGCATTGAGGACTTTGGCGTACTGTTCGTAGATCTGGCCCTGGTCGATGCCCCGCTGGCCGGGGACGTCGCGGCTTGCACTGGCCGGCGCCTGCGTAAGCCGGTCGAGCAGCCCGGCGCGTTTCGTGGTCTCGATGCCAAGCTTCGCCATTTGCACGGCCAGCCCCGCCCCCGGCACCAGCAGCCCGATGAGGTCAGGTCCGAACTCGACCAGGCAATCGATCGAGGTGCGCACGGCTTTCTGCAAACGCTGCGCCCCCTCCTGCGTGATCGTGCCTTCGGCCAGGCGTGCTTCCACGTCGCCGGTGAGCAGGGTCAGCACCTCGCGGAAGATGAGGTAGGGATCGCTGGCGCCGGTCTGTGGATCGCCCATGGCAACGGCCGCCACCAGGTCTTGCTGGCGCGCCTGGGCGCGGCGCATGAACTCGGTCGCCAGTGTGGTCTTGCCTGCGCCGGCGTCGCCGGTGACAAAACAGACCTGACCGCGCCCGGCCAGGGCCTGGTTCAGAAAACCATCGAGATGGGAAAGTTGGGCTTCACGGCCCACGAAGGTACGGGTGTTGTCCATTGGCTCCTCGCTGTGTACTCGATGCGTCCATCCCAACCCGGTTCCCAATAGGCTTCGAGGTGACCGTGAAAGTTGGCAATTCCGTGCACCATCGATTTTCTCATTATACCAGATAGCGGTATAATAGCACCATGGCGATACAATTCTACAGGGATGAAGGTGTCCGCGATATCGCTGAAAGCGCAAACACCAAAGCTGCACGGCGCACCTTGCCAGTTCAACTCCATCAGCAGGCACGCAGGCGATTGGCCGCCCTGGATGCGATGATTGCGCTCGCTGACCTGGCGCTATTTCCAGGCTGGCGACTCGAACCGCTCAAGGGAGACAGAACCGGCCAGTACAGCATTCGCATCAATGACCAGTATCGGATTTGCTTCCAATGGAACGGGATCGACGTCCTGAATGTCGAAATCACCGACTACCACTGAGCGCCGCAGCGAAGACAATAACGCTGACATCGAGGCTAGTATGACGATTATACCACGACGAGCGATCGCAGTGCACCCTGGTGAGATTCTACAAGAGATTCTCGACCAGAACCAAATTACCCAATCCCTGGTTGCTGAGCGCCTGGGCATGGCGCAATCCAAGATCAGCGACATCTGCCGCGGCAGGCGAGGTGTGACGCCTGATATGGCCATGCGACTGGGCAGACTGTTCGGGCAGAATCCCCGCTTCTGGCTCAATCTGCAGGAGAACTGGGAGCTTAGCCAACTGAACGAGACCGCCTACTCAGGAATCGAGCCGATTCATCTGAAGACGGCAGCGTAGCAGGCCGCAGTAGAAACGGTATACCCCCACTTGTCCGAATCACCCCAGACGATCTCGGCGAAACGCACGGTGGGGTCAGCCAGGTGATCGGTGGCCCACTGTGTGTTGACCAGGCTTGCAGGATGCAAGAGACTCCGGCTGCGAGGAGTGCCGCATCTGGGGGTGCGGCACGATTCTCCCGACAGAGGAGTTCGCACCCCCAGGTGCGAACTCCTCTGTCGGGGGAATTTGTTTGGTAACCACATATGGGGTTTGTTGCCCGGCAATACGCGGATCGCTAGCGGCCGCGCTGGTAGTCCAGGCCGAGCTCCGCCGGTTGACCCAACTCGACGGGGTGCAGGTACAGCCCGGCCTCATCGGCCGGCTTCGCTTCCTCCACCGGGATGCGGTGGGCGTTGGCGTACGCATCCTGACGGATGCCGGTCACTTGCCAGGAAATCTCCATGCCCGGCTCGCCGCCGGCGATTTGGAACGCACGATCCTCGATCTTTCGCGCAATGTACAACGGTGCCCAGCTGCCGATCGGCGTCAGTTGGTAACGAAAGTCGCGGTTCAGCGCCTCGAACCAGGCGGGCAGGGTCACGATGGCCTCGCCGCGGGCATCCAACGTGACCACACCGTCGTAGATGTTCTTCATGTCGGGCGATTCGACGAAGGAGTGCGAGAGGTACTGGTTGGCCGGGTCCAGGGGGTGGTCGATCCTGAACGAGCCCGCTAATTTGCTCAGCACGCCGTTGACGTGCATGCGGCCGTCGAAATAGCCGGCATAACCACTGGCAGAGTTGGTATTGCCGTACACCCCATAATTAGTGCCACTGGATGCGATGGCAAAACCGTACACACCGAGGCCAGATGTGCTGTCCGAGATCCCCACCACCCCGGTGGTTGTGCCGCTGCTGGCGGTCGCGCGACCTTGCACACCGGAACCATCGGGGCTGGGCGATTCACCGAATACACCGATGCTGTATCCGCCCGTGGCTGCAGCCAGGCCGTGCACGCCGTGGCCTTCCGGGCTGTCAGTGCGACCATAAACCCCAAAGGTGGGGCCGCTGGCGGCCTGGGCATATCCGTAGAGTCCGTGTCCAGTGATGCTTTCGGACTTGCCGTACACGCCGTAGTTGGTGCCACTGTTGGCGGTGGCCTCGCCATACACCCCACGGCCGTTGTTACTTGCGGAGAGGCCATACACGCCGTAGGTGGTGCCGCTGGTGGCTGTGGCCCGGCCGTACACCCCGCGGCCCGCCGTGCTCGCAGACTCTCCGAACACGCCCCAGGCGTCGCCACTGTTGGCGGTGGCCCGGCCGTACACCCCACGGCCAGATGTGCTGTCCGACAGGCCGTACACGCCATCGGTCGTGCCGATGATGGCCGGCGCATATCCGAACAGTCCGCGTCCAGTCGTGCTTTCGGATCGGCCGTACACCCCGGAGGTAGTACCGCTGGCGGCCGAAACCACGCCGTACACCCCAGAGCCCGCAGTACTTGCAGATTCCCCGCGCACGCCTGCGGCAACGCCACTGGTAGCCGTGACCTGGCCATAGACCCCACTGCCATCGCTGCTGGCGGAGTGGCCGTACACCCCGTACGTGGTGCCGCTGCTGGCTGAAGCTGTGCCGTACACGCCGCGGCCATCGGTGCTGTCAGAGCTGCCGTACACGCCGTAGGTCGTGCCGCTGGCGGCAAGCGCCCAGCCGTACAGCCCGATGCCATCGGTACTGTCGGAACGACCATACACCCCGTAGGTTGTGCCACCGGTGGCCGTATTCCAGCCGAAGACGCCGTGGCCCTCGGTGCTGTCGGACCGGCCGTATACCCCACGGTTGGAGCCGCTGGTGGCAGAGGCATAACCGATTACCCCGTATCCAGCGCTGCTGTCGGTCCGGCCGGCGACCCCACGGTTTAAGCCGCTGGTGGCTGTGGCATAACCATAGAGCCCGTATCCGCTGCTGCTGGCGGTCTGGCTGTAGATGCCATAGGTGGTGCCGCTGCCAGCCGTGTGCTCGACGCGCAGGCCATGGTCGCCCGTGGCGCCCGCCCACGTCTCCGCCCAGTGGGTGTGGCCCGGCGTATAGACCCCACTCGAGTTCCAGCGGCCCGCCGTCAACTGCACGTCCAGGATGTCGATATCGTTATCCTGATCGACGTCACAGCCGGACGCGTAACCGCTGCCCGCCGGGCAGGCGGCCACCGTGGGGCCATCGGGCAGCTCCTGCGCGCTGACCGGCCCAACCGCCAGCGCAAGAACCATCAACACGGTGGCCAGGGCCATCACACGAACGATGAGAGTCATGACTCCTACCTCCTCAGTCACTTTCTCGTGCGCCAGGTTTGCAGCACGATAACGCACAAGCAGGAAAATGGAAAACGCCCCGTAATACCGCCGCTCGCGCAACGCTTCACTCAGCCAGAAGCACCTCCGCCGCGAGGATGCCGGACATTCTGTCCCGACCGATGTCATGAAGGTCTCCTTGGTGAGTTTCACGATCCGCATCAGGCGAATACGGCGACCAGGCCGGCCAGAAAAGCCGGGGCTACGACCGCACAATGGTCGCAGTTAGGAATCGTTTGATAGGTCATCTTGAAGCCGGCATAGCGCCGACTTTCCACGGCAGACAAAAACCGTTCCACGAACGGCCGTTCATAGTCATTTACTTCCGGTTCGCCGTAACCCAGATACAACCGAACCGGAAGTTCTGCCTGGTGTTGCGCATACGCTTGCTCGTAGTCGAGCACTGCCCCGTTGCCGTACGGTAAGTCCGGACTGACGACGACGTAGCGCTGAAACAGCCGGGGTTGATGGAAGAGCGCAGTCAGGGCAAACTCACCGCCCCATGAGAAGCCCATCAGGGTTCTGTCGGTGTTGTCAACCCGATACTCAGCTTCGATCCAGGGCATCAATTCCTGCTGAATGAATTGCAGGAATTGATGGGCGTTGCCCGAAGCCACCTGATCGGAAACGGGAAAGATGTCCTGAATAAAGCCTTCCGCTCCCTGGTCTCTCACCGGCAGGAGATCCCGCATCCGCAAATGCATCACTTGCGCGTAGATTTCGGCCAACGAACCGCGCGTCGGATACCCGACGCCGACGACAATCACATCTGGAAACTCGGCGCAGAACGGCACGCGGATGGTCAACGTCCGCACCATCTCAACCGCCATCCCGAAGTACAGGTTGGCATCCAACACGTAGATTGTCGGGTAGGCCTTTTCCGGGTGTTCAGCGTAATGGAACGGAAGCGCGACCGAGATCTGATACTCCTGCTCAACCGCCGCGGAATGCAGCATCCGCACCTCGGTTGCGGGGATAGTTGCCAGTGAATGATTGTTCATGAATTGACTCCTTATGTCGTGGATCAAAACGAATATGAATACTGCCAAAACTCATCCGCACCATTGCGACACGAGTACGAACCAGGACCCGTAGCCGCACATTCCCAGCGCAGCGCTGATGGCCAACGCGCCGGCCCACCAGGGACAGCGTTTGTTGAGCCCGAACAAAATGGCGGCGACGACGATACCCAGCGCCATGACGGCGGGCGCAGCCATGAGCTGGTACAGCGCCTGGATCGTGGCCAGCGCCACGCCGTCTGCGTCGACGGTGCCGATGCCGGCGTCTGATCCCAGCCCAAACGCGGCATAGAAGTCCTCGGCGGTGGGGCCCAGGTGGCGCACGGACGCATTTTCGGCGCGGTAGCTTCAGGTTGTGATCGGCAGATCGGCCAGCACCTCCAGCAGCGCCGTGCGGTCGATGGCGGCAAAATCGGCCTTGAGCTGGCGGCTGGAGGCGTTGGTCCAGATCCCGCCGGTAGTCACATGCGCACCGCTGGCCATGTGCAGGGTGTAGCTGGCATCGGTGCGGCCGATGCCAACGTTGTTACCGACAGGATTGAGCGACAGAATCCCGCCATAACTTTGCAGCCACTTATAACCGCTGACGCCCTGGCTGCCAAGCAGCAGGCCGTTCTGATCGGAGGGTAACGAGCCGGGAGGTCCCGCAGCCATCAGCACATGCAGTCACGCCAAGTGACCCACTAGCGGTTGCGCTGGTAGTCCAGGCCCAGGTCCGCCGGTTGGCCCAACTCGATGGGGTGCAGGTACCGCCCGGCCTCATCGGCCGGCTTCGCCTCCTCCACCGGGATGCGGTGGGCGTTGGCGTA